>PNKB01000055.1 GCA_013997645.1 Cyanobacteria bacterium PR.3.49
GGCGGAAACATACACGCATATTATTTATGTGCCGCCGATGTTTCCCGCGGTCGATGACGGTTTTCGCTGGACTGAGCCGGATTATCAGAAGCAGATGGACCGCATCATACGCATGACTTTGTATGACTGGAATCTCTGGGATAAAACGCTCACAATCGCTGACAAAGATAATGATGCACGGGTCAGGGAAGTCCTGGCATGGATGGAAGTTTGACCATGTTCCGCACCGTAATCTCACTTGTCGTTGCATTGTCGGTGCTGCCACCGGCATTTGCCGCCGGTTCAGAAAAGAAAATTCCTTCGATCGTGTCACTCGCTCCGTCCAATACGGAATTACTTATCGATGCCGGCGCTGAGAAATCTCTTGTAGGTGCTTGCTCTAACTGTGCCAACCATCTGCAGAATGCGAGACCAATGCTAGCAAAGGTGCCGGTAGCCGGCTCTTTTATCTCGGCAAATTTAGAACGTCTCACTCAATTAAAGCCGGATATCGTGCTGCTCGTAAGCGGGCAAGAAGCTGTCCAAGCAATGCTCAAAAAACACGGCTTCAACGTGGTGCTCCTGAATAATCAGAAACTTCGTGACATACCCGAAAACCTCACGACAGTGGGAAAGCTCAGCAAAACCGAAAGCAAAGCATCAGCACTTTCATCAAAGTTTGAAGCCGCACTAAAAGCACTCGCCAAAATAACAAGCAGCGCAAAGTCCAGGCAGAAGGTTTTTTACTGCATATGGCCGCAACCTTTGCTGACTATTGGAAAATCGAGTTTTCTAAACGATGCCATCACCGCATGCGGTGGCGACAACATCGCCGCCAACCTTCCGCAGGCATATCCTCAATTTTCCGTAGAACGGCTTCTCATGGCTAATCCGGACATCGTTATCTTGCCGTATGAAGTTAAAAATATGAATCTTTCTAAACGATTTCCGTGGAATAAGTTGCGAGCGGTAAAAGAGAATAGACTGTTTTTCTTGCCGGCACCAAAAGACGACATGCTGGCGCGACCCACCATGGGTGTTCTAAAAGGACTTTACTGGCTCTCGATAAAAATCCATCCAGAACTTAAGAAGCAGTTGGATGAGTGGCGGACGAAGTTCGCAGCGTAAGAGTAAAAGTGCATCCAGCGTCCGAATTGTTTTGAACGGACAATTCGCCGTCCATTTGTTTTGCCAATTGCCGGCAAATCGAAAGCCCCATGCCGCTGCCACCAAGCTTGTAAGCATCGCTTCTTTTCACTTGTTTGAAAGGCATGAAAATCAGCTCTTCCAGTTCGTTCGGAATGCCCGGACCCTGATCGCAAACTGATAGCAGATAGCGCTCGCCCTGTATTTTTCCACTCACGGCAATTATTGAATCTTGAGGAGCAAACTTGATGGCATTGCTCAGAAGATTGGTGAGAATTTGTCTGATTCGATCCGGATCAGCCATAACAAAGCCGGCGCGGCAGTCGCAAGTGATCCGAACCGCTCTGGCTGCAGCGAGATCCTGCGCGGCGGATACAGCATCGAGAGCGATTTCATGAATTTCGACAATAGCGGAGTTGACGGTGAGGTTTTCCATCTCTGGAGCGCCAGTGTTCACCAATTCACCGAACAAACGCACTAATCTTGCTGCTTCTCGCGCCAGACGATTGACGGGTTTGGCTAGTTGAGCATCATCCCCAAACTTTTCGCACAAAATTTGAAAAGACTGCGAAATGTCCTTAAGCGGCTGTTCGATATCGTCTACGATAAGCGAGCTGAGACGCTGCCGCGCTTGTTTTAAGGCGTTTTTCTCTCTGCTGTCTGCGAGAATTATCAAAATTTGCCCTTCATTCAACCGCCTCGCCACCGCTTCCATGATCATGCTTTCTGCGGATGCTGAGCGAAACTCGACTTCGATCGGACCTTCAGATTGCTGCAGTCGTTGTAGACCATCGCCGGGAAGTACGTCCTTAACTGGGACTCCCGCGAGCTGTCCGGGCGAATAGCCCAAAATATTTTCAGCTTGTGTGTTGACAAATTCGACGCCGGTTGCAACAAGCATCAAACCGGCAGGCATCCGAGCAAATATCAGTTGCATACGGCGCTCGCTTTCTTTCAACTTCTCTTCAAGCTCTTTTAGCTCGGTAATATCTTGCGCGACAAGAAAGAATTTTTCTTGCGGCTCCGACCAGGTAACGGTCCAAAAGTTCGCCGATTGCTTTCCATCTGCTGTTCGCACGAAGGTTTCGAAATTACCGGACTCGGCTTTGCGCGCGCTCCTAAATTGGTCAGGCACATGCTCCAGCTCGTCTGTCTCAAGATATGCGGTTATGTTCTCTCCAATCACATCATTCGGCTTGTATCCCCACAATTTTTGAATGGCGTCATTAACCTTTTCAATAAATAGTTTGTCGCTCAACGTCATGATCACATTGGCCGAGTGATTGACAGCAGCCGTCTCCCGCGAGCGCGTAAGCAAAAGCTGACTGTGCATTGCATGAAATGCGCGATCTATCTCGCTGATTTCATCGTCGCCTTCCATCGGCACGCGAGGGCGTTCGCCTTTGGCGACCAACTCGCAGTTGGCGGCGACTGTTGAAAGTCTGTTGCTGACATTTTTTGTAAGGAGTGCAGCAGCCAAAACTGTCAGTGCGATTACTGCCGCGATGCCGAAGGCTGACAGCTGCAAAAGTTTCTGCCGAGCGGCGAATGACCCAGCCGGTGATGACCGGATTCGTTCTTCCAAACCAGCAGCATAATCGGTGATCAACCCAGATACATGCAGCACAAGGATGCGCAGAAGGCTGTGATTTTCCGCCATTCGCGCTTCGCAGACATCTTTGGGAGCGATTTGCGAAAGACCGATGGACTCGTCGGTCAGACGCACCAGGAGTTTTCCGCAAGCTAAAAGCTCATCGACAATCGCTGTCAGCTCCTTGTCGCCGACAGCAGCAGCCTTCATGGCGGCAAATTTATTCGGCATTTGCTCTCGTGCAGTTATAAAACGATCCAGACTGCCTTCACCGGCATTGATCGAGTATTCGGTAACCTGATATATGGAGTCCAGCAGCGATTGGCACAACACAAACGAATCCTGCAACGCTGCTTGAGCGGCTTTCTCCCGGGTCTGCGCTTCTTCTATGTTTTGCGAAAAACACCCAAGAATAATTAAAACAATAAGCGCGCATAAAAAAGGCGCAAGAGCGAGCAGCATTATCTGCGACGCCAATCGATTGCTAATGAAGGTGCCGCTTTCCATATCAATCAGGCACGATCAATTGATATCCGCTGCCGTGAACAGTGTGAATCAATTCGCTATTGCCCTTAATTTTCTTGCGCAGGCGATTGATGCATACATAGACGGCTTCGACAGAGCCTTCCGCATCGCTCGACCAAACATGCTGGAGAAGCAGATCCGGAGAGATGACGCGATTGGGGTTGCGCAGAAAAAATTCAAGCACCGCATATTCCAGCGGCTTCAATTGAACCTCTGTGCCTGAGACTTTCACTCTGCGTTTTACTGTGTCGAGCGTGAGGTCGCCGGCTTTAAGAACATCGCCGGTGTATGATGCCGCCGGTCGTCGAAGAATAGCCCGGACACGTGAAAGCAACTCCTGGATGTCGAATGGTTTGACAATGTAGTCGTCAGCGCCGTGGTCGAGCGCTTCAACACGATTTTTTACCTCACCTTTCCCCGTGAGCATAACCACAGGCGTTTTGCCGCCCTGTGCTCTGTAATGCTTGCAAATCTCAAAGCCTGTCATGCCGGGCAAATCCCAATCTAGAATGATCAGATCATATGAGCGCATGCGAATGAATTCGCTCGCCTCTGTACCGTCGCCGGAAAACTCCACCCGGTGATGATCTGCCTCCAGCCACTGAATGACGGTAGAACGGAGAGTTTCATCATCTTCGACAATAAAAATACTTGCCATGTTGGATGCTAACTATTTTCCTGTGTTTGAAAAACGGATGATTCGTTCGGGATGGAGGTTTCAAATAGTATGGAGCGCAAAACTGGTAACTGCAAGTTCATGGCATGCCCGCTAAAAATCAAATTGGCACCGAGATTGCGAACCAATATGTTTAAAACGGATATTTCCACAGCCTCGTCCGGCGGTCTTTTGGCATTCAAGAAATCTTGCAGCGAAACGTGCTTTGATGCTTGATCGGTAACCTCGAATTTAACATCGAATGTTGTTTCGCCCGCGCGGTCTACCAATGCGCCACCAATAGTAATGAGCGAACCCTTCTTCGCGAACAGGATCAGCAATCGGAGCAGCTTGATGATGCAGAGCTGAGATCTCTCGATGTCGATGGATACTGTTTCCTTGGTAGTCTCAGAGTCAACGGCTACACCAGCAGCTATCGATGCATCAAAACATGCTTCAACGGATTCATCGAGCAAATCTTCCAAAGTGCACAATTTGAACGATTGAACCGCAGCGCCGGGCTGCCCGAATCTTTGCATGGTCAGCAGTTCGGAAATCAGCGCTGTGAGAACCTTACAGGTCTTTCTTACAGAAATAATTTCCTGGTTTTGAGAAACATCAGGTCGTCTATCTCCCATTGAAAGCAAGAGGTCAACGTTGGCCAGCATAGAAGTGAGTGGAGTGCGAATATCGTGAGCAATGACCGAAACGATATTTCGTCGCGCTTCTTCAAGCTTGTGGCGCTCACTAACATCAATGAGAACTACAAGCCAGGACGATGAGTCGAAGTTATCCGCAGTCATTTGAGTCTGCACGGATGTGTTATGCGAATTGGTCAACGTAGCTTCAGTCACTTTGCCTTTGCAAAACTCTAATAAGTTGGCTGCACTGCCACTTCCCGACGAAAGGGAGAGAAACTGAAGAATAGGCTTGCCCACCAATTCCTGCATTGATTGACTGAAAATCTGACTGGCTGCGGCATTGCACATGCGAATGCACCCATCATTGTCCAACAACAACAGTGCGCTAGGCATCAGCTCCATCAGCGCCCGAATTTTCTCTTCACGACTGCGAATCTCATCGCGCTTTCGCTCTGATTCGCTGATATCGGTGAAAGTGCAAAAATATTTCTTCTCCACTTTATTCCAAGCAACGGAGCTGAAGAATGTGCGCGGCAAACCATCTGACTGCGAATCAGACAGCCGCACCGTAAAGTTTGCCGCATAGTCTTCTTTCCGTGCTAATAAAAGTTGCTGTTCTATGATTTCCCAAGCCTGTTGCTCGAACAATCTCGACAGCCTGGTTGCACCAACAGCGGCTTGCTTGCTCCACAATTGACTGCACGACGGGCTTTGTGTTTGTATTGTGAAACTTTCATCCGCTGAGAAGATCGCAGCTTTCGTTCTATCAATTACGGCTCTTTCACGTTTCAATATTTCATTAGTTTCCGCCACCATCGCATGCAGCGCCCTGTCAACCCGCGCCACTTCATCGTTTCCCTCAAGCCTTGCGACTGGAGCCTTCTGAGTCATGAATCGACGAGTGTTTAAGGCCAGTATGTTCAGTCGGTGAATTACTCTGCGCTGAACGAAGAGAGCAGCAGCGAATGTAAGCACCGCTGCAATGCAGCTGGCGAGCAAAACAAAACTAAAAATATCGAATTGAGTCTTTAGCTTGTCGCCGTTTTTCACAGACTCGCTGTATTGCTGCAGCAGTCGAGCCTGCATCTCTTTCAGTATCGAAAAACGCTTCCGCGTGTGGTCAATCAACTCGAAGACCGTGATTACAGAACGGCTATCGCGGTGCTTTCCTTTATGTGAGCTGGTAATCGCAACAAGTTCTCTAGCCAGAGATCGAAACTCATCATCCGTCGAAAGAATGCTTTCGACCGCCGCCTTTTCGCTCGGCACAAGCTCCGCAATCCGCTTGAGCTGTTCATTTCCACTTTCAATCTCTTTGAAGTGATCTCTATATCCAGTGAATTTTGTCTTCGATTTGTCATTGCCAATCTTCGATAATGTAGCGCCGGCGCGAATCATCAGCGAAGTGTACGATTGGCAGGCAGCCACTGCCTGACTGAGCTTTTGCTGCTCTGAGAATTGCTCGTCCAGCTGAACCGAATGAAAGTAAACAGTGCCGCATACAACGAACAGAAACAGAAGCGGTAAAGCAATGACGATCGATATCGATTGCTTGAGTTTCAAAACCGCTTACCTCGAAAGCAGCATCATACATTTTTTCAAGCGTCCGTCAATTTGTTCTTGAGTGGGACCAAATTCAACGTCCGGCAGCCGCTCTCGCGTCTTCTGCGAAGTTAGTTTCAGAACTTCACTAGCTTCTTTATACCTATGTTGATCCATATACAGCTCGCCAAGTCGCTGCAAAACGGACGGCTCCGACGCACGACTAATTGCTCTTGCCTCCAGCATCTTCTGCATTTGCAAAAGCATGGACTCGGCTTCCTTAGCCTTCTTTTGTTTTAAAAGAATTTTGCAGAGTTCAAGCCTGAGATTGACTGAATCCGGAGAGTTCTTTTCAAAGTAGTAGTCGCTCAAATCGCAGCTCAGCCTAGCGTACTTTTCCGCCTGAACGTCGTCTTTCAGACCTTCGTAGGTTTTTCGAAGACGTTTGTATGTGCTGATCAAATGAATGTTGCGATCGCCTAAAACGCGCAACTGCATTTCCAACAAGGGACGTAATTCAGCCAGGCATTGATTGAAAAGCTTGCGATCACGCCATTCGTCGACTTTGAGAAAAACCTCTTGCTGCCTGGCAAGAACCTCTTTGGCGGCTGGAGTTGTTTCGGAGTTTGCAGATAACCTTTTCAGTCGGTCGATATCGACTGTTTTTTGAAACTCACTTCGCTCGCTCAACCTCTCTAGTTTGCGGTGGTCACGGCTCTGCGTCGGCGACTCAGCACATCCGTTCAAGAAGGACAGCGAAGCCAGTAAGCAGATTTTAGCCAGCGAATGATGCCGCACAGATTAGAGCCGGAGGGGAAATTTTAGTTTGAATCGCCCAATTATAGGCACAATCCGGCGCCTTTTGAAACTTCGGTTAGAAGTTGGCAAGGTTCTGTTCAGGTCGCGGCAAAGTGCTCCGCAGTAAGGTTTTGACGTGGACAGCAACCACGCACCTGCAACCCTTCCCCCCGTGTGAGGTTTTATATGAGTGGAAAATTCGACGAAGTAGCAGAAAAGATAAGGGACGCTGTTTACGCAAATGAAGAGACAGCCAAAAATCTCTACAAAGACGCCTCCAAATCTATGGAAGAAAACGGCATTGACTCGCGCGAAGAAAGAGCCGCACTAAGCAAAAAACTTGAAGAAATGGGAATCCTCGGAGAGGTCATTTTCGACAACCTTTCTGACGATCTCGGCACAGGTGGTTACGGAAATCCAAGCCGCTATCGCAAGGACGCAATTGACAAACTATCCGAATCCGAAGATCTCGATCCATTGAGTCAGCTAGCAGCACAGGCGGCTGCTTCGAAAATGGACGACAACGAAGCTTTGACGAAGAACAGACTCAAAAAAATCGAACATTCAAGGATTGCCAGCGAATTGCTGAAGATGTACCCGACTGAAGGAGATTGGAAAAAGATTGCAGGATCAGATGGCAATCTTACAGAAACAGAATTGAAGAAAGCAATTGACAAAGAGTCGGACGCGAAAGACCGAGAAACTCTGGAGAGATTGCTCAAACATTTCTACGATTTCAAGACATGGCAAACGGTAGATTTCGAAGACGTTCAAGCCGAAGTGAATGGAGCCATAGCATTCGATTATGCAGACGATGATTCTGGAAAGCCAGGTGAGGAAGATGCACACGAAGAAGAAGAGAAAAGCGAGAGCGAGAAAGAAACGGACGAAGCTGAGATAGCAGAGATGAGCGAAAAGGAGCTCAAAGAATTATTGGAAGATGAGGACTCTTCAATCGAAGGAAAACTTGCTGCTGTGAAAGAACTGGGAGACAGGGGAATCAGCAAAATCACAATAACTGATTCCGACGGGCGAAAAGTCACTTGCTCAATCGTTGTCGAACCAGTAGCCGAAGGTAGTGACCGCAACTATGTACACCTTTTCGCCATCGACGAATCCGGCGATGAAAAGGTAATCCTGAGAGCAATTGAAAAAGAAGGACAGTACGAGAAACAACGCGACAAGAATGGAAACAACGTCGGATACGTCGGTACATGGTGGGCAAACAATCACCCCGACAGCGCAATAGCTGCGTAATGACTTTTGAAAGCAAAGGAGATGAAAATGACAAATCAGGCAGATGGGATCTGTACGAGAGATGTGAAAACTGAAATGCCTGTGCTCATGGGAGTTGCCGAATTACCAGAAAATCTCTCCCGCGAATCGTGGGATCTATTGAAAGACAATTCGACCGCGAACATAGGGCCAATCGGGTGCCGCACCACGGGTGCCAGTGAAATGGAAAACCAGTTCATTGTGATTGGATTGACCGACATTCCCAAACACCGCGAGCAGCTGACTTCTGCACTTCTGGAAATCAAAACAGGGCTGGATGAATCAAAAGAAGAGCAATCAATCAGCCGATTGCGCAGATTTATGGCAGAAAACCTCGAGCATTTGAATTCGAACCAACAACGCAAACAAATGTTCAATGAGCTTCATGAACAGCAGCACACTCACAGTCAAAACCAACCGAAATATCGTGGTTTTGTGAAGTTTGGTCCGATAGATTGAAATTGTTTTCAAAGTTAGGGGAACGGTAGAGAAAGACATCCTCCGCAAGAGGATGTCTTCATTTTATTAGTCATTAGAAATTCTTTCTTTACCCTTTGAAGTTCTTCAGGTGATCTGCATATCTATACAGATATAATCTGCGGCATGAAATATCAGGTATCCCCAGCTTCTTCAGGACAACGACCGGAATGAGTCATCTCGTTGTCTGCGGACTCAACTATCATTCCTCGCCAATCGCCATACGCGAGCGCTTTACAATTCCGCAGTCCTGTCTAAAACATGCTCTCGAGGCTCTCAAGAGATTGCCTCATGTCACTGAAGCAGTTCTCTTGTCAACCTGCAACCGTACAGAAGTTTATGCAGTCGTCTCCGATGTTCAAGCCGGCTGGCGTGAGATAGATTTCTTTTTCTCATCTACGCAGCAAATCGGTGACCACGGCGCCCTCAAGCCAAATTTCAAATTGCTCAGAGAAGATGTTGCCGTTCACCTTTTCCGGGTGGCCGCCGGTCTGGACAGTATGGTCCTCGGCGAAGCGCAAATCATGGCGCAGGTCAAAGAGGCACATCAGGCTGCCCTCGAAGCGAAGACCGCCGGTCCGATTCTCGATCATCTCTTCATGCTGGCGCTCAACTGCGGCAAACGCGTGCGCAGCGAAACCGAAATGGGCAAGCGTGCTGTTTCAGTCAGCTCGGCCGCCCTGGAATTGGCTCGCAGCCAAATGGGCTCGTTGAATGATTTCAACGTGGCTGTAATCGGTGCCGGGCGAATGGCACAAATCTGCGCGAAACTTTTGCTCTCGGAAAACGGAGAAGGCACAGTCAGCATGCTCAATCGTACCGCCGAGCGCGTGCATGAGTTTGCCAAAAACAATCTGCCCAACATGCACCGTTTGCGCATGGATCAAAATTTCGACGAGCGTTATGAGGCTGTTGCAAAAGCAGATCTTGTGATTGTTTCCACAAGCGCCCATAAGCCAATTATAGACTTTGAAGAATTGCAGCAAAGCAGGCAAAATCTCGGCAAGAAGCCGGCTTGCATTATCGACATTTCGGTGCCGCGCAACGTCGATCCTCGCGTTCAGGAATTGGAAGGCGTCAAACTGTTCGACACAGACGCTTTGACAAACATTGTCACGCGCAACCTGGAAGAAAGAGAAGCGTGTATCGCAGGCGCCGAAGCGATTGTTTTCGAAGCGCTCGATGCATTCCACGGCTGGCAACGCTCGCAACTTGTCGGACCAACCATCGCCGAACTGCGCGAAAAGATCGAATCGATTCGTCTCGAGCACATGGTTAAAACGACTGCGCTGAAAACGGCGTCCGGTCAGGGTTCTACCGAAGAGATAGAGAACATCAGCCGCGCTATCGTCAATCAGATTCTTCATCAACCGACCGTCCAACTGAAAGCAACGAAAGACTACGAGATCTTGAGGCAGCAAGCGGAAGCGCTGCGCACGTTGTTCAGTCTCGATCCATTGTCCTGCACTCATGCCACGCGCACGCAAAGACGCAAGCGCACCCCCGCTGGCGATTCGTAGTTCTGCAGCAAACAGTCAGTCATGCACACTCAACAAACGGCTCCCCAGCCGCAGAAAATAAGAATCGGCACGCGAGAAAGCAAACTGGCACTTTTGCAGACCGATATCGTAATGGCGCGACTGAAGGGACTTTCTCAGTCCCTGGAAATAGAAATTGTTCCAATAACCACCAAAGGCGACAAAGTTTTAGATCGCCCGATTGCCGAACTCGGTGGACGTGGGGTTTTCGTCAAAGAACTGGAAGAAGCGCTTCTGCGTGACGAGGTGGACATCGTCGTTCACAGCTTGAAAGACCTGCCCACAGATATGCCTGAGAGCCTCGCTCTTGCCTCTGTTCTCGACCGCAATGATCCACGCGATGTGCTGCTTTCAAAGGACAATCTGCAATTTCTCAAGCTGCCTGCCGGCAGCCGCATTGCCACATCAAGCAGGCGGCGAGCGGCTCAGCTCCTGCATTTGCGCAAAGATATAGAGTTTGTCGACATTCGCGGCAACATACCAACACGCATCAGAAAATTCGACGAAGGCTATTGCGATGCCATTGTGCTGGCCTGTGCTGGGCTGAACAGACTAGACCTGCAAAGCAGAATTTGCCAGCATTTCGAAGTGGACACCGTCACACCAGCCGCCGGGCAAGCAGCACTTGCTGTCGAGTGCAGAAGTGCCGACAAAGCGGTGCTCGATTTACTGAAACAGATTGAGGATTTGGAAGGGCGCCTGGAGGCTGATTGCGAAAGAGCCTATTTGGGCGAGCTGGGAGGCGGCTGCTCCGTGCCTGTGGGTGCAAGCGCCAAGGTGGCAGGCGGCAAAATTACACTTACAGGTTGCATTGCTTCTCTCGACGGGCAAGAGCTTATGAGAGACAGCATCACGGAAACAGTAAATGGAGACCCAAACTTGGCGTCGAGAGCCGGACTGGCACTAGCAAGCAAGATGCTGGCGGCGGGCGGCAAACAGATCATGGACGAACTCAGGCGCCAAACACCAAATGTGGTATCAGCCCCTTAAGCAAAACTTTTGCACAAAATGACCGACCAGTCTCTCGATTCTACAAAACCACTCAAAGGCGTTCGCATAGTCGTAACTCGCTCAAAGAAGCAGGCTGGCGGCTTGTCTTCGAAACTGCGAGAACTGGGCGCGGAGGTTTACGAATTTCCCGTAATTTCCATCACGCCGCCTGAATCGTGGCAACCTCTCGATGATGCAATTGCGAAAATCAAAAAATACGACTGGGTACTTTTCGCGTCGACGAACGCTGTTGACGCTTTCCTCGCAAGAGCGGACGCTGTGGGGATAGGCAAAGAAGAATTGGACTTCACAAAGTTCGCGGTGATTGGCCCCGGAACATCGAATGCTCTGGCAGAACACGGAATCAAACCCAGCTTCTGTCCATCGACATTTGTAGCTGAGACGCTCGTCAGCGAATTTCCCGGCTATCCTAATTTGAAAGGAAAAAGAATTCTCTGGCCCCGAACAAACGTCGGACGCCCGTACATCGTCGACAAAATGACCGAAGCCGGCGCCCGAATCGATGTCGTGGAGGCTTATCACACATCACTTCCGGAAAACGAGCAAGAAATCGCCGAGCGTTTGACCACCCTGCTCTGGAAAAACGTTATTGATGTCATCACTCTAGCCAGTGCTCAAAGCGCACGCAATCTCAAAACAATCTTGTCGACGGGAATAAACAAAAAGCTGGGCGATCGCAATTTGGAAGTGCCAATCGGCAAAGACAGCATCACTTACGCACTTGAGGGTGTGGTGGTTGCAACCATTGGTCCTGAAACATCGCAAGCAGCTCGCAAGCACCTCGGGCGCGTTGATATTGAAGCGTCAGTATTCACCATCGACGGACTTGTGGAAGCCGTGGTCAGAGGTGTTCAGAAAGTTTCACAATGAGCGCCCGGGCGAAGCCGCCCACCAGGAAAATAGCTTTACGAAACCATTGTCGAAATTATGCGCAAGCACGCATGGCCACACGCTTTCGAACTTGTAACGCAACCAGCACATGAACAGACAGAAAACGACGAAATTCAGCCATTCAAGAACATTTGGATTGACAAGCAATTTCCAATTCTCATCTAACAAAACCAAATGACTGATAGTGAAGATAACCGTAGTCACAAGAGCGCCAATGCCGAAATTGACACCGAGAAATTTCACAGGACGTCCGAAATGTTTATCCCAAATGCTCAACAGCAAGCCCCGATAAAATGGCTCTTCTTGCAAACCCGGCATGGAGAGCTGGAAAAGCACTGCCTCAAGTGTTGGCACTGAATGTTCTTCTATCCCGGCTAAGTCTATTGAGGCATAAATCAAACCGAATGCCAATGCGTAAAGACAAGCTTTGGGACTGGTCGGCAGAAGGTAACCGCACTCTTTGGGCGTCACACCGAGCGGCCGGCACAGAAAAATCGCGCTGAGAAAAACAAACAGCTTTTGCAGCCAATTAAATTGAAGATGCTTAAACCAGCCGATACTAACCATAAATAGAAGCGCCGCTTGCATCAGCACGAGTGCAATGGTGACAAGGCTAACGCGAAAAACATCCTTATCGCGTTTTACTGCACCGTAAATTGCAATTGGAACAAAGACGATGGAAAGATGCACCGCTGTCATCGCCATTGCTTGAGGAAACGGTGGAAGTGCCATGCTGAATTTATCGCCGAGCCCGCGGCTTTGTTCGCAACCAGCCTTTCATATGCAAGAAAGCGAGCAGCACGAACGAAACAATCGCCATAGTCATGAGTGCAAGCGGATAGCCCCAAGTCATTTGCAGCTCAGGCATGTGCTCGAAATTCATACCGTAAATGCCGGCGATAAGCGTCGGTGGAATGAACAAAGTAGTGATGATAGTCAGCACTTTCATGACTTCATTCAAGCGGTTGCTGGCGCGCTGATAGTGCACTTCCATAAGGGCCGTGCTCACTTCGCGATACATCTCTACCAGATCGATGATGCGAACAGCATGGTCATAACAGTCACGTAGATAAACCCGAGTAGTTTCGGTGACAAAAGGTTGCGTGTCGCGAGTCAGCGTGCTGAGCAGCTCCTGAGTGGGCCAGATGGCGCGGCGAATGGACAGCAAATCGCGCCGAATTTCATACATGGTGGCCGCGGATTCGTCTCCACCACCTTCCAAAATGTGATCTTCCATCTCGTCGAGCTGATCGGCGAGGCTCGACAGCAAAGGAAAGTAGCTGTCAACCACGGCATCGATAATGGCGTACATCAAATAGTCCGCATGCTCTTGCCTGATTCTGCCGCGACCTTTGCGTATTTTTTCGCGGACCGGCTCCAGACAATCGGTTGCCACTTCTCTGAAAGTCAAAACATAATTGCGTCCGAGGAACATGCTCAACTGCTCCGTTTCGGCAACTGCAGTTTCAATCAACATGCGCGTCACGACAAAGAGATGCTCTCCGTACTCTTCTACTTTGGCTCGCTGGTGAACATTGACGATGTCCTCAATTTCAAGCTCGTGAAGATTGAAAAGCTTGGCGAAATTTTCAATTGCCGCCTGAGCTTCCTGCCCCTCGCCAGGCGGATCGATAGTTATCCAGCAGACAGGCCAGTTAGCAAGAAAACCAATCAGGTCCGCCGGCTCTCTAACCTCTCTTTCCTCAAATCCATCCGGACCGTATGCCATGAGCGTGACTGTCGGAAATCTCGCCACACCGGCAAAAGGCTTGTCTGTATCCGCCCGAAGGTTGAACTCGGCCGTGATCCGTTCTGTTTTTCTTCTTTGCCTGGGCGCGTCTGTGGGCATTGTGTTTTCTTGATGAATCTCAAAGCTTGGCGATTTTTACCGAATTGTGAACCACAAGCCCAGTCCAGGTCAGCCATTAAGAGCATTAAATATCTGCCAGGAATGTCCCGTGTGTGCCGAAACAGCCACCCTAACGGTGAGGAGCATTTCAACAGGAATATATTTATTGGTTATACTTATGCGTTCTTGTTATTGATTACCTTGCGGAAACCAGGGCAGTCAAAACCGATTCACAGAGGTTTTCCATGAGCAATACAGCAGCCACGATTGAGAAGCTTTCTCTCAAAGACCTGATTCCCGAGGGCGCCCATCGCATGCGCCGCTTGAGAGCAACGCCTCAGTTGCGGTCGATGGTTCAAGAAACTCACCTTCGCGTGGACAAGCTCATCTACCCGCTCTTCATCATCGAAGGGAAAGGACAACGCAAGCCGATTAGCTCGATGCCCGGCATTTTTCAGCAAACCATCGATGAAGTGCTGAAAGAAGTGGAAGCGGTCCAGAGCGAAGGGATCAAGTCCATTCTTTTGTTCGGCATTCCTGACACTAAAGATGCCGAAGGATCCGGCGCCTGGCACAAGGACGGGATTATTCAAAAGGCGATGAGGGAAATCAAAAAGCACTTCCCGGACATGGTGGTGGTAGCCGATCTCTGCCTTTGCGAATACACGGATCACGGTCATTGCGGCATGATTGCCGACGGACAGGTGCTCAACGACTCGACTTTGGAAATTATCGCCCGCACGGCGATCGCCCAGGCAGAAGCAGGAGCGGACATCATTGCCCCTTCAGACATGATGGATTTGCGCGTGGCTGTTATTCGCAGAGCCCTTGACGCTCACGGTTTTCATCACATTCCGATCATGTCTTATGCAGCCAAATTCGCATCGGCATTTTACGGTCCATTCCGCCAGGCTGCCCAATCGGCGCCCCAATTCGGCGATCGCAAGTCTTATCAAATGGACCCGGCCAATGGTCGCGAGGCACTCAGAGAAATCGAGCAAGACATCTTGGAAGGCGCCGACATCGTCATGGTGAAGCCGGCTCTTGCCTATCTGGACATCATTGCCAAGGCAAGACAGATTACTGATCTGCCCATTGCCGCTTATAATGTGTCAGGAGAGTACTCCATGGTGAAAGCGGCGGCTCAGAATGGTTGGATCGACGAACGCCGTGTAGTACTTGAAGCCCTTACGGGCGTTGCCCGTGCGGGTGCCGACATGATCATCACCTATCATGCGCGTGACATCGCCAACTGGCTGAAAGACTGAACTCCCCATACCGTCTGCCTGCGAAAGCTCAGAGGAACCCGAATAGATGAAAACTAGCAACCCGCATTCAATAGGCTTCGCCAATGCTTTTGCGGACCTTTATCTGGACAAGGAAAACGGTGAGTTCGCCCTTGACTTTCGCCGCCAGGAAGTAACCATCTATCTGACAATCATTCAGTATCAGGCACTGGTGTTGCTGATTCAGCAAAGCGTCGAGGATGAGGAATTCGTCGAGTTCCTCAACTGGCAAAAGGATCCGCTGCAAACCGACGACAGCAAAGTCATCGAAGTGTGCGGACCCGACCACATTGTCTGCATGTCCTGCGCTCCCAATTGCGAAAGGGTCAAATTGACCTTTGATCTCGGCATGGCAATCGATCTGTCGTTCGCCGACTTCCAGGGATTGGCAACTTTGGTCAAAGAAGCTCAAGCCGACCTGGAATGGCGCCGCGAGCTGCTGCGCTGGAATATGACCGAGAATGGTCCCGATTTCGCCGCTGGCGGGGAATAGTACCCGATCTATGGTTTTTCCGCTATCACGACAACATGATCCGGAGCCAGCCTGTAGGGTTTTTTGAAACCAGCTTCTTCAACTAAGTCCTTCAATTCGCTCTCGGTAAAAACACAACCTTCCGTTGTTGCCAGAAACATGTTTAAGGCAAACATGATTGGAAACACGGGTCCTGAGCGGTCATCGTTAGAGATCATCTCAGCAACCACCAGACGACCTCCCGGCTTCATCACATCGAAGCAGCGCTTGAGCAAAGCTTTGCTTACGTCTCGCCCCTCCGAATGCAGGATGTGGCCAAGGATAACTATGTCGTACGTATTTTCCTTCAGTTGCACATCGCGCCAGTTGCCCGTGATAAATGCATAGCGATCTTGCACGGCGAACTTGTTGGTGAAGTGCTTGGTGACTTTGAGAACAGCGTCAAAATCAAGCGCATCCACTTTCACCTTGGGACTTGCTTCGGCAAAAGGAATGCTCCATACGGCAGAGCCGGCGGCGAGATCGAGCACGAGCCACTCGGTTTTGATCTTGTCGGTCTTCAGCAAAGTGGCTACCTGCCTGGCAGTTGCATAACTGTTGGGAAAGATTGCCTCAGCCAGCTTCGGAAAAATTTCTTCTGCTTGAAGATCTTTATTGACCTCCATTACCGCTTTTCCTGACTTTATGCAATCCGGCAAATTGCGCCACATTTTGCCCAGCTCATCACCTTGAGCAAACCAAGGACCCATATAGAGCGGGCTTTTGGCGATCAAATAAGTGCGCGCCTGCTCGCCGACTTCAGTTTTGGCGATCTGATATTTGAAGACTTTATTGGCGGAATCAACGGATTTGCTGACGAAGCCCAGCGAGACCATGGCATCCAGCAACAACTGTGTGCCGCGCACATCCAGCTTCAATTCACGAGCGACTTCACCGGCTTCCTTTGCATCTTTATCGATTGCTTCAAAAAGATGATGCTGGGTTGCGGCTTTCAGCGCTTGCGCCGGCCACATCGCATACATGATTTCATTGATTTGAGTGGGAGGTACGATTGGTTTTTGTTTGACAAGCGTCATGCGACCTCCTTAAGGGGCTACCAGGAAGAAATTAAGGGCTGTCAATCCGTCGCCTCACAGCTCGCGCCACCGTATTTGGTGCCATGCCGTGCCGAAAATAAGGCCGCAGATTGCTGCAATGCAGATCTTACAAGATCAAAGGGCTAACTAGATTAGGTAACAAGAACGCCAAAAGGCGATCACTTGCCATTACAGTTAGCGCCTTATTTGGTGAAATCGTCTATAATTCCCCGTTACAGATCGTTGGGCGCGGCGTAGGCCGACGAACCTGGTCAGGGGGGAAACCCAGCAGCCATAAGTTGACACCTACGGGTGTGTCCAGCGGTCTGTTTTTGTCCTATCTTGTTTTTTTCAGGTCGTTTAACAACCGGTCGCCAAGGCGAGAATATGAAGAAAAGCGCGTCAAAAAATTCAAAAGAACCCAAAGAGTCCGGTTCTTCAACAGAGAACAAAACGCTCCTGGGTCAGATCCTGGTAGAGCTGGGCTACATCACTATTTACCAGCTCGACGAGGCCCTGCAGATTCAACGCGACGACGCCGCCAAGGGCAACGAGCAAAAGGCGCTCGGACAAATTCTTTTGGAATTGGGTTACTGCGGTCCCAACCAGCTGATTCGCGGAATTCAAGTGCAATCCGAATATCGCAAAGTGGCACCGTCCGAAGACTAGGCTTACGGCAATTATCAAGAGATTTCGGGTTAACCCCAATGACAAGGGTTGCCAGGCCGCTTAATATCTTTTTCCGGGCAAACATCGTTTTTCTGCTGATCACGCTTAGATAATTTAGAAAGAAGATAAACTTCTAATGGGCTGTCTTTTTATGGCTTTTCATAAAAGGTGCTTTTTCGTTTCTACTTCATCGTGATTGGCAGTTGGGACTAAGCGCAAGAATTACATTCGGATTTTTGACCGTGATCATGATCATGGTTCTTGCGCACGCGGGCAGTTCTACCTTTCACGATTATAAAAACAGCCGCGAGAATGCCTCACTCCGGTTGAAAGAAGCGATTGGTCGCATTACCAAAGACCTTCAGCTGATTGAAGAAGCCAACAAAACCTTCGCCGTTCAAATGGTCACCGACCAGAATCTAATGACCCCCTTCAGCAAGGGCGATAAAGCCGCCTTTGGCTCCACCCTCAAAGAAGTCGTGCTCAAAACCGGATTCAACGGTTATGTCACTTTGATTGACGCCAAAGGGCATGTTTTCTACAGTTCGGACGCTCCCAAAGCGGCGGACTTCGACGCCAGGGCCAACAGCCCCGCCGTCGACTACGTTTTCAAAAACAACGATCAATACCTGGGTGCGGCGTCATTTACGGCGCCCGGCACAGTCGGGCTTTCCAGCATGGTGCCTGTCAGACTGGGCAACAAAGTAGCCGGCGTGATGATTGCCAGCCAGACTTTGAATGCCGAATTCCTGACCGGGCTTACGACCAAATTGCAAACCCTGGATCCCGGCACTCTTGCAAATATCGATCTGGCTCTTGTTTCCTGCAGCAACAAAGCGACCAAATCCGGACAGCTGATAGCTGTTACACCCGGACTGGTAAAGAAAAACACGCCATTTCTGAGAAGGTTGGAAGAGAATGGCTCCAAGGCTTTGCCGGCTGCGGGCGGCCCGATGGCCATGTTCTCGCAAAACAAAGATGCCGGTTTTGAGGACAGCGGAAGACTGTGGCGTGAGCTGAAATTGCTCGCCAATGACAATCGCAGCATTGCCCTGCTGTTGGTCAGCACGCCGGTCACAGACATGGTGCAGCGGGCCAGAGACGTGGTTATTCTGGCAGTGTCCTGCGGTGTGGTCGCTTTCTTATTCGCTCTGCTTTTTTCAGCCGGTATTTCCAAAGGCGTGAATGCGCCGTTGCGTTTCCTGATTCGCCGCACCAACGAATTGGCCAGTCAGAAACAGGTTTTGCCTGCTCTGGAAGGGCTGTCCGGAGACTGGCTGGAACTGGGAGAGCTGATCGACACGTCGGTTGTTTCGATGCGTCAGACTGTCAATAATTTGAAGACGCAAATCCAAAGACAAGCCGAAGAGGTTGAATCGCAAAACCGCTCTCTTGATGCGGCAAACCAGCAAGTCGAGACGATGAACCGTCAATATTCGACGCAAGCAAAACAACTTTCGGAAGTTTCCAAACAGATTAACTTCGCCAACCGGCAAGCCGTAATCCTGCAACACAAGCTGGATTGCATATTGCAGGTTTCAACCGAAGGATTTTTGATCCTCGATCAATACGGCAACGTGATTTCTGCCAACCCAGTCTTTCTGCACTGGATGGGTGTTACCGAAGCCGAAATTGCCGGACGCTTGTGTTTCGATCTGGTAAGAAGGCCGGGTGAATCACGCAACAGTGCTTCGCACGGTGAGGTTTTTGCCACTCACGGCGGCGATCCCAATGCGCTCATCAATCAATTCTATCCGGAAGGCATTGTTTTCCATCGCTGGGAAGACAAAGCTGTCGAGGTAATGGCGCACCTTCAGCCGATCGTCAGCGACGACAATAATATTCAGGGCTATGTCATGGTTCTGCGCGACAAATCCGTGCGCAATGAAAACAGCCAGCTCAAAGGCGAAATAGTCGCCATGCTCAACGACAACATTCGCGCCAGCCTGGTGCATGGCGAAGAAAGGTGGAATGTGATTTTGTCAAACGCCGCTCAATCAATGCATCCGTCTGTGGGACAGACGCTGGCAGAGCTGCATGTTCATTACGAACAATTGCTGGGCGTAGTGGACAGCTTGCTGATGATGTACGGCGGCTTCGTGCCACCGCCAGCAGTGCAGATGCAGCGCGAGCAGATTATCGTCACGCGTGTGATTGCCGAGTGCCTGGAAGAGTCGGCGCCGCTTGCACGGGACAGGCAACTTGCTCTCGACTACAAGAGTGTGCCGGGGCTGCCTAATATCAGTGGCAATAAAGAAACGTTCAAAGCAATTCTATTGCCCATGCTGGAAAAAATGATCACCATCACTGCACCGGGCGGGCGGGTGCGCGTAGAAGCGCAATCGAAGGGCTCAGACTTGCGCATCGGTGTTTCCAGTTCCGGTCCATCGCTTCCGGAAGAAGAAATCGCCGACGTTTTCTCCGGCTTCATTCAAGGTAAGCATTCCGAAGACACTTACAGCTCCAGGCTTTCCATGTACCTTGCCCGCAATAATGTTGAGCGTGTTGGCGGACGCGCCTGGGCCGAATCAGGCGCTGGGCGAGGAACGATCGTCTATTTCTCGCTGCCTCTGGGCTAACTATTCTCTTTTTTTGATTAGCTGAACGCTTTGCCAGATGTCGCCCGGATTGGCAGGCGGAGGCTCAATCTGTTTGATGCGTTCTTCCAGTGAGGCAGCTTCTTGGCTGCGCTCCATTTTCTGCATCAGCATGAGCAGGTTTTTCAAGGGTGTGAGCAATTCTTCGGAATTCTTGCCGTATTCTTTCTCCTTGATGGCGATTGCTTTCAAGTAGAGCGGCTCGGCTTTTTCGTATTGAGCTCTGGCACTATGAACGGCAGCGAGATTCTGATAGCAAGGCGCCGTTTCGAAGTGTTCTTCGCCGAACAGTTGGACTTTCAGATCGAGAGCCTTTTGATATGCCTCTTCTGCCAGGCCGAACTTGCCCTGGGCATGGTAGATGGCTCCCAGGTTATTGAGGCTCTTGCCGAGTTTGCTCTTCAATTCCTCATCATCTTTATAGGTGGGCTCAGCGATTACTCGCTCGAGAATGCCTACGGCATCCTTGAATCTGAGTTCTGCAGGAACGAGTTTGCGCCTGCCATACGCAGCATGACCCTGTTCACTGACCGACAACCACTCAGCCAGTTCCTTTTCCAGATCAATTTCCGTTGCAGTGGTTTCGTCAGCCATAACCTCTCCAGTTGATTGCCAGTATGATTCAGCCGAGCAAATCGGCGCCAGACCGTTCAGTATACGATCTTCTTGCATGCCATACGCATGTATGGTATGCTGTTTGCATTGTTTGACTGCTGGCTGAAAAGTATATCCATTGGGGCGTTCTGGACAAAATCGTGTTCCGGATGGAGGTATTTGCTTGGTTTACGTTCGCGAAATTACCGCCACATCGATACTGACTCCGCAGAAGTTCGGGTCTTTGTCCGATGGCTATGATTTCACGCTCAATCCTTACGCAGGATGCGCCTTTGCCTGCTCATACTGCTATGTGCCGAAGTTTCCCAATGCTCGACACACGCTCCATGAGTGGGGCAAGTGGGTGGAGGTGAAGACAAACGCGGCAGAGTTAATTCAAAAAGACAGAGCGCGAATTTTCGCAAGCCGCATTTTCTTTGGCTCAGCGACCGATCCATATCAATACGCAGAGCTGAAATACGGCGTGACACGCGCATGCTTGAAAGAATTGCTCAACTATCCGCCCAAAAGATTGACGATACACACGCGCAGTCATTTGATGATTCGGGACATTGATCTGCTCTGCCAATTCAAAGACAGAGTCTCCGTAGGTGTCAGCATCACTACGGACAGCGACGAAATCGCTCGTGAGTTCGAGCCATCAGCACCATCAATTTCTCGCCGCCTGGAGCTCATAAAAGCCCTCAGCGGTGCCGGAGTAGAGGTATTTGCTTCTCTGGCACCGCTCCTTCCCACCAATCCGCAGCGTCTTATAGAAATGCTCCAACCTTATGTAAGACGTGTCTGGATTGACGAGCCTCGCTGGCCGGAGGTCAACCGCAGCCCAGAATTGCTCGTCAAATACGACACTTTTTTTCAACCGGTCACGTATCTGATGACCATGAAACAAATCGCCAATGCTTTTCCTCAACCTCGCTCCTCGAATAGAGCAATTGCGGCGCCGCCAGCCTCCCGCACACACACACCTGGCGGTTCCGCGATTAGCTCATACGGAAAGACAGCCACTCAACTAAAGCTGCAAATCTCGGCTTGAAGCGGCCGGTTTCAGTACAAATTGGCGTCACATCGTGGTCGCACCGAGCAAAGGCCACAAAAATTACCAATACTTAATTTGCCAAGAACTGCCACGGCGTCCGAAAGGCTCAGCGGGTGAGGCTCTTCAAAACTCCCCCGCAGGGTGGAGAGTGTTTCTTTTGCAAGACCTTTGGGCACAAACCTAATAGTGCCGTAATCCACCCATTTCGAAATTTGACTCAAGCTCCGTCGACTGGCGAGAGCAGGTGGAGTATTTCGGCTGTGAATTTGTCAAAAAAGTGCCTTGATAAATCGCCGATGGGTATCACCAAATCTGGTGCCGAACTACCCTGAAATCTTTTTTGGTGTTCACAGCCGCCTCCATTGAGTCAGATAAATAGTTGTGTACAGGCATCTCTTTTAGCGCGTTCGTATTTTCAGTCTGCCATCCACATTCAAAGTTCAGTGCTTTCTCACGCCGGATATCCAGTAGCAGTATCCACTTCCGTGAAAACCCCGCTTATACTTAACCCAAGCCCCTAGAGTTTGCGCTATGAAATCCAGATTTAAATCACTTACCAAACGTAGATATAGGCGTTCAGGACAGGCTATCACCGAGTATGCTTCCATGCTCGCATTCGTGGCTGTGATGGTCGCGCTCGTTTTTGCATTCGCCCCCGGCAAATTAGGACCCGCTGTCTCGGCTGCCTTCTCGGCAGTCACCAGCCAGCTCAACAACCTTGCCGCTGCGAGCAGCTCCGCCTCCTGACTTCGCACTTTCGCTGCCAAATCCTCTCTCGTCTCGAGGGATAAGTTAGACTACGGTCTTTCCCAAGGATTTTGCTGTGGCGAAAAATTTCTCTGACTCTCAAAATTGGGAGTTCTGGATCGATCGTGGTGGCACATTCACGGATGTGATCGGTCGCTCCCAAGACCAGCCCGATCTATTGCACGTTACCAAATTGCTCTCCGAATCGTCGGGGCAATATGCCGATGCCACAATCGAGGGCATGCGGCGCATTATTGCTGGCGCAGAAGGATGGTCAGATCAGTCAAAAGTTTCTCTCGACAACAAAATCCGCGTAGCTCGAATGGGCACGACTATCGGCACCAACGCACTGCTTCAAAGGCGAGGCGATCGTTGTGCACTGGTTACCAATCGCGGCTTCAAAGACGCGCTGCGCATCGGCTACCAAAACAGACCGGACATTTTCGCACTGGCAATAAAATTGCCCGACTTGCTGTATGAATCGACAATAGAACTGAAAGGCAGATTTGACGCAGCAGGAAATGAGATCGAACCACAAGACTTAGTCGATGCGGAAAAACAACTTCAGTCGTTGCTCGACCAGGGCATCAAATCAATTGCCATAGTTTTTATGCACGCATATCGATATGACGCGCACGAGAAGAAAATCGAAGAGCTGGCATTACGCCTCGGTTTCGAACAAGTCTCAACATCAAGTCAGGTAAGCCCTTTGATTCGCTTCGTCAGCCGGGGCGATACGACTGTCGTGGATGCCTATTTGACCCCACTGCTCAATCGCTATTTGCAATCGATTACCAGTGTTCTTCCGGACGCGCGACTCTTTTTCATGCAGTCCAACGGCGGGCTCACACCAGCTGCGAATTTTCGAGGTCGCGACTGCCTGCTATCCGGACCGGCGGGCGGTGTCGTTGCGGCCGCTCGCGCCTCAGCCCTGGCTGGTTTCAAACACGTAATCGGTTTTGATATGGGCGGCACTTCCACAGACGTTTGTCATTACGACGGACACTTCGAACGCACTACCGAAGCAGTCATTCAAAGCGTCAAAATCCGCACACCGATGATGGCAGTGCACACTGTCGCCGCCGGCGGCGGATCGATTCTCACTTTTGACGGCGAACGATGCCGGGTCGGTCCTCAATCCTGCGGCGCCAATCCCGGTCCAGCCTGCTACCGGCGGGGCGGACCTCTGGCAGTCACAGATGCAAATTTACTGCTCGGGCGCATTCAACCGAAATTCTTCCCATCGATTTTTGGTCCGCAATACAATCAGCCCTTAGACAAAAATGCCGTCAAGGAAAAATTCGCCGCGCTCACAAAAGATATTGCCGATGCCGGACTCGCTTCTGAAGCCGGTTTGTCCACTCCCGAGCAAGTCGCGGAGGGTTATCTTAAAATCGCTGTCGAAATCATGGCTAATGCTGTAAGAAAAATCTCGACAGAAAAAGGACACGATCTGGAAGGCTCGGCGCTTTGCGCATTCGGTGGAGCCGGGGGTCAGCACGCCTGCCAGATCGCAGAGGAGTTGGGCATCAAGACCGTCATTCTCCATCCGCTTGCCGGCGTTCTTTCAGCCTTTGGCATCGGTATTGCCGACACTGTTGAAATCGCGCAGGTTGCTGTGGAAAAGGATTTTTCTGAAGACTCACTGAAAGAGCTGGAGAAAACAAAAGAGGAATTACAGTCCAGAGCAATATCAACTCTTTCAGGGCATGGCTTCAAATCGGAAACTCTGGTTACATCGTTTGGAGTTCACCTGCGTTATCGTGGCACCGATGCAGCCATTTTTGTTCCGCTTAAAACAGAAAAGGAAACAAGAGAAATATTCGAATCGCTGCACCGCAAGCGATATGGATTTATCACCGACAAGCCGATCGTAATAGAAAGCATCGCCGCCGAGGTGATCTCGCGAGGACAGAGCGCTGAATGCGGATCAAGGCTTTCCAGTAAAACGGAAAGCCAAAAACCAGAAGCTGTCGATGTCGTGAGGTTATTCTGTGCGGGTCAATGGACCGATGCAAAAGTCTACCAGCGCAAACATCTAACCACGAGGGCTGTTATCGAGGGTCCGGCCATCATCGCCGAAGAAACTGCCACCACGGTTGTCGACTCCGGTTGGTCGGGAAGAGTCGACGAGAGAGGATTTCTCATCCTCGAGAAAACCAAGACAGAAGAGTCCGGCGCCGCCCCCAGCAATGGTCCTGAAATCAAAGCCGACCCAATTAAGCTGGAGCTTTTCAGCAACCGCCTTATGGCGATTGCCGAGGAGATGGGAATTGTTTTGCAGAATACCAGCCACTCGGTAAACATCAAAGAGCGGCTCGACTTTTCTTGCGCCATTTTCGACCGGCATGGCAGGCTGATTGCCAACGCCCCGCACATCCCGGTTCATCTTGGCTCAATGAGCGAAAGCGTGCAATCTCTGATGAAGGAAAAAGGCAAAGATTTAGTAGCCGGCGACACATACATTATCAACAATCCCTATTTGGGCGGCACGCATCTTCCCGACATCACCGCCATTTCACCGGTTTTCATCGATCAGATTCAGACTGCCGGAAGTTTATCTCGAAGTCGCGAACCTGACTTTTTCGTCGCTTCAAGGGGACATCACGCCGATATCGGCGGTATCACGCCGGGCTCCATGCCACCTGACAGCACGCACATAGAGGAGGAAGGAGTGGTCTTCAGCCACTTTCTTCTTGCAAAAGAAGGTCAGCTCAATGAGCAGGCGCTCAAAGCAGAATTACTGGGAGCGAAATTTCCAGCGCGCAACCCCGCCCAAAACATAGCCGATCTGACCGCACAAATTGCCGCCAACCGTTGCGGAGCTGACGGACTGGTGCGTCTGTGCGGACGCTACGGACTGGCTGTAGTCGAGGCATACATGCAATTTGTACGCGACAATGCAGCCTCTTGCGTGCGCAAAGTACTGCCGAAAATCAGCGATGGCGTCTTCGAAGGCGAGCTCGACGACGGAGCCAAAATCTGCGTCGGTGTTAAGGTCGATCGCAAAAATGAAAAAGTCTATGTCAGTTTTTCCGGAACGTCGCCTCAACACAAAGGCAATATGAATGCTCCGCTCGCCATAAGCAAAGCGGCGCTGCTCTATGTTTTCCGAACCATCGTCAATGACAATATCCCGCTCAACGACGGATGCCTGGAGCCGGTCGAATTTGAAATTCCGCAAGCAAGCATTCTCAACCCGCAATCACCGGCGGCAGTAGTGGCTGGCAACGTGGAAACATCGCAGATCCTTGTAGACTCGCTGTACGGAGCCATGGACCTGATGGCGGCAGCGCAAGGAACGATGAACAACCTTACGTTCGGCGATGACGTTTATCAATATTATGAAACCATATGTGGTGGCGCCGGTGCCGGTGCGGACTATAACGGCTGCAGCGCGGTTCACACGCACATGACCAACTCGCGCCTTACCGATCCGGAAGTCCTCGAGATTCGATATCCCGTGCTGCTCAAGCATTTCAGCGTTCGGACCGGCAGCGGCGGCGAAGGAAAAAACAAGGGCGGTGATGGTTCGATTCGCTGCATTCAGTTTCTCAAACCAATGACCGTTTCCATCCTCTCACAAAGACGGGTGGCCAATCCATTCGGATTGCACGGCGGCAAGCCAGGCAAATGCGGCATCAACACCTGGATCAAGAAAAGCGGCGAGCAAATCCACTTGCCCGGCACAGTCACCGTAAGTGTTGAAAGCGGCGATTGCATTCAAATAGAAACACCGGGCGCAGGCGGATGGGGATTGCCCGAATATACTGCTGATCAGCTAACTACTCAAGTTTAGTGCTTCGTTTGCCTCCGGCTCTATCCCATCTTGTTTGATTCTTTCCTGCAAAGCCTCGATTTCCGCATCCAGCTTTCTCAAAGATGCTTCTGATTCCTTGATTTGTTCGCTCAATTGTTGACGGGCCTGGATAAGGCGTTTTAAGTGTTCAACCAACCGCTTCGGCATGTTTTAACTGTCCCCTCTCTCCACTAAATACATTACATAAAACGACCGGCAAAATAGTCAAGTCTCCCAAGCGGTGACAAATTTATCACCCAATTGGGTAATATCCCCGCGGTAACGAACATGGTTAGATCGTTAACAGTTGGGCAAAACGCGCAAAATGGTGTCACTGTGTCAGAAGACATGCATGAGGTTCTTTCTGAAACCAAATCTGCTTTGCGTGCGCGCACAATGGAGCGCGATGGCGCGCTCAAAGAGCTAAAAGATAGGAGCGTCGAATTAGGTATAACAAAGTGCGAGCTTGCCGCCGCTACTACCCAACTCGAACTTGCTTCCAAGTCTCTTGAATCCAATCAAAAAGATCTCAAAGTTTCTCAGCTCGCACTCGAGGATGGCAAAATCGAGTTGCAGAATCGTCATGCCGCATTAGTTGAGCGTTCAGCCCAATTGGCTTCATCAGCGCTGGAGTTATCGCGCATGACCGCCGAGATCGTGCTGCTGAATGAGCTTTTCGAGAGCAAAACAATTGAGCTTGAGAAAAGAAATATTCAGCTGATAAAGACCAACGACGAGTTGAACGAATTGCTTCGCCAGCGGGATGACTTCGTCTCGTCCCTGACTCACGATCTGAAGAATCCACTGATAGGCGTAAATCGCATTCTGGAGGCGCTTATCTCCGGAGCTGTGAATACGGAAGAGCAAACGCACTTGCTTCAGCAAATACACAGCAGCAATAACTTTATGCTTCATATGATATGGAATTTGCTCGATACTTACAAACACCACTCAGGCGCGCTTGTACCACAGCTCAAGCCGGTGAATTTGCTTGCTTTGCTGCACGCCATACTGGCGGAATTTTCATTTCATATGGCTTCAAAACGCCAGAGCGCAAAACTGGAAATTCCAGCCTCATTTCCTGATGTTCAAGCCGATATGATATTGCTGCGCAGAGCTCTCTTCAACTTAGTCGATAATGCAATCAAATTCACTCCGGAGGGCGGATGCATTGAGGTTTTCGGCGAGTTCGACAGTACGATGGTTCGACTATCGGTGCGTGACTCGGGGAAGGGAATTCCCTTCGAACAACGAGAAAAACTGTTCGAGCAGTTTTGGCAGGGCAAGCGCGGCGGTGATAACCAGATTGGCACTGGTCTGGGACTATACCTGACCAAGAACATTGTCGACTTGCATGGCGGCAGCCTAGAGTGCTCCAGCACTGACGGTGAGGGTGCGACGTTCTCAATCAGCTTGCCTAGAAGGTAAGAAAGATTGATTACAAAGGCACGCAGACTTCGTTGCGTTTTAAAAATACAGGTGTAAAAGGTGGATTGTAATAGGCCTCAAAAGGGTCGCCCGTAGGCGTCAAACCCTTCTGGTCGAGTTTTTTCTTCAGCGTTTCCCAATGCCTGTCGAAATTGTCTTTGCGGGCCGAGCCGGAAAAGCGCAATACGGCGAATTTTTGAGAGGGCAGCTCAAAAACTTTGACGCGCTTGTCGTCGGGCACCGGAAGCTGATCTATTGAGTACTGAGGAGGCATGAAAAAACGCATGCGAATGGTGGATGGACCGACCGATTGTGTGGTGACCGGAACAGTCATAGAAAGCTTTTCTTTGCTGGTCGAGCTGACAATCGACTTGTGCAATTCAACATGCGAGCGCGGGCTGTTTTTGCCGAATAAATAGCCTGCCAGAGTGCTGAAAGCTTCGCTCAAGGCTTTCTCGCGGCTGCCTGTGACTTCCACTTCGGCAACAATTCTCGGTCCGTACTCGCGCACTTCGAATGTGTGATCGGAATCTTTGACCTGATAGGGCACTTCCAGGGTGCGCGCTTCGCTGTAGTTTGCCAGCGTGAAGGCTGCCACCAGAGAAATTGCACCGATACCGATCAGGATTCCACGCCGCATGGGCTCATCTCAAACGCAAAAGACTCTGTCGCCGCCCCGCGCTCTGGCATAATCCAGAGCCTCCCAGGCGCGTGCTATCAATTCGTCGTAATTGCTGGCATTCTGCGGGAATGTCGCAACGCCGACGCTGGCGGTCACCGAAAATGCTTGCCAGTTATGATTGATCGCCTGGTTGCCGCACCTGACGCGCAGACGTTCGGCAAGCAGTGCCGCACCGGCCGCATTGGTTTGCGGCAGAGCAAGAACGAACTCATTATTTGAATAACGCGCGGCAATGTCGACCTCGCGAATGCCCTCACGAATCACATTGGCCGCGACCTTCGCCACGGCATCAACAGTGAGCGTTCCGTAATGGGCGCGAATTCCATCCATGCCGTCGATACCGATCATGCAGAGCGCCACATGATGCCCGTATCGCTTGGCTCGATTGAGCTCGGCTTTCAATTCTTTCAAGAAAGTTCGATGATTGTAGAGCTCAGTCATCGAATCAAGCAACGCCAGCTTTTCAATGTCTTCGCCTCTGGCCGAAGCGATGCTGATTGTCTGCTGGGTGTCTAATTCTTGCTTTTCATAATCGCGCACGCGGTCGAGAATGTCTGACCTGCCGCCATACGCTGCCGGATCTCCGAGCTTCTGGCGTTTGAGTTCGTCAAGAATCGCGTGTGCATGTGCCTCTGTATCGGCTGCGTGCGTATCTTCGGACATCCTTACCTCTTAAAAACGGAGAACAGAGTGTTCGAAAGCAACTATAGCGCCTTTGACCCAATATTTCCCTAAATGCAGTCAAGAATCGGCTAGCTGCCGCTTGTTAGTGGCTGTGGCGGTGGTGAAGGTCGGGCCAATGGGGGTGGCTGTGACTTTGCGCTTCATGCTTGTGCCAGTGGGAATGCCTCAGGGAAGCGGGCAGACCGGGATGCGTGTGAGTGTGATGACCGTCATCATGGCTGTGCATGTGAATGTGCTCCATCTCTTCATGGGCATGATCATGGGCGTGCTGATCGTTCATCAAAAGATATATGGCAAAACCCATGATGGCGCCGGCTGCCACCTGCATGGCAGTGAGCGCTTCATGCAAAAAAATCGCCGAGAACATCACACCGAAAAACGGCGCCGTAGCAAAAATCATTTGCGAACGTGTGGCGCCGAGCTGCTGCGCGGACGTGATGTAGAGTGTCAGGCTCAATCCGTAAGCGAGCGCGCCCACGAAAAGTGCCTGCCCGACAGAAGAAACAGCAAGTGCATGCGGCTCGAAAATCAGTCCCAAAATAAAGTTTGTCCCGCCTGCGGCAAGACCTTTCAGAAAAGTGATTCTGACCGGACTGATACCGTCGATAATGGCAGTCGAGTTATTATCGACGCCCCAGCACAAACACGCCGCGGCGCACAGGCAGCCGGCGAGCAAACCGCTGGTCCCTTCTTGAAAGCAAAGCAAAACAGCTGCCGCAGTAGATAAGCAAACGGCTAACCAGCCGATTTTCCCCAGATGCTCTCGAAACACCAGGCGGGCGATTACAGCAGTGAAAACAGCCTCCAGGGT
>PNKB01000056.1 GCA_013997645.1 Cyanobacteria bacterium PR.3.49
AAGCCTGGTCCTTTCCAGGGGAAATTCTGCATGTTTGCCTCTTCGTGCGAAGTATGAAGATCTCCATAAAACACCTTAACTTTGGACTCGCCGCTATTTATTTCTCGTATGAAATTTTCTCTTTCCTTTTCCGACCACTGCATGCGAAGGCCCATTTCCACTACTTTCAAATTGGGAAATTTTTTGAGAATCGACGCTATCTTGGGAGTTACCGGAGTTCTGTTGATATCCAGCCGCTCCAAACTTCTCATCGGCAAAAGATAGCTGATACCCCTATCCGTAATCGTATTTGTATTGAGAGACAGCGACTTAATAGTTTTGCTCTTTGCCAATCCTTTCATTTCAACATCGGTCAGTCCACATACATCTAGCCAGAGAGCTTGCAGTTGGGGAAATTTATCAATCGCCTTGATGATCACATCGGTGCCCATCGTATGAGAAAGATCAAGGCAGTTGAGTTTTAGAGCATTTGGATACTTCAACAAATTAGAGCAGTCTACATCTGTGTGTGAAAGATTCAAGAACTTCAAATTCTTGAAGCTGGGAATTATGGACAGATCTTTGTCACTAAATGCGGTGCCGCTTACATTGAGCACTCTCAATTCGACAAATCTTTTCAGAGCAGCTAAGTTATCCGGACCGGCTGTGTTGGTATTGAAATCAATGAGATACATCTCGTCCGGTCTGAACCTTTCCAGATACTCCGGTTTATCGAAAAATTGTGTGCCGCAACACAGACCGGTCTTTACGCCTAAAGGCACCGACACACGCCCGACGGCAATGGCCTTGGAGCCGTTGTCTCCGACAAGCATGCCGATTAGTTTATCCGGGAAATAGAAGATTTTTTTGTTGCCTTCGACTTGAGACCAGTATTGCAGTCCTTCCTGGCTTGCTTGTGGTTCCTGGATGGGCTGTTCGACGACGGCTGTTTTCACACCCTGTTTGTTCAGTATCGTCAGACCGGCATAGAGGCTGGCTGCTCCCAGCAAATACATCGAAAGCCCAACCCCGATTAATTTTGCAAGAGTAAGAGTTTTGACGAAATGATCAATCTTTGATTGCCCGGAGCCCGGCTGGAGCGATGAAGCGAGTGTCGGACCCTGTCCACTTATCTGCTGCTTGTGCTCCTTTATCGCCTGCTCGAGCGTAATCAATTCGTTTGCCAGTTGTCCTGCCGATTGATATCGATTGGCCGGATCTTTTTCAAGCAACTTACTGATGATTTCTTCCAGAAGCGCCGGGTAGCTCATGCCCATTGACGCTTCTTTGAGCGGCAGTTGAATCTCGCTCTGGTGTTTCATCATAGTGGAGAGTGCGCTTTCGCCCATGAAGGGCGGCGCGCTCGTCAATGTTTCATAGAAAACACAACCGAGCGAATACAGATCGCAGCGGTGATCAACCGGCAAACCCATACACTGCTCTGGGCTCATGTAGAAAGGACTGCCGAAAACCTCGCCTGTTTTCGTCAGTGTTTGCTGATTGAATTCATCGACCCCGGTCAGTTTGGCGATACCAAAATCCACAACGCGCACGCTTTCGGACTCATGTTCGCTCTTTGGTGGAACCAGCATGATATTGCTTGGTTTCAAATCCCTGTGCACAATGCCTCGCTTGTGCGCATAATCGATGGCGAAAGCTACTTGAATGAAAATGCTGACGGCACGCTCAATGGGCAAATGCCCGAGGCTCTTAATCTCATCGGACAGGGTTTGTCCCTCTACCAGCTCCATAAGAAAGAAAGGTTGACCGCTTTCCAGAAGCCCGAATTCGAAAACTTTCAGCAAATTGGGATGGTCGACCATGTGGGCAGCTTTCGCTTCGTTCTGAAAGCGGCGCCAGCTGGCGTTTGCCTCTTGAAACTTATTCAGGCATTTGAGGGCGAATTGCCTTTCCATGAGTAAATGATCGACGCGGTAGACGCTGCCCATGCCGCCTACGCCCAGAAGCCCCACCACTCTGAATTTGCCGAGCAGAATCGTGCCGGGCTCGATGGTCGGAGCGGCCAGCGGGTTCATTGAATAAGTGACTTCGCCTCCCTGAGGCGTTCTTTCCTGGTAAGAACCCATGCAGATCCCTAAATGGCTTTCCCCATTTAGTTATCTACCCTGTCACTGCCTGGATGGCGCGATAATTCTGGCAAAATCTATATGGGGCGATATGCTTTCACCACGCCAGACAAAATCGGGCATCGCTGCTTTCAGGTCATGCGTGTCGGTGTTATGCCAGAGCACTTTCAAACTGGGTTTGTATTTGGCCAGATAGCTGACAACCTTCTCTCTGGATTCTTGTCCAAGCATGCTGCCCATCTCCAATATTTTCAGATTAGGCATCCTGGCTGCAGATTTGCAAACTTGCCAACCAACGTTAGTAGATGAGAGGTCGAGCCACTCCAGCGTTTTCAAAGGCATAAGCTGAGCAATGCCCTTTTCGCTCACCATGTTCTGGGCAAGACAAACTATTTTGAGCGATTTACTCTTGGACAAAACTTTCATATCATCATCGCTGATTAGTGCGGCTGCCATGACCAGCTGTTTCAGTTTGGGCAGACGATGGACAGCGGCGACAAACATCCTGGCGTCATCTGTGCAAGTCAGGTCCAGACAATTGAGATTGCCTATGATTGGAGATTTCAGCAATGCCTTGCAGGAAACATTCGTTGTCGCCAGATTGAGGTATCTGAGCTTTGTCATTCCTTTGAGAAGTTGAATTTCCGAGTCGCCAAAATCAGTGCCGCTGACGTTCAATATCACCAGACCGGTCATTTTTTCCAGATATGGAAATATTTCGGTTTTCAGCCTTCTGCTGCCGCCAAAATCAAGTACGGATAAATCATCCGGGCGAAATCCATTCATCAATTCAGGGTTCTGCAGTAAAAAGTCGGAAGTACGCAATCCGACCGGTTCGCCAAGAGGAACTTTGACTAGACCTCGGGCAATTTGATGAGTGCCGTCCTTCTGCTCAATCAGACCCAGCGATTCGGTTTCAGGAAAGTGAAACTCGAGAAACTTTCCATTCTTGCTGGAGAAGAATTTAGTTACCGGCTTGGCGTCTGGAACCGGCTTGAGGCTGGCGGCTGCATTACGCTCGTCTCGAGAAAAGTCAAAACACTCTGCTGAGAATTTACTGAGAGCTTTGTCGGCTTGCTGGTTGAGCACAAGATAACTTAGCCCCAGACCGAGAATGAAAGTGAGTGCGCCAAATCCCAGCATGGCAAAGACATTAGGCAGGCGGATCAATTTTTCTTTCTTGGCTTCGAGTTTTTGGGCGGCACTCCCTAAGGCGGCCCTTAACGCAGGAACAGGCTCTGCGCCCAACATCCTTTCCAGGTCGATCAGATCTTCAGCGAGGGCTTTGGCTGATTGATACCTCTCGTTGGGATCCTTTTGAAGCGCCTTCTCGATTATTCTTTCCATCTCTTGCGGAAATTCTTCGCCCAGAGATGCTTCCTTCAGCGCAAGAGGGCTGTCGGACTGATGTTTTAGCATTGTAGAAAGCGCACTGTCGCCAATAAATGGTGGCGCACCCGTTAATGTTTCATAGAAAACACAACCGAGCGAATAGAGGTCGGAGCGTTGATCGACGGCAATACCTATGCATTGCTCGGGGCTCATATACAGTGGGCTGCCGAAAATCTCGCCGGTTTTTGTCAGTGTCTGTTGGTTGAATTCATCGACGCCTGTCAATTTGGCAATCCCGAAATCCACAACTTTGACAAGCTCGGGTTCCTGCTCGTAGTGCGGCTTTGCCAGCATGATATTGCTGGGTTTCAAGTCTCTGTGAATGACTTTATGCTCGTGCGCATATTGAATGGCAAAGGCGACATGAATAAATATTCTCAGCGCTCGCTTGAGCTCGAGACGCCCGTGTTTTTTTATTTCGTCCGCTAATGTCGGACCGTCCACGAATTCCATCAGGAAAAAAGGTTGACCACCCGGCAGCAAGCCAAATTCATAGACCCGGATGAGATTGGAGTGGTCGAGCATGTGAGCGGCTTTTGCTTCGTTTTGAAAGCGCCGCCAGCCGGCGTCATTGGTTTGGGTTTTGCTCAAGCATTTAAGTGCATACATGCGATTGACCAAAAGATGTTCCACGCGATAAACGCTGCCCATCCCGCCGCGGCCTATAAGTTCGATGACACGAAATTTTTCCAGAATAGTCTGACCCGGCTCCAGCACCACCGGCGGTTGCAGCATATTATTAATGGTGATGTCGCCCGCGCCGGCAGAAACGCTTGAAACCTCAGTATGCTCAAGCGACAATTCGGCGTCTTCTTTATTTTCTAGTGAGTCATGCGACATCTGGCGTTCTCGATTGCGGGCCGAAAATCGACTCGTCTTATTTTAAGTTGCCGGCCCATTTTAAGTCCGGCAGTACTTCGCCGTGATCCGAGGTTTCCTGGTCATCCCAATATATCTGAAGGGAAGGTTTTCTCGCTTTGGCGGCTCTTTCGAAGTCCTTTTTCTGCTGGTCCGTCCAATGCAATTCGCCCAATTCGACTTTCTTCAAAGCCGGCATTGAGAGCAGTGTTTCCAGGCAGTCAGGCGTCACTGAGGTGCGCGTCAGGTCAAGCCAGGCAAGGTGTTTCAAATCCAGAAGGTAAGTGACGCCCGCATTGCCGATGTCTCTGTTTTGCGAAAGACCCAGAATTTTCAGAGACTTGCATTCGGAAATTACTTTCAAAAGCCCGTCATCGAGCTGGCAATGCTGGATTTGCAATTCTTCCAGATGAGGAAGGTCTTTTATGATATTGCAGAAGGGGACCATGCCTGAATTATTTGATACATCAAGGGCTCTCAGATTTTTCAAGATCGGTGATCTGGCCAGTGCCGGACCATGCACACGTGTATCGTCGCAATTGAAATACTGCAAATTGACGAGCTTATCCAGCCCCTCAAGCGAAGTGTCGTTGAACAGTGAGTGTTTTACATTCAGCGCTTTAAGCCCTGTCAGATTGGCAATGGATAGATATCCGTCCGGTTTGGTGACGGCCTGAGGTTCAAACACTAGGGCCTTGAGATCATCGGGCGCAAAGCCTTGCAGCAACTCAGGATTTGTTATTGAGTCATTTCTGGAGATGAGAAGAAGGCTGCGGTTTTTGGGAAACTTTTTTTCTTCTTGCGCTTCCACGACGAAGCCATTGTCATCGATTAGAGAACCGAGAGTTTTTCCGGGCGGGAATTTGAGGATCCTGTCACTGCCTGCAATGTGAGAGTAGCTGCCGGCAGGCGGTGCGATATTTTTATCCGCTTTCCCTGCCGCCTGAGGTTCATCTGTAAAAGCGCTCTGACTGGATTTCAGCGATTCATATCGTGCACTCAGCTCGTTCATCTGACTGCTCAAGGCCCAGTAGCAGAGCCCACCGCCGACGATGGCACCGGTAAGCCCGGCGATGGCACCAACCAAAAGCGTGTTGGCTGACGTTTCTGCGCTGCCTTTCTGGACAAGTCTTCCTTTGTCGGAAGGCAATTGTCCTTTCTGGTGCGAAGGCGTCGTTTCTCCACTCAGATTGCGCTCTAAATCAATCAAGTCTTTGGCTAATGCACTGGCATGTTGATAGCGCAAATTCGGATCTTTCTCGAGCAGGCGAGCGACGATCTTTTCCAGACCGATTGGAAAGCCGATGCCCAGCGAAGCTTCCTTGAGAGAAAGAGGTGGCTCTCCCTGGTGTTTCATCATGGTGGCCAGAGCCGTATCACCGATGAAAGGCGGAGCACCGGTCAGGGCCTCGTAAAAGAGACAACCCAGGCTGTAGAGGTCCGAGCGGTGATCGATAGTCGTGCCGGTGCATTGCTCCGGGCTCATGTAGAGCGGGCTGCCGAAGATTTCACCGGTCTTTGTCAGAGTCTGCTGATTGAATTCGTCGACGCCTGTGAGTTTTGCAATGCCGAAATCGACTACCTTGACTGATTCGTTTTCTTCGCCTTCTTTTTTCTCCAGCATAATATTGCTGGGCTTCAAATCTCTGTGAATTATCTTGTGCTCGTGCGCATAGTCAATGGCAAAGGCGACCTGGATGAAAATTTTGATGGCGCGCTTCATCGGCAGTCGCCCTAATTTTTTCACTTCATCTGCAAGAGTAACTCCCTCGACCAGCTCCATGAGAAAGTATGGGCGTCCACCCTGCAAAAGTCCGAATTCGAAAACGCGCAGCAAATTGGCATGATCCAGCATGTTGGCGGCTTTGGCTTCGTTCTCGAAACGCCGCCAATTGATGTCGTTGCGTTGACACTTGTTCAAACACTTGAGTGCATATTGCTGGTTCATGAATAGATGCTCGACGCGATACACGCTGCCCATGCCGCCCACGCCTAGAAGTTCAAGAACCTTGAATTTGTCCAGTAGGACTACGCCAGGTTGCAACTCGACTGGCGGCTGCGCGCTCAATGACAGAGTGGTTTCTTGAAAAGGCAAATTTCTTTCTGAAACTGGCGAATGAGAGTCTTTCTCTTCAGTTTCTGCAAGGCCTATTTCTTTATCGTCGGCGTCCGCCATCGTGCCTAGAGACCTTCTCCTTTCCAATTGAAATCCAGACAATAAATCGGTGTATAACTGTCAGGGCTGTTTCCAGTCAGTTTTACTTTCGGCAAAGCCTGCCTCAATATTGCTACATCCTTTCTGTCACCCATGCCAATTGGAATAACCAGCTCGCGCAGGCAGGACATCTGTTTGAATGTGGGTAAGCTGGCCATCGTTGCTGCCGTGCCGGAAAGATCCAAATATCTCAGCTCTTTGAGCTTGAGCAGATGCTTAATGCCTTTATCCGTGACGTTTCTGTTTGATCCGACCGACAGTGCACGCAGCTTTGCGCATTTTGAAATGTCACTCAAAGAAGAATCGTCCAGTTGATCTGCATGAAGTGAAAGCTGATAGAGATTGGGAATTTGCGGCGCTATATCCAGCACTGGCTGAATATTCGGTATGCTTCCCGAATGAAGCGAAGTCAATTTCTTCAAATGCTTCAACTTGGCAATGCCGTCGCCGGAAACGTTGCAGAAGCTCACATTGAGATAACTGATATTGGGCAGCTGATTGAGATATTTAAAATCGTTATCGCTGAAATCGGAAAATTTGAGATTGATTGCTTTCAGACCGGTCAGATGCGGAAGTGTGTCGAAAATTCGATTGGCAGCTTCGTTGCGCGAAAGGTACAACACCGTCAGATCGTCAGGGGCAAATTTTTTCAGCAGTTTTGGGTGCTTGTTCAAAGCATCATAGGTTGGATTGAAGCCAATCAGGCGATTTTGCGGCACACGCTTCACATTGATGCAATTGATGCCGGGCTGATCGGAGAAAAGAAATGCGCCTACCGAAGTTTTTGGAAATTCGAAAACTCTCTCTTTGGTGGCGGTATCAATGTGAGAAAACGGCTTGTCGTCTAGTTGTGGCGCGCTGGCCACTGGCTGCGGTGGTGGTATATAAACCGGCGTCTTTCGCGTCTTTGCCGCTTCCAGCTCGCTCTGCAACAAGAAATAAGTAACGCCTATTCCGGCAAGAAATGAGATCGCAGCTATAACTCCTTGACCAATTGGATTGCCGTAAAAAATAGACTTGCCTTTTTCAGTGTAAGCGGAACGATTTCCCGCGCGAGAGCCGTCTTCAATCGTGCCGGATGCCGCAGTGCGAGCTTTCAGCTGGCTCTCGAGATTGATCAGGTCCTGAGCCAACAAACTGCCGTTTTGATAGCGAGCGCTTGGATCTTTCTCGAGCAGCTTTGCGACTATGCGCTCCAGCTCAATAGGAAAGTCGATGCCCATGGAAGCTTGTTTCAGTGACAGGGGAGGCTCTGATTGATGTTTCATCATCGTCGCCAGGGCACTCTCACCAATGAAAGGTGGGGCGCCGGTAAGCGCTTCATAGAGCATGCAACCCAGAGAATAGAGGTCGCTGCGTGAATCTACAACCAGTCCCATGCACTGTTCGGGACTCATATAGAGCGGGCTTCCAAAAATTTCACCGGTCTTGGTCAGGGTTTGCTGGTTGAATTCATCGGCGCCTGTAAGTTTGGCAATCCCGAAGTCGACAATTCTGACCAGCTCTTCGTCAGGTTTTTCAGGATCAGGGCTTTTCACAACCATGATGTTGCTGGATTTCAAATCTCTGTGAATAACGCCATTTTCGTGGGCGTGAGCAATAGCGAAAGCAACCTGGATGAAAATTCTCAGGCATCTGAGCACCGGCAGCCGCCCCAGTCGCTGCACCTCATCGGCAACAGTCGTGCCGTCCACGAAGTCCATGACGAAATACGGGCGCCTGCCAGGCAGCAGTCCGAAATCGTGGACCTTGATCAAATTGGGATGGTCGAGAATATGCGCCGCTTTGGCTTCATTTTGAAAACGACGCCAGCTGGCGTCTTTCGGTTGCTCTTTATTGAGACATTTAAGGGCGTAAACCGTGCCCAGGTGGACATGGGTGACTCTAAAAACACTGCCCATCCCGCCCAGTCCGACCAATTCCACGATCTTGTATTTGTCAAGAACTACGGAACCTGGCTCAAGAACGACCGGTACCGTGGTTTCGTCAAGCCAGGTGGAACTGCCTGTGCCGCCCAGAGGCGCGCCGTGGGAACTTTCGTCTGCCGGCTTGCCTATGTTCTCTTGACTTTGTGACTGTTTTTCTGTCATTTCTTCTGGTTAAGACGTCCAATAGTCTTGTTCCCCAAAGAAATAGGCTTATTACCTGATTGTTAGTCTGATAAGAACACATTTGATTAGTTAAGCTGCTCGATAATCTCGCGCATGTCATCGGTTTTGTCTCCGAGTGTGACGTCTCCTTCGATGGTATTTTTGTATCCCTGAGGAATGGCGAATAGTTCTTTTTTTAACGGCATTTTGGCCGCGGTAATGGTATCGAGTGTGGTGACAACCCCTTCATGCTTGTTGTAGGCGAGTCCCTGGCCGAATTCGAAGGGACGCCCGATTTTGACGTATTTCAGCGGTACTCCGTCGGCAACTTGCAGGTGATACATTTGCTGAAAAAAAACAAGCACATGGGGGTCGACTTTGAAGTCGCTCAACACATAATATGAGCCGGCCTTGCCACGCTTAAGGTCGACGAGTTTGCCGTTTTTTTGTTTGAACGGCAGACCGTACATCTTGGCGGATACGCCTTTGTAGTTAAGGTGCGGTTTTTCCAGGACAAGCGGCCACTCCGTTGCACCTTCGAAATATTCAATTGTTTTGGGCCCGTTATGCTTGAATGTTGCATAAGGTGTTGTGGCCATCAGCTTGCGCTTTGGATTGAAAATTTTGACGTCCCATTTGGGACCGGCAATCACGAAACTGTGTCCGTTTTCCTGGGTGATTCTGGCTGAATCTTTAGCGATGAAAACGTCGATTTTGCCCAGACAGCGATGGCGCTGGTAAAGACTGATCATGTCTTCGGCTCGAGCTGCAGGAGAAAATAAAAATGAGAGCAATGCAGAAGCAGCACTCGTGGCGATTTTCATTTCTGTTGAAACAACCATCTCAGCTTTCTTCCGGGCAATTCTTCCTATTTTAGACAGAGGGCCTTAAACGCGCTAGGATTAGAGGTCGGCTTACCGAGTGAGGGGTGCTTGATTCGGGTGTTCATTTCCGGAATTTCTCTGGCCGTAGGTGTTTATGTGGCTCTTGCTCCGCGCATGGCCCGCCCCCTGTACAGGCAATTCCTTTTCCACCCCGATCCTTACCCGCATGATATTGAAACGGCCCCCAATCTGGGCGGAATACAGGGTGAGGATGTCTATTTTCTCTCCCGCCGCGGAAAACGCCTGCATGGCTGGTTTTATGAGAATCCCGCGGCTAAAGATTGGATGCTGGTCAGTCACGGCAATGCCGGCAATATAGCCAATCGAACTGCACTAGTGCACCTTTTGCTCAGGGCGGGTGTGTCGGTCTTCATCTACGATTATCAGGGATATGGAAGGAGTGAAGGAAAACCCGACATTCCTGATATTTGCTACGACGGCGAAGCCGCTTACGATTTTCTGTGCGCCGAAAAAGGAGCCCGCAAAGAAAACATCATTCTCTATGGAGAATCGCTTGGTGCGTCGGTAGCCGGATACATATCAAGAGTTCGCGGTGCAAAAGCCTTGATTCTGCAGTCTGGATTCGCTTCGCTCGAGCGCATTGCTCGCGAGTCGTTGCCGCTCTTGCGTATCTACCCCGACTTTTTGTTTCCGCAATCGTTTTTGAATAATCTGGCAGTTTTGCAGCAACCACATCCGCCAGTTCTGATTGCACACGGCGTCAATGATGCGGTGATCGCATTCGAGCATGCCAATCATCTCTACAAAAATGCAGTCGGCAAGAAAATTCTTTTGGAATTGCCGGAAAGCGCGCACAGCGACATAACCATGAGCGCACCTGAAAAATTTCAGGCGGCAATCGAAGAATTTATCTCCGGCTTGGTTTGAGACTATTTAAAACTCAGACGCCCTGACGACGCATGCGGATCAAGTTGAGTGCTGATCCGGCTTTGAACCAGCCCACTTGCTCATCAGTCATCGTGTGCTTGAGGGCGATCTTGTCTTCGCTGCCGTCGGCATGCCGGATTCTCATCTCGACATTCTTTCCTGGAGCAAGATTGGCCAGATCAACAAGACTGACCCGGTCGGTTTCGCCGATTTTGTCGTAATCTTCCGGCTTGACGAAAGTGAAAGGCAAAATTCCTTGTTTTTTCAAATTAGTTTCGTGAATGCGTGCGAAGCTCTTCACGATCACAGCCTTGCAACCAAGGAAACGCGGAGACATTGCCGCGTGTTCGCGACTCGATCCCTCGCCGTAATTTTGATCTCCGACAGCTACCCAGCCCAGTCCGTTGGCTTTGTAATTGCGAGCCGTTGCCGGATAGGGTTTTCTGTCATTGGCCAAAACATCCAGCCCGGTGCCGATTTCATTGGTGAATGCATTGGTGGCGCTGATGAACATATTGTCGCTGATTCTATCGAGATGCCCTCTATATCTCAGCCATGGACCAGCGGCCGAAATATGGTCGGTTGTGCATTTACCGAGCGCTTTCATAAGAATGGGCAAATCGACAAAATCTTTTCCGTCCCATGCCTCGAAAGGCAGGAGCAATTGCAGTCTTTCCGAGTCCGGCTTGACGTCGACAACAACTTTGTCACCGTCTTTAGCGGGCGGGATGAAACCGGTTTCGTCGGCGATAAATCCTTGCTCCGGCAATTCTTGTGCAGTCGGCGGATTGAGCTTGAACTCCTTGCCGTCGGTGCCTTTCAAAGTGTCGGTCAACGGGTTGAATTTAAGTGAGCCGGATAGAGCAAAAGCGGTGACGATTTCCGGACTGCCGATGAAGGCTAGAGTTTCGGCATTGCCGTCATTGCGCTTTTGGAAGTTGCGGTTGAAAGAAGTGATGATCGAATTTCTTTCGCCAGGTGTGATGTCCTCGCGCTTCCACTGGCCGATGCAAGGCCCGCAAGCGTTTGCAAGAACTGTACCGCCGATCGTTTCCAGTGTTTTCAGCTGACCATCGCGACCGATTGTTTTATAAATCTGCTCGGAACCAGGTGAGATAAGAAAACCGATATCTGCTTTGACTCCGTGCTGACCGGCTTGATTAGCCACATGAGCAGCTCTGCCCATATCTTCGTAGGAGGAATTGGTGCAGCTTCCGATCAATGCATATTTGAGATGCTCGGGATAACCTTTCTCGTCTATTTCTTTGGCGAATGCAGAAATCGGGCGCGCCAGGTCGGGAGTATGAGGACCGACTACATAAGGCTCCAGAGTATCGAGATCAATTTCGACGACTTGATCGAAATAGTTGTTGTAGTCCTTTTCTACTTCCGGATCAGCGACCAGATGTTCGCGGTATTGTTCTGCCAGCGCAGCAATGTCCTCACGCTTGGTGGCGCGCAGATACTTGGCCATGCGGTCGTCGAACGGGAAAATCGATGTGGTGGCACCCAATTCGGCTCCCATGTTTGTAATGGTGCCCTTGCCGGTGCAGCTGATCGACTCGGTGCCCGGTCCGAAATATTCAATGATAGCTCCTGTGCCGCCGGCAACAGTGAGTATTCCTGCCAGTTTCAAAATGACGTCTTTAGGTGCCGTCCAACCGTTCAATTTTCCGGTCAGTCTTACGCCGATTAGTTTGGGCCATCTGACTCCCCAGGCTTCTCCCGCCATGACATCGACGGCGTCGGCGCCGCCGACACCGATTGCTATCATGCCCAGACCGCCGGCGTTAGGTGTATGTGAATCAGTGCCGATCATCATGCCGCCGGGAAACGCATAATTTTCCAGCACCACTTGGTGAATGATGCCCGAGCCCGGCTTCCAAAAACCGATGCCGTGTTTTTCAGCTGCGGTTCTCAGGAAGTTGTAGACCTCAGCATTTTCGCTGAGTGCGTTTTCCATATCTTTATCGGCTCCCACTCTTGCCAGGATCAGGTGGTCGCAGTGAATGGTCGACGGCACTGCCACTGTTTTCAATTGGGCCTGCATGAATTGAAGAACAGCCATCTGCGCAGTTGCATCTTGCATGGCCACACGATCCGGACGCAGCAGCGCGTAGCTTTCTGCACGTTTTGGATGTTTCTCTGCAGCATCCCAGTGGTCAAGGTGGGCAGTGAGGATTTTCTCCGCCAGGGTCAGTCCGCGTCCAAAGCGTTTGCGCGCCTCATTCAGCTTTTCCGGCAGAGACTCGTACAGTTTTTTGACGTCTTTGGCGTTCAACTCACTCATTGGCGTGCCCTCTTTTTGAACCGTCGTTGATATATGGATATATTGATTTTACAGCAGGCAGAGGCGGAAACCCCCAAATTTTAGGGTTATTGCGCATTTCTAAAAAGGTAAGGCCGGTGTTTTCAAGACCGACCTCACTGCTGCCAGGTTTTAAAAGCCAGTCCGGCCCTAATAATTTCTGATTTCTACGTGCGGTCCGCCGGTTTCACTGGAGGCGCCGGAGTTGAATGCTCCACCCGAGTCTGATTCAGCGCCGGTGTTGCCCGGACCGCCTGTTTCAGACGAAGCGCCGCTGTTGCCGGGTCCACCTGTCTCCGACGATGCGCCGCTGTTGGCGGGGCCGCCTGTCTCCGTGGAGGCTTCACCACCATAGACTCCGCCCGATTCCGATTCACCGCCGCCAAAGAAAACTCCGCCCGATTCCGACTCGAGCTGTGTCATTTTGATAGGTGAATGAACCGGCAAAGTATTCTGCCCGCAGGCGTTGTCAACTGCCACTGCCGAAGGGGAGCAGCTCAAGACCAGTGTTGCAGCGGCTGCCATTGCTGCCGGATATGCATTTACTTTCAACATCTGTAATTCCTCACTCAGAAAAGTTTTTGTCAGTCCTGCCTTTCCGGCTATCTGGGGTCTGCAACTTTGGTTGATGCTTTGAATCCCATTTTTTCGGCCTTTTCGAAATCTTTCTTGGCCAGGTCTGCTTTACCAATTGCTTTGTAGCTGTCGCCACGGTGTTGATAGACGTGGGCGAGTCGATTATTGAATTTGAGAGCTTTTGAAAAATCATCGGCGGCTTTGTCGTGATAGCCCTGTTTTGCCATAGCTCTTCCTCTGTTGACATAAGCAGCCGGAAGTTTGGCGTTGATTTGCAATGCCAGGGTTGCTGCATCGGCAGCATCGTTATGGTTTCCTTGCATGTGCAATGCGTGCGATTTGTTGATAAGGGCCAGAGCGCGCGCATGCGGAGCCTTCATCTCGGCAGCTTTGTCGGCATCGGCGATCGCTTTGTCGAATTGCTTGAGACCGTTGTAGGCGTGAGCACGATTGACGTATGCCATGGGCATATTGGGATCGAGTTCAATGGCGCGATTGAGATCATCGAGCGCTTGCTGGTATTTGCCGGTCTTGTTGTACGCCCAGGCTCTGTTGATGTATGCCGAGGTCATTTTGGAATCGAGCTGAACGGCTTTGTTGCCGTCTTCGACAGCGGCAGCGTAGTTACCCAGACGGTCATTCACCAGGCAGCGATCGCTATACGCTTTGGCATTGTTGGAATTTGCTTTGATTGCTTCATCCAATTTGCCGCGAGCATCTTTGTACTTGTCATTCTTCATCAGGTTTTCAGCACTGCGCAATGCTTCGGTTGACGGATCTGCAGGCGGTGCCCCGATAGCTGCCGTCGACGCAAATGCGACAAGCGATAAAGTGGAAAAAAGCGAGCGAGCAAATTTTGAGCCACTCGGTGATTTCATCTTGAATATCCTCCTAAGCCTGATGTCTTGCGGGAATCTAACTTAAGCACGCGAGAAAAAAACGACAGTTAAACCGCGCGCTCAATTATGTCAGGCACGATGAGAGTTTACGGGATGTTTAACTGCTGCTTATCAATTCTTATATTGCATACTAAGGTTTTCATGTGGGGAAAGTGTGAGGATCTCGGGGTTTTCAAGATTCTCAAGAAGAGGTTTTTGTCACTCCCTTTTCTCGCGTCTGCCTGATCCGTTTAATCAGCTCTTCTTTGGCGATTTCCAGTTGTTTGTCATGTGACGATGCTTTGTCGTTTTCAATTTTCAATTCCGGCTCCACGCCCGTTCCTTCCAGTCTCACACCGGCAAGACTGCAGTCTTCGATCGCCAGATAAAGCGCACATTTTTCATTGATGGGAAAGAGCTTACCGGCGACAAAATATCCGGCAGTCGTTTCTCCTATAACTCTGGCCCGATTGGTTTTCTTCAATGAAAATGCGAGCATTTCTTTGCCACTACGGGAGCCACCATTAATGATGGCTACCATTGGTTTGTCAAAATACGAACGATTAACTATCTTTTTGCCATTGCGCAGTGTCATTTCGAAATCAGGATAGGCAGCCGGTTGGCGATAAAACGGATCGAGCGCATCCAGTGAGCAGGCACCATATCCGTCACGCAAATCAAGAATTAAACCATCGCAACTCTTAAGCGGTTCTTCATCCAGCTGTGCCTCCATTTCTTCTTGCGCTCGCTGACCGCCACACCAGAGGCGAATATATCCCAGTTGCAGCCCGTCTTTTTCAAAGCGGCGAGCACTCTTCTCGACGGCTTCAACGTACATGTCGTACATCTTGCCTTTGCCAACGGCAAATTGGAATTCATGCTGCTTTCCCCCGCGGGAGACCCTGATCGATATTCGGGCCCGGTCGGCGCCAAAATAATTTGCTTGCCCGACGAAAGGAAATCCGTTGACAGAAAGAATTTTGTCAGCCACAAGAATGCCGGCCTTGGCAGCTGGTGAGCCGTCCAAAACAAAACGAACAGTGTCAGGGTCGAATCCTGCACTTCCAGTTATAAATCCGGGAAACACACTGATTGCTTTAGGCTCTTGCCTGTGCACATGAAAGAGAGAATGCAAAAAATAAAAGGTGTCGTCGTTGATGGTCAAAAACTTGCAATGGCTTGTTTTTAGCTCATCAATAGCGGCATTGAGACCTTCTGATAATTCGATCAAATTTTTCGCCGCCAGTATTCTTTCTTTTTGCTTTTCCAGAGCATCAGGCCAAACCTTCTTGCTGATTTCTTTGGAATAAAAAGATTCCAGAACCGTTGCGTTTACTTTTGCCATCACGGCTTTGTTGAAAGCGGCATCACATGCCAGTGCGGACATCGGATCTTCAGGCTTGACTTCGAGCCTTGCCGGTGTAATCTGAACGGTGCTCGACTTGGTGTCGGCTGGTTTGAGCGGCGCTGATTTTTCCTTAGCTGCACTCAATTGCGGCATGACAAAACAAGCAAACGATGCCAGGCAAAACGCCGCCGTGAGATTCAATATTTGGTAATTTGGGGCCAGCAACGTATGATCACTCCATGCCTTGTCTTCAAACCGCTTGACGAGCTTGGTAATAATAACGGATCGCCATTAAGTCCTGCATGACTATCGAAAGCTCGCCCGACAGCAAATCTGCCAGTACCGTTTCCCCAAAGATATTCATTCCGTCCCTCTATTTTATGGAGGGGCTGCCATACACTCTGGTCAATCTGACTGCAGTCGTCTTCTACAAGAATCTTGGCGCCGACAATGCTTTCATCGGCAGCGTCACAAGCACTCTAGCTTTTGCCTGGACCTTGAAATTTATTTGGGCACCCCTGGTTGATTTATACGGAACCAGGCGTGGCTGGATTGTGGTGGCACAATTGGTGCTGGCGGCATTGTGCGCGCTACTGGCTGTTTGCGCTAATATGCCTGCCACTATTTCTCTTTCTGTCGGTGCGTTTGCTCTGATTGCCCTGGCTTCGGCTACACATGATGTGGCTATCGACGGCTACTACATGGATGTCTTGAACAAACAGCAGCAAGCTGTGTATGTAGGTGTGAGAAATGCAATTTATAAAATAGCTGTTCTTTTCGGTCAGGGGCCGCTTGTAATGCTGGCCGGTTATGTGGCTGTCTCGGCCGGGGGCAATTATTCGGCCGGCTGGGCAACAGCTTTTTCTCTTTGTTGTGTTCTCTTTTTGCTTTTCGGTATTTTGCATCTACTTATATTGCCCAGGGTCGGTGATCAAAATGCTGTGCAGTCTAAAGACGCGTCCTCCCTCAATAACGAACAGCAGAAGCCGAATCTGCTCAGCAATTTGAAACGCTTCGGCAGCGTTCTTGAGACGTTTGTCGATCAAGAGCGGATTGCAATAATCTGTCTCTATATTTTCATTTTCAGATTCGGCGATGCCTTGATGCTGAAAATGTCGATGCCTTTTCTTCTTGACACTAAGGAAAAAGGCGGACTGGCCATATCGACTCAGGACGTTGGGCTTATATATGGAACGGTTGGTCCGATTTTCTTGCTTTTGGGCGGATTGCTCGGCGGTTATCTGGTAGCAAGATACGGATTGAAGAAATGTCTTTTGCCGACCGCTTTGATTCAGAGCGGCGCTATTCCCCTGTACTGGGCACTGGCGTTTTTTCGTCCGGAAAGTTATGCCTGGATTTATGCGGCCAATTCTTTCGAGCAATTTTCCTATGGACTGGGCACGGCAGCCTATACTGTCTTTCTTCTTTCAGTCGTAAAACCGCAATACAAGGCGGCGCACTATGCCATTGCTACAGCGATTATGGCATTTGGCCTGAACGTGCCCGGTTTTTTCAGTGGATACATGACGGAGTGGTTTGGTTATGCCAATTTCTTTCTTGTTTCTTTTATCGCATCCATTCCCGGCATCATCACTATTTTCTTTTTGCCAATAAAAGAGGAAGAAAAAGGGGCATAAATGCTTTATTTGCGAATTTTCTCTACAACTTCCTTTACGATCTCTTGCGGCAATTGTTGCGCATCAACATTGATGTATTCCGCACCTTCAGGTTGCTGCAATGTTGCGAATTGACTTTCAAGCAAACTCACCGGCATAAAATGTCCTTTGCGTTTTTTCAGTCTTTCTTCAGCCACTGAAAAAGGGATGTTCAGAAATACGAATTGCACTCTGTCGTCGACATTGAGACGGTGTCTGTAAGATTCTTTCAAAGCCGAGCAAGCGATCACGGCGCAATCCTCTCGAGCAAGCACCTTTTCGATCTCTTTGCGCAGCATAGAAAGCCAGATATCCCTGTCCTTGTCGGTTAGAGCGGTTCCGGAAGCCATTTTTTCAATATTGGCATCGCAATGAAATTGATCGCCTTCTATGAAGGCCCAACCCAGCTCTTGCGCCAGTTCTTTGCCGACCGTTGTTTTCCCGGACCCGGAGACTCCCATGACGATAAGTATTTGCACGTTTTCTACTTCCATGGCAGGGTAATTCCTCTTTCCTCTTTTCAATCCGTAAAAGCCTGCTGCGTAATGTCTCAGCCGTCACTTCAGCCGCAGTTATCGATAGTACTGTATATTAGCTAAAGGGTTGTCACAAAATGCCTCTGCCGTCTCGGACAAAAGGACGGGGGCATGATTCCCGGAGCAAAAGGTTGCTGGTATCACGGGTGGTAGCACAAGCAAATCCACGCCGATCTAAGTAGAAATAGCGGAGCAAAGTGAAAAATGGTTAGCAAAACAAAAAGCATGACCAAGCGAAAATTTTCCGTGTTGTGTGCATTGACATTGTTCGTCACAATGCAAAGCATGCCTATTGCAGCTTTTGCTCAAGGGGAAGGCGGCTTGCCTTCGGCGGTTCTGGGCGAAGTCGAAGGCGCTCAGAGCGGCGACAACAAACCGGCTCCAAAAACCGAGACTACGCCGCCTGTCGTTCCGCAATCGACAGAGTCCAAGCCTCAAGCTCATGAAGCATCACCCAAGCCCGAATCAACATCGGCGCACATGGGAGGCGCTGAAAAGCCTCATATGGGGTTGGTCGAAGAAAAGGCCGTGCAGGCGGAAGTTCCCAAGCAAGCTCCGAAGAAGCCGGTCATGCTGTTCGGGCGTCTTGAGGAAATCGCCGGCAAATCCGCACCTACCTTTCCAATCGTCTTGAAGTCACTCACGCCCAAAATGGATCAGAGTGGTTTGCTCAAAGGACAAGCCACAACCGGAACTCTGGCCGGTACAATCGAAAAGTCCTACCCGGCTGATTTCCGCGGTACTTGGGGCGGAAAGCTGACTCTGGGTCAGATGTACATCGCGCCTCTGAATTATCAAATCGATCCCGAAGATGCTAAGAAAACAGCCAGTCTGATCAGGCAGGGAGCTGTAGGCACTGCCAATTTTGTTTTCAACAACGATCGCTACGGCAATATCACGGTCGAGCCGACTCAGATCATATTTATGGTTCCTGCCAACCAGACGAATTCTTTTCAGCTTGCCATGCAGCAAGCAGGCGGAGCCAGCGGGATGGCTAATGGTGCCATGTCAGGCATGATGCAGTCGATGATGGGCAATATGCAAGTGCCGGTCGCCGTGAAGTTCGGCAACTTTCAATCTACAGCGGCAACTCCGGGCATCTCCGGCAACACTTTTACCCTGGGAGTGCTCAGCAACCGTCTTAAACAGTTGAGCCCGGGCATTATGGAGCAACAAGTAATAACGCAAGAAAACATCCGCACGAAAGCCGGCAAGGCATACAGCACTTATAACGAAAACGTTTTTCGATTCACCCAACGTGGCTCCAGTCAGATGTATGTGGAAGTTGCCTCAGTTTCTTACGACATGCAAAAACGATTCATGCGCAAGATGGTTCTTTACGGATACATCAACAAGGGTGCCGTGCAACAGGATTACAGCAACCCCTATTCGGCCCTTCAGCAAATGATGGGCGGTGGCGGAGCCGGCGGAATGCAAATGCCCTCCATGCCCGGCATGGGTGGAGGCTCAGGAAATCCACTGCAACAATTGCAAGACTTGCAAAAGATGTTTGGTGGGCAATAAAGGCTATGGATCTCGATAAACTCGCCGGCGTTGTTGAAACTATGATTATTGAGCACGACTATCCGGGCTTCGAGCCTCGCAGTCTTAAGCTCGGTTTGCCGGAATCGTTAGAAAACATGAGTGCAAAAACATTTGCCAGTGCTCTTGGGCACCAGAGTGTTTTTGTGAAACTGGCAGCATTACGATGGTTTCAAGAAAGACCAGGCGTTGCCAAAACATATCTTGCCGCGGTGCTCGGCTTGATCGACAACGATGATGAATGGGTGCGAATGGAAGCGATTCGCACCGTTGAGAAAATGTCGAAACTGCCGCCGCATGTTGGTGGCATCGTTTCTAAGGGACTCAGCGACAAGACGGCAGCCGTGCGCAAAGCCAGTGCCAAAGCTTTGGGAAAAATTCTAAAACGTTCTGTTACGAAAGATGCTTCAGTTATTGACGCGCTTAAAGTTGCTGCTCAAGACGCCGATGTAGATGTGCGCTTTAAAGCGCAAAAAGCACTGCGCAATGTCGGCGAATTCGTAGTCTGACTAGAATCGAAAGATTCTTGCCGGCAGCTACTACCAAAAGGCGCTGATGAAGACTGGCTATTCATCGGACCTTCAAGTGGTCTCAGGATTTTTTTAATTTGGATAGGAATTGCCTTGCGTTTTCCAGAAGCTGCGACTTCTCGGTAAGCTCCAAGTAAAAGCCGTGTTCAAAATACTGCTCAAGATAGTTCCAATCATAATCAATTGATTTGTGGAACTCTTTGAGTCTCGTCATGATTTCTTCTGACAAACGCAGCCCGGCATCAATGTCTTCTGCGGCAACAACAACACTTGTCGATTCTTTCTCGTCAGAAAGAATTCGGTGAATGATTGAGCACGCAGAAGAAATGTCGCAAGCAAGTTCGTGAAAATAGCGCTTGATCATCTTCTCTTCAAGAGTCGAGCGCTTTTCTTCCAGCTTGGCCGCAGCCGACGTCAAACTGAAGAGGCATTCTGAGAGCCCGCTGGCTGCCCTCAGGAGGGGCGAAATTTGTCTTTGTGTCTCTTTCATGGTTCGAGAGTTGTTTGTAGGTGTTACCGGGGGATGGTGATTAGTCTATAACATTCACCAGGCTCGTACTGAAAAGGCGCACCGGCTGCCAATCTGTGAAAAGCTCCTTAGAAACTTTTAGCCGCCGCAGGGGTTGCATCTGCGGCGGCTTATTCGTTTAAAAGTTTTGTGCGCTATCTCTTGGTTATGGCTGCCACTGTCGGTAGTTGCGTCGTCTTCCTAAATGGAGCCATTTTGCGAAGTCACAAGAGAGTCGGGCTTAGGACTTTGATTGATCTGAGGTTGCTTAAGAGAGAGTCGGAACGTAGGGTTCGTTTACTTCCATCGTGCTTACTGCCAAGTGAGCTGCACCTTGCTGTCTTCTAAAGTTATCCAGATAACGGCGGAGTGCTTCTCTTATCAGATCGGAGCGTGTGCGATGTTCGTGTTGGGCAATGAAGTCTACTTGTTCCAACATTGCAGGTGGCAGGGCAATCAGTACTTTTTTGGGCATTTGCAGTTCCTCGCAGAGACAAAAGTGGACGCCGGGACCATGTGTGACCGCTATCATCAATGGACCCTATACACGGTTCTTAATATGTGGTAACCGCGTTTCGCATTGGTGGGGGATTCATCAACCACCCTCGATGAGTATCAACTTTACACACCAAAACGAATATCGTAAAGGTCCGAAAGGGGCATAAATACGCAATTTGCTTCCAATGCAGCTTAAGTGTTTTTCTGAAAGTCTGAAAGCCTGATACAACAAGGCTCCTTCTCTAGAGCCCTGTTATCATGCGGGTTTTGTATAGACAAAAAGATGCCCTTCGGACATATCTTTCCTCTTGCCAGATGAATAACCTACGTGTTAGCGCTTTGCTGCACGAACAGCATGAAAACAGCTGTTAGACCGGTTTTGGATATGCAACAGTGGGTCTTCCGATTTCTACTTGCATGAAAGAGCCTGTCATGCAGGTTTTGATGCATATAAAACTGGTGCAGGTCCAACCTGACGAATACGTCGGATTTCGTAGATTGCCGGGGCTCAATACTGCCACGCAAACTCCCTTTTCATGCCGTTTGCCAATTGGTCTCAAAGCAGTACCGTCTTGAAAAGCAGTGACGCCAAGTCGACATCTTTCGTTTTTCTGCATAATTTCTCGATCCCTTCGCCCCTATGTTTTCCGCGCTTCATTAGCTGCGCGTTATTGTGAAGAAGCCTGATGTGAAGCTGCTTTCGATGGTGTGCAATCAGTCTGTTCGTTGTATGCTCCACCGGCAAGCACTCTTAAAACCATTGGTACCAAATGTGATACCGCATGCGCCGCCTCGTAGGTTAACTGGTCGGAGCCATCTGAGTTTTCTACAGGAGAGCCTGATTGGTACGCTGCCGGTCCAGCCGGAAGGGCGCGGTAAATAGACGTATATTCGGTTCTTTCATCTCTAATGGATCTAATCTAAGCGATCGAATCAAAGAGATCGAATCAAAGAGATCGATGAGCAGGCAGTACAATTCCAATTGATTCTATATAAAGGATTCGATTACTGATTTTGGATCTTAGATTCAGATCAGAAGCATTTGAATATGAGGAGAAGCCTGATGATTCTGGCAACCTGGAATGTCAATTCGCTCAACGTCCGTCTTGCCCACGTAGTGGAGTGGCTGAAGACAAACCAGCCGGACGTGCTGGCCATTCAAGAAACAAAGCTGGCGGATGAAAAATTTCCCAAAGCCGCTTTTGCTGAACTCGGCTATGCAGTCGAATTTTGCGGCGAGAAAACTTACAACGGTGTGGCGATTGTTTCCAGAAAACCTATTGAGAATGTTTCCCGCGGATTGCTGCAACAAGGTGAGCATCAGCAGTGCCGCTTGATCGAGGGCGACTTCGACGGCGTGCGCATAGTCAATGTCTACATTCCGAACGGGCAGGAAGTCGGATCGCAAAAGTACGAGTACAAGCTGTCTTGGCTCGACCACTTGTATGAACATATAAATAAGTTGCCTAAAGACATGCCGATATGCTTACTCGGTGATTTCAATATTGCTCCTGCCGACGACGATGTCTACGACCCGATTGAAACTAGAGGCACGATTATGGTCAGCGAAGTTGAACGGACCTCGCTCGATCGGTTTCGAATCTGGGGGCTCTCTGATGCTTTCAGAGAGTTGAATAAAGAACCCAAACAATTTTCATGGTGGGATTACAGAATGGCGGCATTCAGACGCAATCTCGGTTATCGAATCGATCATATTTGGGTTACATCGCCGGTTAAGAATTCGCTGAAACGCGCCTGGATCGACAAAGCGCCCCGTAAGCTCGAGCGTCCTTCCGATCACACTCCGGTCATTATCGAGTTCTGAATTCCGGAACCAAAGAGAAAGGGGGTCTTTCGACCCCCTTTTCCTAGACCTTTGCAGGCTCTCGTTTCTTTTCCGGACGGTTGTACGGAAAGATGATGTCGGTTTTGTCGATTTCGTTCAAACCGGGGAATCCGCCTTTGATGATCTCATCGGCCAATTCTGAGCACGCTTTGAAATAGCTGTCCGTCGGTCTTTCACCTGACAGCTTTCTTTGCATGTCCTGACAAAGCACGTCTGCTGCCATCTCCACTACGCGATTATCAACCTGCTGAGCCCAGAAACAAGTGACCAGCATCGTAATGGCGTCTTGGATTCGCTGAGACATCTCCGCGATTCGGCATTGTCTGTCAGCCAGTTTGAGCTGGTGCTTCGTCATCGCATCGCTCAATTCGGCCGGTGATTTTTCCAGGACTTCGATTGCAAAATCAATATGTCCTTTGAGAGCAATGCCTATCGCCGAATCTTCGTAATTGTCCGGCGCTGCGAATTGTTTGCCCATTCTCCAGAAAGCGTAAGGGAAAATTTCGTTGCGCAATTTCCAGACATGTGAAGGATTCATGGGGTCGAGCTTCTTGATTTTTTCTCTCTGAAGCGCCATGCCGACAGGTTCCATGAATCGCTGTCCGTGATTTTTTGCCAGCGACTTGAAGAATGCCATGCCCAGCATCTCGCCTTCACCTTCGTAGATGCAAGGGGCGAGGAAGTCGTGCACATTGTCTCCGAAAAGATGACCGTGCACAAAGGAACGGCCGCCGTGAGTCTTCATGAAAAGCTCGATAGCGCATTCTTTTTCTGCTTCGCTGCCGAAAATTTTGGCGATAATGCATTCCAACTCGCCGCGATAGCCTTTGTCCAGGAGCCACGAGCCCCAGCTGTAGAGCGCCTCGGCTCCAATAATCAAGGCGGCTGCTCTGGCGATGCGGCGCTTGACCAGCTCTCTTGTCTCGATTGCATGACCATAGGTCTCACGGAAATGAGCCCAGGGCAGCATATTGGCCAGCATCAAGCGCATGACGCCGGCAGCCGTTGCGCATAATGCAAGACGACCTAAGTTGAGCCCGTGATAAGCGACAGTCAGCCCATCACCCAGAGGCGGCTTCAGCAGATTTTCCTTCGGCACTGCGAAGTCTTTGAAAACCAGTCCCTGGTTGTAGGCATGCTTGAGTGCATGCAGACCATATTTCACGATTTTGAAATTCTCGTTTTCGGTCTTGGGCAACTCGGCAATAATTGCTGCCGGTTTGCCGTCTACAAGGCAAACGATACCGATGGTGCGGCCGGGGATGGCATTGGTGATAAAGAGCTTCTCACCGTTGATCAGCCATTTATCGCCTGACAGAGTCGCTGTCGTTTTCAATGCGGTCAAGTCCGAGCCTGCTCCAGGCTCAGTCAGGGCAAAGGCGGATAAGGCTTGACCGCTGGCCAACCGGGGCAAGAATTGCTTTTTCTGCTCTTCACTGCCAAAACTTCTGACCGGATCTACCGCGCCGATACATCCATGGACCGACGCCAGACCGGCTGCCGTTGGCTCGATCGTGGCAATGCGGCTCAAGAAGGTCATAAATTGCTGTACCGAACAGCCTTCTCCGCCGTATTTCTTGTCGATGAGCATGCCCCAGTAACCGGCTTCTGCCAGGTCACCCAGAACGTTTTCCGGAATTTTGCCATCCGGACCGTACATGGTGTTCTGCTGCTTGTGCTTCTTTAGAACTTCAATCGAACGCTGCATCGATTGCAGATTCAATTTGTCCTGTGGAACCTTTTCAGCTTTGAAAAGATTGAAGGGAATTTTGTCGTCCCACACAGCTTTATGAATTGGGCTGTTCGATGTCTTGTACTCAGGGGCGAATAAAGATTCGACCTCGTCGTCGGCGCGGTCGACCGCACCTGTTCTGCGGGACTCTTCCTCGGTTTTGCCGCTCAAGCGCAGGGCTGTTTCGGCGAAACTTACGTCTGAATTAGGATTTTTATCGGATGTCATGATTGCAACTGCCTGATAACTCTTTACTTAGTCATTAAGGATCATACTAATTTGTGTTCGAATTAGTGACAAAAACGGGCAAATAGCAAGGGAAAAGCGCCGTTTTATTTCGGGCGGCGCCCGATAATGTCCCGTCCGATTGCGAATTGACGGGCATCGGCCGTGATAATAAGTTGTTTCTGAGGAATTCGAGATGGCCAACGAAGCCAAGAGTCCCAATATCGCGACAATTCCCTTGAAGAGAGTGACGCTCTATAAACACGGTATTGGTCACTTCGAGCGTCGCGGCAAATTCAAGGGACCCGGCGAAATAGAACTCTTATGCGGTCCTGAGGACATTGACGACATGCTCAAGTCGCTCTTGGTCCTCAATGTCGAGGGAGGTGGGCTGGCTGCGGTCACTTATGACTCTGCCAAGACCCTGCCGACACGCCTGTCTGAATTCGGATTCGATTTAAGAAAGTGCAGCGGTTTGCTGGAACTGATAGCCCAAATTAAAGGCTCGCCCGTCACCATCAAGGTAGGAACTCAGAAAGTCGAAGGTCGCGTGGCCGGACTTGACGAGGTAGAACAAGCGGTCGGCGAAAACAAAATTGTCGAGCAGCAGCTGCTTCTTTATTGTGGTGGTGCTTCGCTGAAGCGATATGGTTTTTCTACAATCACTGAAATCACGTTAAACGACCCGCATCTGGCCTCAGAGATCCAGCAGCAGCTCGAGTTGCTCTTCCAATCGATTCGTAAAAAAGATCGCAAACTCTTGAAAGTCGAGTTGACCGAGGCAGTCGAGCGCGAAGTCGTGATTGCCTATTCCATTCCCAATCCGATTTGGAAGACCAGTTATCGCATGGTTGTCGATGACAGCGGTCGTGTGCTTTTGCAGGGCACGGCGATTGTCGATAACGTACAAGATGAAGACTGGCAAGAGGTGCAGATTTCTCTCGTCAGTGCTGCGCCCGTATCTTTTATTCAGCCTCTCTACGATCCTGTCCAGCCGCACAGAAGAAAGATTCAAGCACAAGGGCAGACTTCGCAAGGTCCTTATGTTGCCGAGAGAGCACACAATTTCGGCGACGGTTTTGGCGGTGTCGGCAGCGAACCTGCTTCCTCGACAAGTTCTTTCGAGCTGCAATTGCATGAGCGTTTCAAAGCCAGCAAAGCCTCCGATGACTCCGGCGTGGCAGCTGTATCCGGCGCTGCAAGCTGGCGCCGACTCGGTCCACTGCCCAACCAATCGCGCGAAGCCGAGGCAGTGAATGCCTTCGATGCCGCGCAACTACAAAATGTGGAAGTAGAAGTTAGCGAATCCGGCGAGCTGTTCGAATATCAAATTTCCTTGCCGGTTACTATTCCGAGAAACAGCTCAGCGCTCATTCCCATCGTCAATGAATTGATCGAAGGCGAGAGAATTTCACTCTACAATGCTGCGCGTAATCCGCGTTTTCCCTATGCCGCCCTGCGTTTGAAAAACACCACCGGACTTACTCTTGAATCTGGGCCGGTGACGATTTTGGAAACCAATACCTACGCCGGCGAAGCTTTGCTTGATGTTCTTAAGAAAGACGATACGCGCATTTTGCCCTTTGCACTCGATCAAAGCATCTCCGTTATCGTGCGCGATAACTTTGAGCGCAAGCCTTTCTGGCGAGTTAGAGCCTGGCAAGGATTTCTCTATCTCGACTACAAAGAAGAGACGCAAAAAACCTACAATATCGAAAATCTTTCCGATCAAGAGAAAGTCGTTTATGTAGAGCACCCCGTGCAATCTACTCTTTCTCTGGTGTCGCAAGAAAAACCGGTTGAAGTTACGGAAAGCTTCTATCGCTTTCGCATTCCGCTTAAGTCAAAAGATGCACATTCTCTTTCAGTTGTTGAAGAAGGACAGAATTATCAAACGGTGCGTCTTGAAGATTTCGACTCGCCGGATATGGCTGCCGTCAAATGGTTGATGGATCAGAATTTTGTGGACAAACAATTCCACGCATTTCTAAAACAAGTCATAGAAAAACGCACTGTGATTCGCCTGCTCTTGGAGCAGAGAAAGACAATGCACGAGCATGTCGCTGAACTGAAGGCGGAACAAGAAAGAGCACGTGAGAATGTTCGCACTCTGGGGACATCATCCGAACGCTATCGCACAGCCATTGATGAGGCCGAAGATAAGATTGTCGCCGGTATTGCGAAACTAAATGAGCTGACCGGCCAAATTACGGAACTTAGAAAAGACTACATCAAATTCATCGGTCAGACTTTGCAATCGGACATTTTGACGCAGACAGCCGCTGCGACTCCGGCGGCAACACCGAGTTCGTAGTCGGAACTACATATCTTGGAGTGCAGCACCAAAGTGTAAGTTAATAGGCGCTTTGTCAGTGTTGCCAATCGAAACTTTCAGATCATTGCCTTCCAGCATGCTGATCATTTTTTTGCCGGCCAGCTCGTAACGCCATCCTCTTGTAAGGGCAGTCGATTTCTCAGCGAGCTTGTTTTCTCTGTGCACCTTAATCAACTGCTGCAAATCATCGCGAGTGGACAAGAGTTCTGTTGCCAGATCTTCCTCGTAAGCAATCACTTTGAGAACTGCAAACAGCATGTCGCCAACCAGCACGTCTCGCTTGCTGGGTCCGCGGGATGCAGGCCATTGAGGCAATTCTTTGTCCGGAGTGGCGCGGCCGTCTTGAGCAGCCCTGACGATTCCCTGCCCGAATCCTTTGATCTGATCGGGTCTCATGCCTCTGATGCGATTAAGGTCTTCGACCTTATGAGGCGGTTTTCTGCTCACTTCAACAAGCAGACTGTCAGAAAGAATTGTGCGCGGCGGTTTATTCAAACGCCTTGCTGTTTCGTCGCGCCACTCGAAAACATATTTCAAAACGGCCAGTCCGCGCCTGTCGAGAACGCTTGCACCTTTTACTTTTAAGTAGGCATCACGATCTTCGTCTTCGAAATGCTCTGGAGCGCAATAGCGCTTGCATTCCTCATCAGCCCATTCAAAACGGCCCAGAGATTTCAATCTTTCTGAAATCGCGTCATAGAGCGGCAGCAGATGTCGAACATCATCGCAGGCATAAGACAATTGAGCCTCGGTCAAAGGGCGAGTCAGCCAATCGGTGAAACTCTCGGTTTTGGAAAGTGAAACATTGAGCAATTGGGCAACAAGGCGACCGTATCCGATTTGATAACCAAGACCGGCAAAACCTGAGGCTACTTGTGTGTCGAAAATATTTCCCGGCAAAGTCTGAAACTGATCATATATAAGATCAAGATCTTGGCTGGCGGCATGGATGACAGTCCGGATCTTTTCATCATGAAAACGACGCCAGAGTGGCATCAGGTCTTGATGAACGAGTGGGTCGATCAAATGAACGCCCTTGTCGGTTGCCACTTGCACCAAACACAACACCGGCCTGTATGTTCTCTCAGGAATGAATTCGAGATCAATGGCGAAGCGCCCGCATTCGTCAATCTCCTTGCAGAGATCTTCCAGTGCATCGCAAGTGGTGATGAGCGTCATGAAAGCTTCTTGTGTGGCGGATTGGCAATGTATCTGCGTGACCAGCTCAAGCAACCCGGCCGGCCGATTATCACAGTCGACTCCAGGCGCACGCTGTCTTTTGGAAAATCAATTCCATCTCCTTGGATCGGACCGACTTCCAGATTGCCACCCAGGGCGATGGCGATTGGGCCGGCGGTGTCCCAGGTCTTCAATCTTCCTGCCAAATGAACGTAAATGTCCGCATATCCTTCCAGCACTTTGGCAACCTTGAGGCCAATACTGCCCATCTTCACTACCTGGACTTGCGGCAATTCGCTTACCCAGGGATGACTTTTGCGATCGCGTCCACCCATGATGATGCGCGCGGTAGCATCTATTTCCAGAAGGGACAGATCGGCAAAACGCTCCTCTTCACCGTTGTCTTTTTCGGCAAAGGCGCCATATCCCGGTCCGCCCAGATAGAGCGTCTTCCACGCTGGTGCATAAACCCAGCCGAAAACAGGCTTGCCGCCTATAAGCAGACCGATCATCACGGAGTACTGCCCATCATTACTTATATAGTTATCCGTGCCGTCTATCGGATCGACTAACCAGACGCGATTTTTCTTGCCGGTCGGACTGTGTTGTTCGTCTTCTTCCGAGACGATCTCGTCATCTGGAAATCGAGCGCGCAAATCACTGACCAGTTTTTGAGAAATAGCGCAATCGGCGGCAGTTACTTTGTCGGAAGGTCCCGTCTTTTCCCGAATGTCCACACCTTCGCGCATGGCAATGGCTATGGCACCAGCCTCACGCGCGATCTTACTGACATAAGCTATGTCTTCTGCGCTGACTGATGTTTGTCCGGTCACGGGATTACCGCTTACTGTTGCCAACTTTAGGGAGTCCTTGGGAATATCCGCCTATGCTTTGGACGGCGACGGATCTTCAGAGTACATGCGGCATTGGAATTCGTCAGCCAGCTTGTTGTCGAGCAGATCGGCAACATAGGCGACGTTCCAGACGAGCTCATCAAGCTCTTCTTGAACCAAGCCGAGAGTAGGTCTTTGCGCTACTACCAAAACGATGTTTTCGTGGGTGGCCAGAGCGCAGCTGCTCAAATTGGCGTTCAGATCGAGCATCTTTCTATACATAAGTTCTCGATTTTTCTCAGGCAAATGTACCAGCGGGCTTGTAATACGTAATACGGCGCCGTTTGGGCTGTCCTGAATGAAAACGTAAACCTTTGCCGAACCTTCGGTCAGCCACCAGCCGTAGCCTTCCGATCCTTTTATTTGGTGTTTGCCCAGATCAAGCCCGCGGCGGCTGAAATAGTTGTCGACCATGCCGACAGCTTCTTCCGTCAGTCCTTTGTTGACTTTTTGAGTTCCAAAAAGACCCATTTCTTTGTCCTCTCGACTGCCTCGTTAACCGCAGATTCCGCTGGCTTTCAGATACGGAGGCGGGGATATGCCCAACAGTATACCGCCGCGCGCCGGATGGCGCATGTGACGGAAGTTAGGAGCGAAGAACCGGTGTGGGCGGTACGTGCAAGCTGCCTGGCAGGGCAAAACTCCATTACAACCGCAAGCCGGGACGTGAGGACGGGAACGCTCACCAGTATTAGTTTATCCGGTTTTTCTCAGGCTCTTAACTTGTCCGTTTACAGACGTGCCGGAACCAAAAAACCATGATAAAATACTCAAACTGACTTCCAGTCGGTACCTCTTTGCGTTTGCTATTCCCGAGTAGCGCAGTGGTAGCGCAGGT
>PNKB01000057.1 GCA_013997645.1 Cyanobacteria bacterium PR.3.49
TGCTCAGAGTGCCTGGCTAAATTCAAGACGCTCAATTCAACCAATCAATTTATTTCAAAAGGGCTGGAGTTACCGGCCGAAATCAATGTAGATCTCTGGCCGGCGGTTAAGTCGAGATTGAATGAAGACTGTGCTCTCATTCACACGGAGCTTTCTCCGTATATCGATCAGGAAGTAGCGACACTCAGGCATCGTGCCATCACTACTCACCTGGTCGATTGTCAGGGGTGCAGAGATGAGTTCAACAGACTCTCCAGTGTCGGCGAAGCAATTAGAGATCACTACAAACCGGATATTCCGGAAGACTTCGATCTCTGGCCTGGCATCAAGTCTCAACTGCAAGTGGTGCAGTTCACACCGAGATCTGCCAATCAGCAACAACAAAAATCTAAGCCCGGCATGCGCCGTGCTTACTGGATGAGTGCAGCAGCTGCTGTTGTCTTGGGTATCATTGGTTTTGGTAGTTTCTGGCTGATGTCGCCTGGAACTTCTTCAATCAAGACTGTTAGTGCAGAGGACTACTTGATAGAATCGGCATTGACGGAGCCTGCAGGCAGCGCTGAGGCGGTGCTCTATGAGTACTAAGATGGTTAAAAGAGTAGGTGGTGCTAACCGGTCTATGTACAAAGTCACAAAAAGAGTCGTTCTAGTCATAGGTATGCAGTCAGCACTGGTGATGCCGGCATTCGCCGACAACCAGGCCTGCTGCGTGGATTGGAGCAAGCTCAATCTTTCAGCTCAGCAAAACCAGCAAGTGCAACAGTTGGAATCACAGTGGCAGCAAGATTATGGTCAGATAAAGCCGGCCATTGCTGAGGAGCAAAGAAAACTTCAACGCTTGCTCGAATCGCATAATGCCGATCCGGTAGAACTGATGGCAGTGCAGCAATCACTGCAACGCAAGAAAGATCAGCTCAATCAAGCCGCTACTGCAAACTATCTGCGCAAGCGTCAAGTATTGAACGAGAATCAGCAGCATCAATTGGAACAGATGATTCGTCAGCGCATTGCTGAAAAGCAAAAGGAAATGCATCCGAATGTGCAGAGCAATGAAATGCCGAATCGCTTGCAGGACTTGATGCAAAGAGTGCTGAACCGCAAGGAGCCGGATGTCCGCTAAACATCAATAAAAGAAAGGGGCGCATTGGCAGCCCCTTTTTCGTTTTTGGAAATCTTTTGGCAGTCGGAAAGTTTGCCCTGCCACTATATGTGGTTTCACTCACAAACTTTTTTTAAACGGTTTCGTTTGCTGCGCTCGATGGCGATGCCAATTGCCACAACTGAAAGTGGTGGTAAGACAACATAATTGCCGAAGTTCTCAACGAACCATTCAAGCACCATAAGATTGTTCAATCTATAAAATTCTTTGCTGTGCTTTTCAATGACCAGGCTGTAACTTTCGGGTCCAAGCTTGTCCGCGATCAATCGTGAGCTTGTGTTTTCATAGGAAATTGAAGTAAAAACCAACAAAAGAAATCCGATAATTGACACATCGACTGCACGCCGAACGTACCATTTTCCCCAAAAGCGATTCAACAACAGGCTTGTTAGCCATCGATAAGAAGCGATGGAGACTGCTGAAAAGAATGTGCCGAACAGCAGAAAGTCAAAACAGCGACTGATCCCGCAGCCTTCTTCGTGCATTTCATTGGTGGTCCTTGAATGTCATAGATTCATTCAACACTAAAAATTCAAAACAAGCGGACTTTGCCGAACAATTATCAAGGAGCTGGCCGGAGTTAAAAGGTTAAGGTTTAGCCTTGGTCGTTTCATAACTAAAGCCAGTCAGGCTCCTCGGATGGTAGCCTAAAAGTCTTTGCTGTCAAAAGGAGACTGAAGGTGATTTCCGAAAGGCTGGCCGGCGTAGTCGAGCGGGCGATAAACAAGGCTACTGAAGAAGGAAAGCTGGGACCGTTAAAGAGTTGTCCCTTCCCGGTTTCGGTTGAGCGACCGCGCCTTCCCGAGCACGGTGACTTGGCTGTCGGCACGGCCCTCAAGCTTGCCGGTCAGGCAAAGATGTCTCCTATAAAGATCGCAGAGGTGATAGCCGAATACATAGAAAAGGACGAGGAAGCCGGGGCCAAGAATATCGAGCGTCTCACCGTTGCTCCTCCTGGTTTCATCAATTTCCATCTGTCCACCGGGTGGATGGGTGAATCTTTGAGCGAGATTCACAATAAAGCCGAGAAATTCGGTAGCTTGAATATTGGCGAGGGCAAGCGTGTTCTTGTTGAATACGTTTCAGCCAACCCCACCGGTGACTTGCATATCGGTCACGGACGCGGAGCAGTTTATGGCAGCTGTCTTTCCAATCTATTCTCATTTGTGGGCTTTGCCGTCGAGCAGGAGTTCTATGTCAATGATGCCGGTGTACAAATTCAACAATTAGGGTATTGCGCCTGGGCGCTTTATCAGCGTCTGCAAGGGCGCGATGTGCCTTATCCTGAGGAAGGTTATCCGGAAAGTTCTCTCAAGCATTTTCTCGAGCCGATGGTGAAAGAGTACGGCAATGCGTTTCTCGATCTGGATGCCGAGGAAGGCGCCAAAAAGCTGGGTGAATTGACTAAGATGACAATTATGGAATCGCAGCGCAAGCTGCTTTCGCGCCTGGGTGTCAATTTCAATACCTGGTTTTCGGAAACTTCACTGCATACGTCTGATGCAGTTACATCCGTTCTGAATGAGTTTGAAAAGAAACAAAAGAGCTACGAATCGGAAGGTGCGCTCTGGCTCAAAGCCAAAGAATTGGGCGATGAAAGAGACCGGGTATTGCGCAAGAGCACCGGCGTAACCACATATCTGGCTGCCGACGCCGCCTACCATCTGGATAAGTATAAGCGTGGTTTCGATCAGCTCGTCACCATCTGGGGCGCCGATCACCACGGTCAAGTTCCGGGTCTGAAAGCCTCAGTAAAAGCGCTCGATCTAGATGCAGACAAGCTGGAGATAATACTGACGCAGATAGTCAATTTAAACCGTGAAGGGCAAATGGTGCGGATGTCCAAGCGCGCCGGAACGGTTGTTACTCTGGAAGAAGTGATGGACGAAGTAGGAGTGGACGCGACTCGCTATTATCTAGCCGAGTCCAATCCGCAAAATCCGATAAACTTCGACCTCGAGCTTGCAAAACGCACGTCCAGAGAGAATCCCGCATTTTACATCCAGTATGCACATGCGCGCTGCTGTGCAATTTTACGGCGCGCAACTGAAGAGCAAGTAAATCAAGAAAGCGGTGCGACCGAAAAGCCATTGCTCAGTACCGAACAACTTGAAGAGTATCTCGAGGAGTTCAAGAAAAACCCGGGATGCTTCAGCTTAGCCTTCGATCCGGGGCACGAAGTATTCCAGCATCAGAAGGCGCTCGTCCAAAAACTTGATTCATTTCCTGATGAAGTGAAAGAGGCTGCCGTGTCGCGTCTACCCGGAAGATTGGCACGTTATGCATATGATGTAGCCAATGATTTGCAAAAATTCTATGAAGTATCGCGCGTAATCACTGATGATTTATCGGTCACGAAAGCCAGGCTGGGACTGATTCTTGCCACCAAGCAGGTGCTGGCGAATGCGCTCGGCCTAATTGGTGTATCCGCGCCGGAGCGCATGTGATCTAGGTTAATACCAGTCACTGCATAAATTCACAGATCTATTGGACGCATTAATTCACTCGGCAGGCTGGCATAAACGCCCGTCAACCGCTTCCGTGTATGGCAATCGAGTGCTAGGCTAGAAACAGGACCATCATCAAATCGGAAGCGGCTCTGTCGCATTAGCTTAGGGGACTTTTGATGGACATGGAAGATAAGTTCAGCCTGGAGCTGACTCAGGAAGAAGGGGTTCTTCTTCTGACCAGCGCAAGGCTTTTGGATAAGCTAGTTGCGGGCGTCACGATTCATTCTAAAGACCGAGATGAGCTGATAAAAGACATTATCGAAAAGCTCTCGCAAAAGGTCGCGCCGGCCCTTTCAACGATGTCGGACGAGTTGGCCGATGCCATCGTGGATTCGGTTTTAGGATGTGACGGTGAAGACGATTTGGATTTCGATCTTTCGCTTATCGAAAGCGAGATCAATGAAGATCAACTCGATCACCAGATAATGAATTTCCCGATGTATGCGACCGATGAGACTTTGCCGAAGTTGGAAAAAGCGCTCGTCGATCATCGCATGGTGAAAGCAGAGTATTACAGTTTTGCCAGAGAATCAGTAGATCGAATCACACTAAACCCGCTCACTATCCTCAAAGAAGAGGGATTGTGGCGGGTTATTGCTTACTGTCATGAACGCAAGGAAGTACTTTTATTCCGCGTCGACAGAATAAAACAATTAAAAGAGACCATGCAGCATTTCGAAACACCGAAAGATTTTTCGCAGCGCAAAACTGGTCGATACGCAACTTACTGCTGATCAGCAAAGTTGGTTCTAGCATGCTCAAAAGCGGCGCTCTTTCGATCAGGCGCCGCTTTTCTTTATTGGCAAGACTTTGAATTTTAGCCTCTAGTTTTTGCGACCCCTGGCAGTGCCGACCAGCTGCTTTTCTTTCTCTTTAACAGTGGCGATTTCTTTGCGCCAGACAGCAAAAGCCTGAGGAATCAATTTCCCCTTTTCGTTGTATGCAGGACCGATCAGTGTTGTTTCGGGCAATTTTGCCAGCCACTGTTTTTCAAAACGGCTCAGTATCGATGCAAATCCTTCATCGCCCAGCGCTTCTTCCAGAGCAACGCAATTTCTCCTGTCTGCGCCTCTGTTGATTACGACAGCGATACAAGCGGCTCTGCGTGTCTTTTCTCTGGACTTTTGAAAAGTCACATCGGTGTTGAACGAATTGCCGACTAAAAGGTAACTCTTACCTGGCCACGCGGCAGTCTTTTTGTATGGTGTGACATCAATATGATTGAGCAACTGCCTGTACCGCTCATCCATGCGTCTTTGCTGTTCGGCTTCATCGACTTCGGATGCAATGCGTGCCAGCCGCACTATAAGACGTTTTGATTCTTCTTTCGATGGCATGAACAGTTCTCCGCAAATTTATTCAGTCACTCACTGATCATTCACTTGTAAACTGATCGCTAAACTGGAAAATTTGCGTTTTGCTTGCATTTAAGATGAATTCTCAAAACCGTGTAAAATCGCATATCCTGCCAATATCGATGTGGCATAATCGCTGTGATTGGGTTTTCAGGTTCGCCGCATCTAACAATGCGAATAGTAGTTGCGCCATGTGCATATAAAGGAACGTTCTCGCCGACCATGGTGGCGCGGGCGATGGCAGAAGGCGTCAGGCACGTTGCCCCGGAAGCCGTTATCGAAATGATTCCTCTGGCAGACGGTGGCGACGGCACTATTGAAGCACTTTTTACTGGTGCTGGCGGCAAGGTCGAAGAGTTGCCGGTCGATGGTGCTCTTAATGAACCGGCGACAGCGAAGTGGCTTTCATTGCCGGATGTCGCCGTCATCGAGCTGGCTTCTGCCTGCGGCATCGCCAAGCTGACAGGACGGACGCTAAAGCCTTTGGAAGCGCATACCCATGGACTTGGCCAGGTGATCAAATCGGTGGTAAATTCCAGACGGTATCGCCGCTTGGTCATTGCCGTCGGCGGCAGTGCCTCTACAGATGGTGGCGCAGGAGCACTCACTGCCTGTGGTGTCAAGTTTCTGGATGCGACAGGCAATGATGTACCCTTGGGCGGGGGAAATCTTGGACGTATTGCCAAGGTTGACGTCGGCGCCATCAAAGACTGGCTGCGCGATGTGAAGATGGAAATTGCCACGGATGTGCATAATCCCCTGACCGGACCGAATGGTGCAGCAAGAATTTTCGGACCTCAAAAAGGTGCTCTGGAAGCGGATATAGAATTGCTTGAAAATAATCTACTGCACTTTGCACAATTACTTGGTTCTGCGACCGGACGCGGCGATTACAAAAGCCCAGGAACCGGCGCTGCAGGCGGTACGGCGTTTGGGTTGGCTTCGGCATTCGATGCTCAAATTATTTCCGGTTTTGCCTTCGTCAAAGAAATTCTAAAACTGGAAAGCAAGCTCGAAAAAGCCGATTTGATTATTACGGGCGAAGGAAAGTTGGATATGCAGACGATCTCAGGAAAAGCTATCGGTGAGTTGGTCAAACTTTCCAAGTCAATGCGCCGCGACTTGATCGCTGTTCCTGCTGTCGTCGCTAAGGATTTCCCTGACTCCAGGACTGCCTTCAAGGCCGTTGTGGCGGCATCACACCATGATCAGCTGGCTTCTTTTGATGATATCGCCCGCGCTACCACAGAGGCGATTCGTCAAAGCAAACAAGCCAGGCAGTCTATGTAACTGGTTACTTCGCCTTTCTAAACATCTCTACGATGTCTGTAGGAACCATCGTCGATGAGACGACGGCATTCTTATCAGCGGGCAAATTGGCCGCCGGCAAAGGCTGATAGTTGGCTGGTGCTTGTTGTTGATAAGAGGCCGGCTGCACTTGCTGCATTTGTGCTTGCGGCAATGCTTGAGCATTGGTTCCGGATTGAGGAATCGATTGCATGGGCTGAGATTGAATCGGCTGATCTTGCATTTGCGGCACTTCTTGCGGAGCCGATTGCGCTTGCATGCTTTGTGCCTCCATGCCTTGCGGTTGAGCGCTAAAGGCTTGCTGAGCATCGCCTGCCGGCACTTGTGAGGCTGACTGCAGAGTTTGCTGACCGGCAGCCTGGGCGCTTTGTGTTCCTGCTGTTCCGGCTTGCGCCAATGTATCGGCACCGTCCATTCCCAGAATAGACAGTTCCTGTCCTGGCATGATCATGCGCGGATTTTCGCCGATAATGGAGGCGTTGGCTTGATACAGCTCATTCCATCTGGAGCCGTCGCCGAGCAAATCTTGCGAAATCTTCCAGAGGCTGTCGCCTGATTTGACTACATAATTGCTGGCTTGATTAGCTGCTACTTCCTGTCCGGGCAAATTGATGGTGGTGCCGGGCTGAATCAGATCAGGATTGCTGCCCAGAATGTCTTTATTGGCATTGAAGATGTCCTGCCATTTCAAAGCATCGCCCATTTGATTCTTGGCGATATTCCAGAGGCAATCTCCGGCTCTAATCGTATAAGTCGAAGATGTGGCCGCTCCAGTGCTTGCACCCACTGCTTGATCGCCGACAACCGAAGTTGCATCAGTCGTATTGGCTGGTTGCAAATCAGTTTGATTTTGCGCTATCTGCTCAGATTTAAATTGTTGTTGTGCAGGTTGAGTTTCAACTCTTTGCGGCTGCGGTTTGGCTATTTGATGGCTGACTTGAGGTTTATGATATTGAACGCCGCTCAGGTTGCGATGCGAAATTCCGTCCATTCCACGCCCAGCGTGAGCACCACCGGCTTTAAGCTGATGACCTTGATAGTCCATTACCGGTTTTGCTGCCGCATGATGTCCGGCGCTGGCCGCTGAGTGGCTGGCGGGAGTTGCCTTGGTGCCCGCATCCTTAAGCGAATCGAAAGTCAATTGTTTTGCTTTCAATCCTTCCAATTTGATGGCTGGTTTGGCAACAGCTTGCGGTTGAGTCCACTGCGAGCCGCTGTCGCTCATGGTTTGAACACCCTTTTCCATACCGCCCATGGTGGGCTTGAAGCTTTCGCCGTTATTGTTGTAGGCGAGCATGTTGTCCGACGAAACGGCATCGGTGGCCGACGGAGCTGCGTCAATGGAAGCGGTATTGCCGGCGGTTTGCTGACCCATGCGGAAGCCGACATTGTTGTCTGCCGTCGGTGCAACTACATCGCGCATACTGCCGGATGCACTGATGCCGCCGCTCGGCTGTCCGCCCAGAGTGTAAGAGTGATTGCTTACATTGAGAGCGGATGATGAACTGCTCGAAAGAGGCAACGATTGAGAAAGGCTCTGGTTGAGGTTATTGTTCGCCAAATTAGGCGTATTCATCGGCATGCGATTCGGTGCAAATCCTGACGAGGCTTGCAGCTTGTCGCTGAAGAGTCTTTGAGTTCCGCCCAGGTGCGATGCTAGTTTGCCGTCCGACAATTGCGGTCCGGAAAGCATTTCACCGCCAGCGCCTTGTCCGCCGAATTTGGAACTCCATTCGAATTGCGGTTTGCTCAGATCCAGTCCGCCGGATACGTTCAATTTATTGACGGCGAAATGTTCGGGTGAGACGTTAAGCTGCGGGGCGGTGGCAAATTTGGAAGCCAGCGAATCAAAGGACATACCGGTGAAGCCGTGAGCGCCCATTGAGCCGAGACTGCCGAAAATGGGTGCATTTTGAGGCAACAGCGACATATTGATCGCGCTATGCTCGAGTCCTGGCAGTCCGGGTGTTCCCGGCATTCCTATTTTAAACTGCGAGGCGACTGCGCCTAATTGTGCAAACAGCTGGTTGTCCAGCAGACCAGCCAGCGGTTGTGCGAAGAAAAATTGACCTAAAGCTTCGAAGAAAGAATTCATCAAGCCCATAGCGCCGGGCATGCGCATTATCAATTGAATAATTGGTGAAATCGGCTCGTTGGCACCTGCCAGAGCAGCGACCATCGGACTTGCGTCCATAGGAGGCGGTGCAAATGACGCCAGTGCTTGCGCTTCCATTCCTGTCGGTGCGGGCGGCATGGTTCCGGTCAGCTCGATGCCCGAAGGCACAGCGTTGGCAGCGGCTGCATCGAAAGTAGGCTGGTAGGAGACTTGCATCCTGCTCAGGTCGACACCGCCTACAGCGGCTTCTCCACCAGCGCTCAAACTTCCCTTGAGCAACTCGTGTCCGCCGTTTCCGGCCAGGTCGGCGCCGGAGGAGGGGGTGGAGAATGATGGCGGTCGGTAATTCAGAGACATTGTATGCGTACTGCGGAAGATGGCTCAAATGTACAACCGGCCTGCCTGCAAGTAAAGACGGTTTGTGGGAAACCTCCCATGCTCAGCCGACTTTCGTGGTGGAATTACGCAAAGAAATTTCTCCCGCCTGTCAAAAATGTCATCTTCGGCATGGCAGGCGGGTCTGAATCAAAGCGGTTAAAATCAAGCGGTTGAATTTCGATTTTGGCAGGGGTGTTGACATGGCAGAGTTTTTGCATGAGTTGAGAAGACAGAAGAAGGTCTCGGCCACAAGCGTGCTGCGAACCTCTGCCGTAAGTGTGCTGGTCGCCACTTGCCTGGCATTTTCGGCTCCGTCTTCGGTGGGAGCCGCTCCCGAACCTGCGGCTCATCCTGCCGGGCAAACGTTGGCAGTGCCCGCCCCTGCTGTGGTCAGTCCGACTTTGCAGGCCGCACTCGCCTCCTACAACGAGAGCCCTGACCAGCAAGGTTTTGATCGTCTTGTATCGGTCATGAAGGACGTGCTTGTGCAGCCGCCTTTGCGTGACTTGGAAGGTGCCGTCATAGTGAAGAACCATCCGGCTCTGGGCGATTTAGGCGCTCGCGTGCTTGATGCCGGCGGGGCCAAGGTCTGGGCGTTTAACAAATGCCCCTTTGCTCAGACAGTGATCATACTCACCGGTCACCCAGCGGCTCCTGCCGCTCCCGGCAAAGCTCCGGCATTCCCGGCCGCATACCGCGCGCAGCTTCTATCTTTGCCGCCTTCTGTGGCAGTAACGGCCGCCAAAATCGTCACCAAGTCGGCGCCTGCTCCGGTCAAAGTGGTCAAAATCGGCAAAGGTGCCCACGCCAGGCCCGTGAAACGCCCGGCCGCGCCGCCGCCGCAACCGGTCGCCGCGGTCGGTGCGCCCAAATATCTCGTCATCACAGGTACGGACCGATCTACCGGGTTGATTACTCTTTATGGTTTGAGACCGAGCGAAGCCGGCTGGACTGCCGCGCCCGAGCTGTTCACATCCGTCCCGCCCTTCTTGCTTTCCAGCGTTCAGGGCCGGGCTTCCTTTTCCGGTCCGGATCTGGTTTTGAGCATCGCTTCCAATGCCGTCAAGCCCGCAGAAAAGCCCGCCACAGGCAAGGTCGGCCCGGCCTCCAGCAGTTACAAGATTGTTCTGAAATTCGTCAATAGTAAATACTTACTTGAAGGTAAAGCACCTGATGAAGGACCGGCCATGGTTATTCATCAATTTCTTCAAGCCATAAAAGACGGTCGTCAGGATCTTGCCAAAGCGTGGCTGGCCGATGATCATCTGGCTTCCATTCCCAAGTATCTCGGGCTGTACGGCAAATCCGACCAGGTCTACAAACTGGTGGCCATGTCTAATCCCATGGGTGGCGGCTCGCGCTTCCGTGTTGTCACGTTCGGCAAAGACGACCTTATTCTCGATGTGGGGATGATCAAGAAATACGATTACGGCAAACCGAGATCGTATGTGGCCATTAAGGCGTTATTTGTCGCTCCTCCCGACCCGTTTGCCAAAAAGCTCGTCGGAGTAACGCCTAACTTCGAGCGAATTGGCGATCCGCAAGCGGTTTCAGAGCCCCAGTCCAATAAAGCTCAGCCGAGATAGTAAAAGACATCTCTTACTAAATAAGAGATCTTGAAAAAAGAGCTGTCATTATGGGCATATAGAGGCTGAACTGCCTGATTGCTATAGGTCAACTCCGTGTCGTCATCGTCCGACACTCCATTTAGCCAAACTCTGCCTTCTCGTGATGACCAACCATCTGAGGAGAAGACATACTTTGCGCCGTCGCTTTCCTTTTTGACCTATTCTTACCGAGAGACGCTTTTTGCAGAATTCGAGCGCCTAGTCGAAGCCGCCAAGCAATTCGACGGTTTGATCATCGATCTGATGCAAACCGGATTTTCGGTTCCTCTGGATGAACTCGTCAAATTCAGTCTTTATGCCAAACGCCTGCTCAAGCCGCAGGGCGTGCTGCTTTTCGTAAAAGCGGACGGCGCCATTACTTTGACCAAAGACGATCCGGGCGGTGGTTTGACGTTCAACGTTTACGACAGCCCTTTTGGCATCTTCGCCCGCCATCCGATGCTCGCCGATTATGTTTGCGCCACCGTGTCCGGCATCGATAGAAGGCGCTTGCGGGGCGGCGGCAGCACGCTGGCCAATCACATTCTGTACACCTCCACGCCTGTATTGACCGACGCCGGACGCAAAGCCAAAGAAGGCTTCAATCTTCCGGCACCGCAAAGCTGGGTTTTGCAAATGATCGACGATTATTCGTCGGTGGAAGCGATCACTCGCACCCTTGAAGAGAGGCATCATTTGCCGGCTGATGAGACATTGCGCATGCTGCAGGAATTGGAAGCGGAAGACATCATCTTTCCTGTTTTTTCTCGCATTCAATTCTTGTCCAATTGCTATCACAATAGAAAACCGTTCAGGCTCGGGCGTTACATGGTAGCTGCAGGAATTTTGAGCGAGTCGCAATTGCAAGAACTTTTGGAAAGGCAGGAAGAAGAGGGCTGGGGAAAAGGGCAAAAAACTTTTCTCGGTTTGCTCGCCGTCAGGCTTGGTTACTTGAATACGCGCGAATTGGAAGTGCTGCTCGACGACCAGTATCTTTACGGCGGCTATCACAAAAAAGCCGATTCCGAAGGACAGGCGGGTCGCAACGTCGAAACCATGCGCGATTCGATGATCGGCTCTTTGGGCGCCATCGAAGCTCATGGTTTGCTGCAGTCCTTGTCGACTGCGCAAAAGACCGGTTTGCTCACGGTTGAAAATCGCGATAAAGCCCTGGTTGTGTCTTTCACTAACGGAAAACCGATCAGCGCCAAAATGAACCGTTTGAAGGGGATAGAAGCGATTACAGAGTTTGTTACTCAGTGGACCGAGGGTATTTTCGTCTTTAGAGACAAAGGCACCTCACAGGAGCTCGATGATACCTGTGAGCTGAAGCGGTCGCTCGACAAATTGCTTCTCGATTCGGCGCTGTACAAAGACCAGGTCAATCAAATCCTGGCTCAGCTGCCGACCGGGCGCAATACCATTCTCGAGCGGGTTTGGAACTTCGAGACGCTCTGGAACAAGCTTTCTACCAAGCCGCTTAAATATCTTGACGAAAGTTTGGTAACAGAAAAAGACAAGGAAGCTATCGTTCAGCTGGCTGGACTAATCGACGGACTATCCACCCTTGATGAGGTGATCAAATCCTTCGATCTGTGGCCCGGTTACGCCATTATCAAATCGGTGCATCTGCTCATCGAACAGCGACTTGTAAACGTTCAGCAGGCAAGCCTTTTCCGACCGCTGTCCGTTTTCCAGCGCATCGTCAGTGAATTGCAGAAGACAATAGGGCGCGACGACAACAAGGCGCTCCTGCAAGCTAGCTTGCATTACGTGCATGGTGATTCGCCGGCTGCTTCTCGCTTCCACATCGATCACGAAGGGCGCGTCAGCGTCAATCTGGCTCAAGTGAAGACATCCGGCACACCGGTCTCGGCTGTGCTCTTGGAATTGCGGCGCTGGATGGAGGCGTACCTGGCCTATTGCCGGCGTCAGATTGATCCGCATATAGTCGACAATGCCGTGGCAAAGATTGTCAACGGACAACCACCTCAGTGATATTTCTTGACCCATCTGAAGCGGCGAAAACAGTACAATAGCGCTCTTATTTCGGCAAGAAACAAAGAGGAAGTACTCGATGAAGTATAAATCGGAGTCGGCGTCGCTTTCGCAAAGTCAGAGCGATCTAGTGTGCGTTTTTGTCTACGCCAATGAAAAGGTCGACAATGTTCTGAGTGAAATAGATGCAGCTTTCTCAGGCAAGTTGAAATCGTTTATGCAAACTGTCGGCTCCCATGCGGCTGAAGACGGATTCAAAGGCAAAGCCGGCCAAGTGCTGACTCTTGCTACCTTTGGTAACATCGCAGCCAGACGCATTACATTGCTCGGTCTGGGTGAAAAGAAAGACTTCACCACTGCCCATGCTCGCAAATCCGCAGCGGCACTGGTAAGACGTCTGCCGGGCGAGAGCTTTCACGGCGATATATCTTTCTTTTTCCGCCAACCCGATGCGCCCGTGAAGGCATCTTCCAAATCGGCATCAAGCAAAAAACAGGCCAAGATCACCCCTGCCAAAGCTGGTAAAACGGCTTCTTTAGTGGAAGATTCCGAAATAGTGCAAGCGATTGTGGAAGGCATTCATCTGGCTTCCTATTCGTTCAAGAAATACAAATCATCGAGAAACGGTGAGGGCAAAAAAGAGAAGATTGTCAATTCCCTGGCATTCTCCGGATTTTCCATTGCTGGCAAAGTGCTTGCCGACGCCTGCCAGAGGGGCGAGTCGATTGCCGAATCAACTAATTTTGCCCGCCGTCTTATCGCCGAGCCGCCCTGTTTTATGACGCCCAGCCGGCTGGCAGACGAAGCGCGCTCCGTGGCCAAAGAGTTTGGGCTCACAATCAAGGTTTTCGATGCAAAAGAAATCGAAAAAATGGCGATGGGCTCCTTTCTTGGTGTCGCCCGTGGTGCCAAGGAGCCGCCTAAGTTTATTGTCATTTCTTATGATGTGCCAAAATCGAAAAAGAAAGTGGCGATCGTTGGAAAGGGCATCACCTTTGACTCCGGTGGGCTCTCCTTAAAACCGGCGCAGAGCATGGAACATATGAAATATGATATGTCCGGCGCGGCGGCGGTAATTGCCACCATGCGCGTAGTCGGAAAATTTAAACCGAACTTCTCAGTCATGGCGGTGGTGGCGGCGACGGAAAACATGCCGGGAGACAATGCTCTGCACCCTGGCGACGTGATAACAGCGATGAACGGAAAAACAATCGAGGTAAATAACACGGATGCAGAGGGTCGTCTGATTCTTGCCGACGCGCTTACTTATGCCGTGAAAAACGGCGCCGACCAGTTAATCGATATAGCAACTCTGACTGGTGCCGTCGTCACGGCTCTGGGACGAGTGGCGGCGGGCATTATGGGCTCCGATCAAAATCTTGTCGATCAGTTGATCGAAAGCGGAGCAAAGTCAGGAGAGAAACTTTGGCAGTTGCCGCTTTATGATGAATATCAGGAAAGTCTCAAGAGCGACATCGCTGATTTGAAAAATGCCGGAGCCAGAGGCGAAGCTGGAACTGCCAGTGCCGCCATGTTTTTGAAGGAATTTACAAGCGGCAAGCCGTGGGCGCATTTAGATATCGCCGGGCCGGGTTGGCTCGATCGCGACCGCGAAGAGTGCAACAAAGGCGGCACCGGATTCGGTGTCAGAACTCTATGCCGCTATCTGCTCGGCTAAAAGTGCGCTATCGATAAATATCAGTTTCCGGTTTCCGGTTTCCAGGTTCGGCCAGCTAGTTGGAAACGACCTGAGTGATGCTGCGCATTAGCGGTATGAGCGCATCGGTGTCTCGTCCGTCGCTTAGGGTTACCAGTAATCCGCCACCAAAATCCGCAATTACCAGGAAGCCGCGCGGTGTGCGCGCTACGACCTGATGTACGCGATTGTGACCGATCTTCTTAATAGCAGTTTCGGTATTCATGTAAACAGCCAGCGCCCAGATGCCGATTGAATCGGCTTCGACATCTTGCGGCATCGTGTTGGCGATCAGCAATCCGTCGTGACCGATGATGATCGAGCCGACCACATCTGGTGTACCGCCGATATGATGGAGCAATCCTTGAATTTCCGACGCAGCTTCCAGAGTGAGAATCTTCATCTTGGTGTCGGACAGATCGGAGGCGGTTAGCTTGCCGATTTTTTCAAGATCTTTCTGGTCCAGCAGGAATTTTCCAATCGAAGCAATCCTTCCGCTACCGGTATCGCCGCCGGTGTCAGGTTTGGCATCCAGTCTTCCCAGTCCTTCAATCTTCGGTGGCGGCATCGCCGGTGCTTCCTGCCCGGCTATATCACTCAACGCCTGGACAGCCGCGGCAACGTTGACTCTTTGATTGGGATCCTGATCTTGTACACCCAGATTATCGGCGAAAATCTTGTTCATCATGCCGTCATCGACATTGAACAGTCCGCCTTGCTGTTGTCCCTGCGGCGGCGCACCGGGAGGCGCAAAACCTTGTGGTGCCTGAGGAGCCTGGGGCGGTTGTTGTCCGAAAGGAGCGCCGAAAGGCTGCGGTGCAGACGGCTGCATGGGCGGTTGAGCAAAAGGCTGCGGTGCCTGCTGCTGACTGTATTGATCGACAGGCGGTGCAAACGGCGCCGGAGCAGAGTTAGGAGCCTGAGGCGGTGCGCCGAAAGGCATCGGTGCACTGGGCGGTGCTCCAAAAGGAACCGGAGCCTGAGCCTGCTGCGGCGGTTGAGCAAAGGGCTGAGCCATCTGCTGAGGAATTTGCTGCGGTGGCCCATTGGGGATATTTTGCATAACGGCCGGAACCGGCTGTTCGCCTGTTCCGCCGACCGGTCTGGCCATCTCTTGCACGCCAAGATTCTTGGAGAAGAGATCATCCATTGCCGAGTCGTCTAAATTGAAAAGACCATTAGATTTATTTTCCGGAACAGCCGGCGCGGCTGCTGCCGGTGTTCCAAATGGTGCAGACGGAGCCGGTCCGTTGGCAGGCACGGTGGCCGGGAACCCTCCGGACGAAGAGGGCGCGCCCCAACCTTGAGCCGGTGGTCCACCTGATGCGGTGGCAACGTTTTTTGACATGACCGGAACGATTTTCGGTTGTGTCGTGGACGGCATGGCAAACGGATTGGGTTGAGCGGCAGGAGCGGCGCCGGATGCCGGCGGTGCTCCAAAGGGCTGAGCTGATGCTGCCGGAGCAAAAGGTTGCGGGGCGGCCTCGGGCGGAGCGAACGGCACCGGCGGCGGTGCGCCGAATGGTTGCATGGGGGCGGCTTGAGGCGGCTCCGGTGCTGCAAAAGGTGCTTGAGGTGGGGCGCCGAAGGGCATCGGTGCTGCCGGTGGCGGTGCTCCAAACGGCTGCATCGGCTGATTGCCAGGCGGCGGTGCGCCGAAAGGCATCGGTGCTGGTGCCGGTTCGGGGGCCGGTGAGGCAAACGGCATCGGTGCCGGTGCTGCAAACTGCGGTTGTTCCGGAATTTGGGCTGTAAACGGCTGAGGTTCGGGAGCCGCAAAAGGTTGAACTTGCGGCTGCGGCGCTTGAGCGGCAAATGGCTGGGCCGTCGTGTCGACAGATTGACCAGGCAGGGGCGGAGCGCCAAAAGGCTGACCCCAGCCAGCGGCTGCCGGTGCCTCGGGCGGAGCGATCGGCAGAGACTTCATGATCGCCGGCTGCGGCGGTCCTGCCGGCTGAGCCGGCGCCGGTTGCGCACCTGCCGGTGCAGCACCTTCGTTGATGCCGAGATGTTCGGAGAAGATTTTGTCGATTTCGCTGTCGTCTACATTGAACAATGCTCCGGCCGCTCCGGCTGGAGCTGGTGGCGCCATTGGTACCGGTTGTTTAACAACATTGCCGGGAGTAAATGCAGGCGGATTGATATTCAATCTGGACGGAGAGCCTCCGCCGGGCTGTTGGGGCGGTGCACCAAAAGGTTGCGGAGGTTCGGGCATGGCATCGGCTTGAGGATGGCGGTGCAGCTGATCTTGCGCTTCCACGACAGGCAAATCCCAGCTGGAAGCTGTGATTCCTTGATCGCCGGGCGAGCCGAACGGCATTGCCGGTGGTGCCGGCGTCGCCGGTGCTGCCGCTGCCGGAGCCGGAGGCGGTGCGCCCCATGGGTTGGCAGCAGGCTGAGGAGCGAGCTGTTCGCCCGGTGGTGTTGCCGATGTGGGTGTCAATTGTTGAGTGCGTTCTTGAATCGGCACATCCCAGCGTGGTGGGGGGGCTGACAATTCAGGAGCTTGCGATTGCTGAGAGCGGTCTTGAATGGGAGTATCCCAGCGATTGTCGCTGAGCTTGGCGGCAGGAGCTTGAGCCGGTGCAGGGATTGCTGCTTGCGAACCGCTTGCCGCCATGGCATCTTGCTTCATGCGTTCTTGGATCGGCATATCCCAGCGCGACTCTTCACTGCTGGCTTGCGGAGCTGCCGGCTGACCTTCACCTTGAAGAACATTGGACAGCCTGTCCATAATTGAATCTTTGGGAATGCCAGTACCGGCTACACCTGGTGCTTGAGGCATCGGCGCCGCTTGAGCGGACTGCGGTGTGGGACCGGCGCCGAAACCGCCCATGGACGGACCGGGCAATGGAGGTGCTGCGGCCGGAACTCCCCAGGGATTGTTGGCGGCAGGGGCCGGTGCTTGATTTTCCTGAGTATTGCCTCGATCTTGAATGGGCGTATCCCAGCGATTTTGACCGGCATCGGCAGCTGGTTGCGCTGCGCCTCTGTCCTGAATCGGAACGTCCCAGCGATTTTGATCGCCTGTCGGCGGAGCCGGAGGTGGTGGCATGGCTGGTGCTTGAGGCGCCGGAGTAGGACCCCATCCTTTCGGCGCGGCCGGGGCATTTGATACCAGTGAATCTGAACCAGGCGTAAAGGCGCGCCAGGTGCCCGTCTCAATTTGTTCGGCATCGACCGACCAGGCAGAACCTTTGGCTGCTGGTGCCGGCTGTGCCACCGGCTCTGGTGTCGGTGCAGGTGGCTGCATTGGCGCAGGACCTTGTGAAGGTTCGCTTCCCCAGGCGTTTCCGCCGCCGGGTGCTCCCCAGCCTCCGCCTGGCTGAGCGCCGCCAGGTGTCCCCCAGCTGTCGCCGGGTTTCTGCCCTACCTGGCCCCAGGCTGTGCCCGAATTTCCTTGATTTCCCCAGGCACCGGCTGCTTGAGGTGCTTGTTCTGGAGCTGGTTGTTGTGGTGGTGCTTGAACGGCAGCATTGGCTCCTGAGTTGGCATCGACGCCTGGCTGTCCCCATGCACCGCCCGGTTGCGGCGGTGTAGCCCAGCTGTCAGGCACGGGTGCAGAATTTCCACCCGGTTGTGGCTGTTGCCAATCATTACCTGGTCCACCCCAGGCTGAATTCGAGGCTGCAGGTGCCGGCCAGGGATTATTTTCTTGCGCCGGGGCTGCCTGTTGAGGCGGCTCCGGAGCCTGTGCTGGAGGTTGCCCGCCAGGTTGACCCCAGGCGTTTTGATTATTGCTTGCCCAATTGTCCGGACCCGGTGCCGGGGCTCCCCAGGCATTGCCCGGCGCTGCCGGTGCCGCCGCCTGCGGTGCCTGAATTGGTTTGTTCCAGGGTTGGTCGGGCGAATCTAGATTTGGTGCATTGGCAGCACCGGCCGGTGTTTGCAAACCGCCCTGACCCATTGGTTTTCCAAAAGCCGGTGGTTGCGTCGGCGGTGCGAATTGAGCTGATTGAGAATCATTGGGATCGTCCCAGGCTCCACCTTGAGGCGGTGGACCCCAATCGGCGTCTCCCCCGTTGGCACCCTTGGGCGCTTCGCCACCTGCCCAGTTGGGCTCTCCCCACGCACCGGCAGACTTGGGTGCATCTCCTGGTTGTGGCGCTTTTGGGAAGCCGGGCATGGCCGGCACTCCACCTGGCATTCCGCCAGGCATTTGGGGAGGACCGCCTGCCGGCGCACTGCCGGCGGGACCACCCCAGTTGGAAGCTTCTTGTTGAGGACTGGCAGGTTTACCCCAATTGCCGGCTAACTGTGGTCCACTGTCCTGCGCATTCGGTGCCGGCATGGGAGGCGGCATCTGAGGCATGCCGGGCATACTTCCCATGCCTGGCATCGGTATATTCTGAGAGGATTGCATCGGCAATCCGGGCACCGGCAAGTTCGGATTGGACTGACCAGGCAGTCCGGTTGGACCGTTCATCGGTTGCCGATTCGGCAAGCCCGGCGGTTTCATCCAATTCTGACCGTCGTCCTGCTGCGGCATTCCGGATACATCCGGACCCAACTCGTCTTGAACATCAATAGGCTCATGTTCGCCGGTTGCTCTTTGTGATTCGGCGATTTTTCTTCTTATCGACTCGGCCAGTGTAAGAGGTTGGTCGTCCGTCAGTTGATTCGGACCGGCCATGCCGAACTTCTCACCAAGTGAGCGTGTAGTCGACTGCGCTTCACGGCTGTCGCCGAGCGGCTCCGACATGCCCTTGGCGATTGCTTTCAGTCTTGTAGCAGTGCCGCTGTGATCTTCTGGCGGTTTGCCTTTTGATTGAGGCGGCGCCATTTGAGGCGGAACGGTGTCTTCGAAAGGCTGCGTGGTGACATTCTGCGGCTGAGAGCGGTGCGGGTAACGACTGCCGGCCGGCTCCATGTCCATTGGCGCCAAAGTATCTTTTTTGCCGCGCACAGCGCCGCCACCCTGCATGGCCGGCTGTTTGTCGGCTTTACCGGCAGACTTCTCTTTGCCCTTGAACATATTGCCGAACATGGCGAAAGGAGAAGCTTTCTGTTCAGGCAAATCTTCCATAATGGCGCGCGCCAGGGCCTCCGGTTGCGGTGGAGTCAAATCGTCCGGCAGCTGAACATCGTCGGCAGCCAGGAGCACTTGCTGAATTTGGTGATGGAATTTAGCGCACGATTCGCAAGTCTCCAGGTGGGCGGAGAGCATACGCTCGTCCTGAGCCTGCAGATCCATGTCGAATCGTTGTTGAATTAAATGTCGGAATCGACTGCAATTCATTATCAGTTACCGCGCTCTCTCATCGATGACTATCCCCTGCCAAGGCATTTAACAATCTGCACTCTTGCCCTATAGAGCCACGATTGAATGGTTTCTTTCGGCTGGTGCATGACCGAACCCATCTGTTCGTAAGTGAGGTCGAGCTGGTGGCGCAGCATGAAGACCTTTTGCTGTTCTTCAGACAGGGTGCTGATACAGCGTCTTACTCGTTGTGTGCCTAAGATAACGGTAGTTTCCCAGTCCATATTGCCCGAGCCGTCGGATGACGGGTCAGTACGCGCCGAAGGCGGCAGGGGACCGGTGTATTGAGAGTGATACTCGGCGCAAGCATCGACGATAAACTGTGACACCCAGTACCAGAGCGGCATGTTTACTTTCTTGGGATCGGTGTGCTTGAGCGCGGCGAATGCATTGCGGAAGGCCATGATCGTCAACTCTGTGGCAGTCTCCGGATTGCCGGTGGCCATGTAAGCGATGGCATAAAAGCGTTCTTGGTGAGTCCAAACAAAGTCATTGCGCTGTTCTTTGTTGCCCTTCTTCAGTTCGAAGAGGACACCGGCAGCAGCCTGGTTGAAGTTGTTCCTGGAGGGAAGGATAGGCATTTATTTGGACAACCGCTATGTACGCGAATAGAGAAACAATAGCCAACAAATTGTTTTTAGCGGGACGTCAGGAGGTGTTCCAAGTTAAGGAATGCGAAATCTCAGAACAGGCCGAAATACGGCCATGCACACCCCGAACCGACAACTCTATGACCCAAAAAAGGGCGAGCTGCCGTCCGCCAAGTAGCCACTTTTCCAGTTTACCTGATTCGGGCGGGACTCAGGAAGGATTTTGTGGGATAACTGGTGGGCTCAAATACGCTTACGGACTGAAAAAGACCTCCGTTGACAGGCGATAACGACTCATACCGCTAACATATGATGTACCACGTTACGCGCGTTAGTATCTTCATTCTGATAATTAGGAAGCTCGTTCGATGTCATTACCGCAAACGCATACTATTGAAATCAAAGTACGCAATACTGCCGCCTATACTCTCAACAATGTAGTAGCGACGGCTAGAAGCTGCTCGCCACAAGATTTGAAGATCGCCGCTGCCAATGTGGAGCTCAAGTCAGACTCCAGACAAGTGCCTGGTGAAATCATCGATTTCGTAAATTTTGTTGTCACGGACCTCTTTACACTCCTGCACCGAAGTGGGCTTTACAACAGACAAAGAGCCTTCTGGGAGTCGATTGCAAGAGCGGTAAAGGTGACGGTTCATCCAGTTACACAGGGCTTCTTCCGCAAAGAAGCATTGCCGATGTATGACGTCCATTTCGAGGATGCATCAGGCGGCACGACACTTCTAGCTTTCGTTGTTCAAAATCATGCTCAATGGAGAGAACCGAAATACGCGACTGCCTATTTTAAGGAATTGCTTCACCGCGCTCAGCAACTGGATAAAAAACGTCCGGTCATGAAGGCGATCATGGTCGTTGCGCCCAAACCGTTTTCCGAAGAATTATTCAAACATGTCGAAAAAATGTTGGGCGGTCCCTCCATCGATCCTGTTTCACGCTATGAATCGGTCATTCAAAGTCCGATAACCGTTCATATCGATCTTATCGAATACGGCGTAGCCGAGGGCGGTGAGCCGGCGGACGTGGATTTCGCTGCTCATGCAAATGAAATGGCAGAAGCGGGTGAAAACAGTCAAAACGGTGAGAACGGCAGCGAGCAACTGCCTAAACCACAGTCATATGATCTTCAAGAGATCGATGACCCGTCGATTATCGGCGACGAAACTTTGCTTCATCCTGACGATATGAAGACGCACAAAGGACGATTTATTTTTCGCCTGATTCAGCCGGATATCGAAAAAGCCAGAAAGAAATAATCAGAGCGGGATATTTCCGTGTTTTCGCTTCGGTCTTTCTACGCGTTTGTTCTTTTGCACTGAAAGAGCGGCATGCAAATACTTCCTTGTTTCGCTTGGAAGGATGACGTCGTCTACATAACCCAGCTCAGCAGCTACATATGGATTGGCAAAACGCTCTCTGTATTCTGCAACCAGCTCTTTCTGTTTGGTTGCCGCATCCCCTTTCGATTTTTCCAGTTCTTTTCGATATAAAAGATTGACTGCGCCGTCTGCTCCCATGACCGCGATTTCTGCTGTGGGCCAGGCGAAATTGAAATCGCCGCCCACGTTTTTCGAGCCCATCACATCGAAGGCGCCGCCATAGGCTTTTCGCGTGATCACAGTCAATTTGGGCACCGTCGCTTCGCAATACGCATAGAGCAATTTAGCTCCGTGTCTGATGATGCCTGCATGTTCTTGGGTCAGTCCCGGCAGATAACCAGGGACATCGACAAAGGTTATTACCGGAATGTTGAACGCATCGAGAAAACGCACAAAGCGTGCCCCTTTTATTGAAGCATTTATATCCAGTGTGCCGGCCAATCTTTGCGGCTGGTTGGCGACGATGCCGACAGTTTCACCATTGAGTCTGGCAAAACCTGTGATCAAGTTGGTTGCGTAAAGCGGCGCTATCTCGAAGAAATCACCGTTGTCGAAAATGCGCGTGATTACGTCAAGCATGTCGTAAGGCTTGGACGGATCGTGCGGAACAATGCTGTCGAGTTTGCTCATGTCGGCAGGTTCGGCATCGGCATCCGGTTCGACAAAAGGCGGCGGCTCCAGATTATTCAAAGGAAGATAGGATAGAAGTTTTCTCACCATCCAGAATGACTCTTCTTCGTCTTCGGCAAGCAATTGCGCAACGCCGCTCTTCTCGTTGTGCACGCGCGCACCGCCCAACTCATCGAAAGTGACATCTTCACCGGTGACGGTGCGCACTATTTCCGGGCCGGTGATAAACATATAGCTGTTTTTGTCTACCATGATCGTAAAGTCCGTCACTGCCGGACTGTAAACGGCGCCGCCGGCGCAGGGACCGTAGACCACCGAAATCTGCGGTATCACTCCGGAGGAATTGACGTTTCGGTAGAAAATATCCGCGTATCCGGCCAGTGATGCCACACCTTCCTGAATGCGCGCGCCGCCGCTCTCGTTCAGTCCTATCACCGGGCAGCCGGCCTGCTTTGCCAGGTCCATCACTTTGCAGACCTTGCGCGCGAAAACTTGCCCGAGCGCGCCACCAAGGAAGGTGGCATCATGGGCGAAGATATAAACCGGCCTGCCGTCGATCATGCCCTGACCGGTCACCACTCCGTCGCCGACGACTTTCTTGTCTTTCAGTCCGAATAGCTCGCAGTCATGGATTGCATAACGATCAAGCTCGACAAACGAACCTTCATCGAGCAATTGTTCAATCCGCTCGCGGGCATGCAAGGTGCCGCGCTCATGGCGTTTTTTCAACGTTGCGTCACTGACTGCGACTGCTTGTGATCGCTTCTCCAAAAGGCGCTCATTCGGCGCTTTAGTGGTTTTGCTCTTAGTGTCCATCTGCTTTTCTGGCCTTCCTGTTTGGTTAGAGAAGTGTCGATAGGAAATAGTGAACGATACTCAAATAAATTGTCATTGTGCAAACATCGAGCACGCTCGTAATAAACGGTCCGCTGGCATGAGCAGGATCGATGCCCATTTTCTGGAAAACCATGGGCATGAGAGTGCCGATTAAAACGCCGCAAGTCATGGTAACGAACAGCGAGCAGCCCACCACCATTCCCAGATTGTGATTGACACCGTGCAGCATCAAACTCATCAGCCAGGTGGCACCACCGCACAGAACGCCAAGCAGCATCCCGACTCGCGCCTCGTGAAATACATGTTTCAGAATGACGCGCCAGGCCAGCTTTTCAATGCCGGTTCCGCGCAAGATGATACAAGTGCTCTGCGTTGCCACCGAGCCTGTGACGCCGGAAAGCAGAGGCATGAAAGAAGCGGCCGCCACCGTCTCTTTAATAACATTGTCGAAATGAGTGATCACGCTTACGGAGCCGGCCTCGATTCCCAGCGTGATGAGAAGCCAGGGTAATCTGGCTCCCACTGCTCTTCGAACGCTCAAACTCAGCTGTTCGCCCAGGTCTCCGGCTTCGGTCGTAATACCGGATGCCTGGTATAAGTCTTCTGTCGATTCTTCCCATAAAACGTCGATGACATCATCGGCGGTGATGATCCCTCTTAATTTCCCCGACTCATCCACGACAGGCAAAGTCAGCAAGTCGTATCGGCTCAGCTTTTCGGCAGCTTCTTCCTGGTCGGTGGTGGTGAGCACTTTGATGACATTGTCATCCATCAAACTCTCGACCAGTGCTTCGGGAGGCGCCATGAGCAACTCTTTCAACGTCACTCTGCCGGCCAGTTTTTCCTCTTCGCAGACAACGTAAACGTCGTAAATATCATCCTCGAGTTCGGCATAAGTTTCTCTCAAATACGAAATCGCCTGATCGGCTGTCAGCTTTCCTTCCACCGCCAGGTAGTCGGTGGACATGATCCCCCCGGCTGAATCTTCCTCGAAGCCGAGCAACTCTTCGATATCCTCTTTGGCTTCAGTGTCGGTCATCTGGTCGATGATCGCCTGTACCGTTTCTTTTGGTAGCTCCGCCAGCAAATCGGCCGCATCGTCCGGCGACATGCGGGCAATGATGGGAACGACTCCGATGTCGCCCAAACCCTTGAGCAGATTTCCCTGTGTTTCCGGCTCCAGTTCGGCAAGAACTGCAGAGGCATTGTCCAGATCTAAAAGGCGAAAACAGGAAACTCGATGGCTGTTGTCCAGATCCGTCAGCCACTCGGCAATATCTGCCGGGTGTTCCTCGTTGAGGAGCATCCGCAGTTTCTGGCGCTGTCCGTCATCGACGAGCGCAGTCAGTTCTTCCGGCGCCAGACGCGCTTTCTCGCTCATTCTCAAAAAAAAACCAAACGACCGGTCCTGATCAACCTTAACCCTATCAAGATGAGAGCGAAGGTTTAAGACAAGCCATCTAAGCTGAAGGCTCAATTCTTAGAGATAAGGAGAGACTGTGGCTTTCGCCGGCCAATTTTCTCTGAGCTTTTGTTTATCAATCTTCAAGATAGCCGGCTAACTTAGACGACCAGGCTGGCTGCCTGAGTTTTCTGAAAGCCTTGTGTTCGATCTGGCGAACGCGCTCACGGGTGATGTTGAAGAGGCGACCGACTTCCTCAAGTGTGCGCTGGCGTCCGTCTTCCAGACCGTAGCGCAAGTGCATGATGTCGCGTTCGCGTGGCGTCAACTGGCTGAGCATGCGATTCAGATCTTGACGCATCAACTCTTCTTCCGTTGTCATGTCCGGACGCGAAGTGATGTTGTCTTCGATCAAATCTCCCAAATAAGTTTCTTCGTCTCTATTGAGAGGCATCTCCATCGATACCGGCTCTCTGTCGGCTTGCATTATTTCGGAGATTTTATTGACCGACAGTTCCATCGCGCTGGACAATTCGCTTTCAGTCGGCTTGCGGCCCAATTCTTGCGAAAGTTTTGCAGATGTCTTTTTCAATTTATTGATCGATTCCACCATATGCACAGGCACTCTGATGGTTCGTGATTTATCAGCCAGACCACGGCTTATCGCCTGGCGAATCCACCAGGTAGCGTAGGTGCTGAATTTGAAACCTTTTGTGTGATCGAATTTTTCGGCTGCTCTGATCAAGCCGAGATTGCCTTCTTGAATGAGATCCTGAAAAGGCAATCCGCGATTCACATACTTCTTGGCGATCGATATTACGAGGCGAAGATTGGCTTGGATCAATTTCTTCTTGGCGTCCAGATCGCCATTAGCGATGCGCCTGGCCAGCTCGATTTCCTCGTCCGGCTTGATCATCTTTACGCGACCGATCTCGCGAAGATAGAGTCTTACGGAGTCCTCGGTAAATCCATCCGGACCCGTCGGCTCTTTCTCTTCAGGCTCTTCCTCCTGACTGACAACGGCAGCTGCTCGCCCTTGCTGAGTTTCTTCCTCATCAAAGGCTTCCTGCCAGTCGTCGGCTACTTCATCGCGAACCTTAGACGCCAATTCTCGTAAACTCCCTCTGGTAAAAACTTGCCGGAAAAATCGGCAATCGCCACACACTGGATATTTACCCAATCACTGCATAAATCTCGCGGTATGTCTAACTCTTTAGCAGTCAAGAGGTAGATTAACTTTTGTAAATTTGGTCCGAATCGTGGTTAGTTTCCGCATTTTCAGAGATGGAAACAAGTCCGCTGCCGGACTGGCGTGCCATGCCCCCCATGGCCAGCCGCTTGTCCCCGCTTAGAAATCTTCTAAATGCAGAAATCTTTGGAAAGCATTGAGCCGGGGTCCAACACCGATAATGACGTGCTATATTCACCTTTCGCCCATTTCTATCTCGAGTGGGCCGTTACGCCTGTGAATGGCTGGAGATATATTCATGACCAAGAAATACAACGCCCGCGAAAAGAAACAGCGCCGTCTGGCTAAAGAGCGCCGTAAAAAAGAACGCATCAAAGAAACAATTGCAAAGGCCGCAGAAAGGAAGCACTAGGTGACAGCCACCAAGCGCATAATGTCCGGCATGCGCCCTACCGGGCGTCTGCATCTCGGACACTACTTTGGGGCGCTGCTGAATTGGGTTGATTTTCAGAGCCGCTACGAGTCATACCATTCAATTGTTGATTGGCATGCACTTACTACCAAATACCAGGATAGCCATCTTGTCCCGCAGGACATTTTCGAGATCACGCTCGATTGGCTGGCTGTAGGCTTAGACCCTGAGCAAGCGACTATTTACGTGCAATCCGCCATTCCCGAGATTGCCGAAGTCCACCTTTTGTTGTCGATGATCACGCCGCAAAATTGGGTCGAGCGTGAGCCGACTCTCAAAGACATGGTGCGAATGCTCGCGCAAGACGAAGCGGAAGCCAGAGAGAAAGCCACCTACGGGCTGCTCGGTTATCCAGTTTTGATGTCGGCGGACATCCTTACATTCAAGGGCGAACTCGTCCCTGTAGGCAAGGATCAGGAGTCGCATCTCGAATTTGCCCGCAAAGTCGCCCGCCGCTTCAATCATATTTACTCTACCGAATTTTTCCCTGAGCCCAAACCGGAGTTTACCGAAACGCCTCTGCTCAAGGGCATGGACGGCATGAAGATGGGCAAGTCTTACGGCAACGATATCAAAATTGCTGATACCGCCGATGAAACCATCAAGAAAGTCAAAACAATGGTCACCGACCGCACGCGCATTGCAAAAGCAGATCCCGGTCATGTTGATCTCTGTGAAGTGCCCTGGCCATGGTACAAAGCGCTGGCTGATGAAGAATTGCGCAAAACAGTGAAAGACGAATGTGAAAACGCCAAAATCGGTTGTGTCGATTGCAAAAAACGCCTGGGCGGTTTGATAGTCGATAAATTCGCGCCATTTAGAGAAAAGCGCGAAGAGCTGGCCAAAAATCCCGACAGAGTCTTTGAGATTATTCAATACGGCAACGAAAACGCACGCAAAGTCGCATCGCAAACTCTCAGCCAGATGAGAGACATTATGGGCATGCCGAATTGGAACAAAAAGCAGTGGTTCAATACTGCCCGCATGAAGGTCTGAGTTGATCGAGTGTTTAGAGGCTGAAAAAAGCTTGTCGCAAACACAAACAAAATTCGCACTCTGGGCTGAACGACTCTGCGTTTGGCAGGGCTTTGCGCTTATTCTCTTTGCCGCCTGCATGCCGGTTTCCATAACTGCAATGTGGGTGTGTCTGATAGCCGGTTTGGTTTTGTGGTTTTTGCAAAGCATCCTTATCTGGAAAAGCGGATGTTTTGCAGTCCCGGTCAACAAGACTGTTTCTCCAGCAGCGAAGTTGGGCTCGAGCTTATTTTCGATTTCAGGGCTGGACGGTGCCCAGTTTCTTTTTCCTCTCTTGCTGTTCGCACTGGCAGTGTTTGCATCTGGATTCGCTGTCGGCTTGAGCGAAAATGTGACGCAAGCGCCGTTTCAACATGCCTTTCAGGTGGCTCTCAATTCTCTTTTCACGCTGCAGACTCTACTCGTCTACCCATGGGCATACCAGGCGGTCAAACGCGCACCGCAGTTTGCGGCCAAAGCGCTTGCTGCCCTGTTTTTAGTTGCCAGCCTGTCCTGTCTTTATACACCCATCGAGCCGGAAGTGATGAGGCGGCTTACTGGAGCTGCTCCACACTATCTGCAAGCAACCGGATTTCTCGAACAGCCGATGGCGTTTGCCGGGCAGCTGCAGGTTTTTCTCATGCTGGCGCTGGCTCTTCTTTTGACCGGCGAGTACAAACGACTGCCGGCTGTGTTTCAAAGTAAACCGGCAGCAATTGCCGTTACCCTCTGTCTGATTCTCGGCTTGGTCCTGGCCTCGGAGAGAAGTGCCTGGCTGGGAGCCATTTTCGGCGTTATTGTTCTGGGCTCGAGAATTTCCAAGAAAGTATTTTTCAGCTCAATAATCGGTCTTGTCTTAGTGGCTGGACTGTCTTATGGTTTCGTTCCCTTTGTTCAAGATCGAGTCAATAAGGCTTTCTCAGGCAACGATCAAAGTTTTGCCGCCCGAGTGGAAATTTATAAACATGCCATGGAAGCATTCAAAAAAGATCCGATTTTTGGCTGCGGAGTGAAGCGATTTCCCAAGCTGCAGGCTGCAACGGCTATGCCTGAGAAGGGCTATTTCGACCATGCCCACAGCAATTATTTGCATGTACTTGCCACTACAGGCGTGATCGGCTTGGCTGCTTATCTGTACTTGCTTGCCGTCATATTGAAGACGACAACGAGTTTATCGAAGCTGCATCAAGCTAATTTCAATGGCGCTATCGCCCTTGGACTTCTGGCTGCAACAGTGGCATTATGCGTATCGGGCCTGTTCGAATACAATTTCGGAACAGGCCACGTCAGGCTTACTTATTTTTTTGTATTGGCATTTCTTGCCGCCGTCACTGGCGACGATGCCTTAGGCGTCAGAATTTAGTCGAGTCTCAACCAGGCGAACGAGGGCGAGCCCATCATGTAGGATCCGTCCAACATGGACACCATGGTGAAATTGTTGTTGCGCTTCACCTTAATGCCTGATGCATATTCCACAAATACGATTTGTCCCTGAGCATTGGTGTTGACGCAGGTGCCGTCCGGCATTTTTTGCTCGGTCAAACCGGTTTGTTCGGGACGAAGCTGTTTGTACTTCGGAGCAGTCATTTTAGCAATAGAGGCAGCGGAATTAAGCATGCGCGATACCGATCCTTAGAGGGAGTAAGGAGAAAAACGGATAAATTTGTCGGAGGACTAACGGGATACTTTCAATTTAGAGGCAATTTGTGACAGTACTATTACAAAATTGCCGACTAAATGAATTCTCGCGATCTTTTTTGAAAAAGTTTTGAAAACGCCTGCCGGGAAGAAAAATGATTTTGAATTTCCCTGTCTAAGAGTCAGACTTTGGTTTTCAGCCAGGCTTTGGACTGATATCTGAGTGCGGTCAGAATGCCCATCACCGCCACCGACAGCGTCATCGAAAGCCAGGCTCCGTCCGAACCCATCTTCATGACGATAGCCAGTCCGTAAGCAACGGGCAGACGGATCACCCAATTGGCTATATAAGAGATCACCATCGGCGTTTTGGTATCACCGGCACCCTGAAGAGCCGAACCCAAAACCATCGCCAGCGCTAAAAAAGGTCCGCCGATAGCGTTGTAGCGAATATACGACGCCGTTATCCTTGCCGTGTCTTTGTCCTTGGTCATGATGTCCGAGAGACTGTCGGCAAAGAGGATCAACAACGCGCAGCACAAAAGCATCATGGCCATGCCGATCAATGTGACATGCCAGCCGGCTTTGAAGGCGCGCTCTTCCTGTTTTGCCCCCAGGTTTTGCCCGACGATGGAAGCGACAGCAAGGCTGAGAGCCATAAGCGGCATGAACACCAGACCTTCTACCCTGATGCCGA
>PNKB01000058.1 GCA_013997645.1 Cyanobacteria bacterium PR.3.49
CAAACCACGACAGGCGCAAAAACAGTCGCCGGATTTTAGGCGCAGTTTGAGCATACGATATGAAAAAGATTTTTCGGCGAAAAATCTTTTTCAAGGATGCGAAACAAATTCGATGTGCTCAAGTATTTTTGACGCTAACCCAATGTCTGGCGCAATGCTTTGAGATCTGCACAGATCGCATTGAGCTCATCGGCCGCAGGACACTTCTTGAATCCGTCCGTCGGCCGTTTTTTAGTGGCCATCACGGTGAGACGTTCTACCAAAATTTCCTCAATCTCTGCTGCTCCAAATTTCTCAATCAGGGCATTGAGTGCCGGTGTTAGTTTTGCCCGGAGCGGTCCATAAATAGCTTCTCTCTTCTCGGCACTTGGAGGAAGCAGTTGCGCCATGAGGCGCTCTTCCATCGAGCTGTTCAAGAGTGGATGAATCAATGCATTCACAGTCTCATCAAGAGACGCGCACAAACCACTTTGCTTTATCTTTTCCAACGCTGCTAGATAAGGCTTGGGACGATCGATCATTTTTTTCAGATCGAGGACAATCTCCTCCGCGTGCATTTGCATCTCGAGCATTTGATCAGGCGTCGGGCTGCCGTCTTCCCAACCGCGCAATTGAACGTTTTCCCAGGGATCAGCATCCATGGTCACCGCATCATATATGATGACGGCAAAGCTTTCCGGATTCAGCATTTGACCGATGGTGAGATGTTCTGCTTTGAGCGCACTGTCACGGAATTTCGCCGGCAGCAATTTCTCATCGGCAAGAGCATCTGAAATATGCTTCTCGATGTCCTTTTCCACAACAGCGATCATGCGCTCGATATTGGCCTTTGCAGCATTACCAACTGCCTCGTCCGGATGCTCTGTCAAAACCTGCATCAGCTTTTCGCAAAATCTCTTTCTTTCAAAACTCAAAAGCGCTGGAGGCATCTGGTGTCCCTCACAATGTAGTTGTTGAGATTCCGGGTTGCCTGTGTTTTTTATTCGACGATTTCAAATTTCAATCCACCCAGGTAAGCTTCACCTGGTCCTTGTAAAACCGCGCCAATACTGATTGCGTAGGCTTCGATCGGCACATCGAATTCGTATTGGCGCAAGGTCCAATCAATGGTTCCAATGACTGGCTCCTCCGTCATGACGCGCATCAAATCATGTGAATCGGCGTCGTACATGTCGGCAAATAAGTATGCCCCTGAGCTTGCACGCTTGGTTTTTAGATAGAGCGAGTAACGAACCCGTTTGCCTCGATAACGAGCAGCGGCGAAATGCTGATACAAATAGCCGATATCAGGCTTGTCCACCGGTCGCAAAAGTGCGGTGGGCTGCCCATTAAACCGAACTTTCTTTGGTCTCACAAACTCATAGGCTGCGCCATTTTCTTCCCAACTAATTACCCAACGGCGAGCCTCAGAAATGTATGGACGGTTTTCGCGTATCGAAGGCAATTCATTTTCAGTGAAATCCAAATTGATTGGCTCTAGGTCCCAGAGTCCGACACAACCCATGGCATGATCGTCTGTTGTAGGAACTGTTTTGGAAACTTCTTCAATCTGCAGATCTTTGAACCAGACTTTGCCGCTACCGCGCAGGTAGGCTCCAATAGCAATGTTTGCCGCTTCGGGTGGGACATCGATAACCAACTCGTATCGCAGCCAATCGCTTGTCCCAACCAGACAGCGGTTGACGATGTCGTCACCCGTCAGGGGTCTGCCATTCAACCTCTCAGTTCGAACAAAAATTCCGCCGTACCAACTGAGGTTTTCACAGCGGCAATGTCCAGTAAGTTTGATTCTTTTGCCCGAGTACGGATGTGCTGTAAACCGCTGCTTCAATTTGCCGCAGTGAAGCTGTGAGCTGCTCGAGCTTATTGAGCCAAAGTCGCGCCCTTCGGAATCTTTATCCAGGTCAAATTCATATCCGTTACCTTCGGAAACCCAACCAGAAGTAAGCTGGAGCGTTTTAACCTTGGGCATAATTCGGCACCACCGGAAGATATCACTAGTTATTTATGCCCGCCTGGCTCCCGAAAGCGTCACATAAACATATTTAGTTCTAAAGCTTTCCAACAGGCTATCCTATAAGGGATTTAAGAGTTCTTGATCGGTTTTTGAATAGCTCGTTAAAACAGCTGGGGCAGGCAACAGGAGAGATTTGATGCACGCATCGGAAGCAACGGCTTACTATTTCAAGAGAGCATCCAAGCATCTTGGCATGAGCGAGAGACTGGAACAAGTTTTGATCAAGCCAAAACGCGAGGTCAAAGTCGAAATTCACGTCGAGCTCGACAGCGGTGAATTAGTATCGTTCACAGGCTTTCGCGTGCAGCATGACAATTCGCGCGGACCAATGAAGGGCGGCTTGCGCTATCACCCGGAAGTGGACCCCGATGAAGTCAATTCACTCGCCAGCTTGATGACATGGAAAACCGCAGTAGTGAACGTGCCCTATGGTGGCGCCAAGGGTGGTATCAGCTGCAATCCCTCGACGCTATCGCATGCCGAACTGCAAAGACTGACGCGCGCGTTCGTTGACGAAATTCATGACGTCATCGGCCCGACCCTTGATGTGCCGGCGCCGGACATGGGCACCAATGCTCAGACGATGGCATGGATCGTCGATCAGTATTCCAAGTATCACGGCTGGACACCGGCGGTGGTGACAGGCAAACCAGTTGAATTAGGTGGCAGCAAAGGGCGCGACGCGGCCACAGGCAGGGGCATTTTGTTTGCCATTCAAGCCTTCATGCAAGATGAAGGAAAATCGCTCAATGACTTAACTTTCGCTATTCAGGGCTTTGGCAATGTCGGCAGCTGGGCTGCGTTGCTCATTCACCAGGCAGGCGGGAAAGTGATTGCCGTCTCAGACTTGACGGGTGCCATTCGCAATCCTGACGGACTGGCTATTGAAGCGCTTCTCAGACACGCAAAAGAAACGGGCGGCATTGCCGGATTTGCAGGAGCTGAAAGCTTCAGCGCCGAAGAGCTTTTGACCACCGACTGCGATGTTCTCATTCCTGCCGCCTTGGGCAATGTGCTTACCAAGGCGAATGCAAAAGACGTAAAAGCCAAATACATCGTCGAAGGCGCTAACGGACCGACATCGCCTGAAGCAGACGAGATTTTCATCAAAGGGGGCAAGCACGTTATTCCCGATATCTTCGCCAATGCAGGCGGCGTCGTTGTTTCCTATTTCGAATGGGTGCAAAACATTCAGCAATTCCGCTGGAGCGAAGAACGCGTCAATGCTGAATTAAGAACGATCATGATGGAGTCTTATCAGGATTTGAGAACTCTTGCAAAATCAAACAATTGCGATTTGCGCACGGGCGCGTTTTTACTGGCCATCTCACGGGTGGCTCAAGCAGCCGCTGTGCGTGGATTGGAAAACGACAGCTTCTGCATGATCAAGCCGTCCAATTGAAGAAACAAATTCGATCGATACAAACAAACGTGAGGAGATTGCCCGGTGGCAGATGCTGACAGAAAGAGCGAAACACCCGAAGAAAATCCTATCAACAGGGAAGTGCCGGAGCAAACCACGGCGATGGAACACGCCGGAGAGCCCCATCACGTTGAAGGCGGCGAATCCGTTGATGAAGCAACCGGCAATTACTCGCAAGAATATTGGCTGAAAAATGTCTATCAGGGCGACAAGGTGCCGCAGCTTACTTTGCGCGCCGTCATCATGGGCGGGTTGTTGGGCTCGCTCATGTCGATTTCGAATCTATACACATCGATCAAAGTCGGTTGGGCATTCGGAGTCGCGATTACAGCCTGTGTTCTCTCATATGTAATCTGGAACGCGATTCGGATTGTCTTTCCGAAGCTTTCACAAATGAGCATTCTGGAAAATAATTGCATGCAGTCTACGGCGTCGGCCGCAGGATACTCGACCGGCGCCACCATAGGCACCGCATTCGGTGCATACCTTCTGATTACCGGCAATCATGTGCCCTGGCAAATCCTTCTTCCCTGGACGCTCGTGACGGCACTGCTCGGTGTTTTTCTTGCAGTGCCGATGAAGCGGCAAATGATCAATGAAGAAAAGCTGGCTTTCCCCAGTGGCATTGCAGCCGCTGAGACGCTGAAGAGCCTCTACGGACAGAGCAAGGAAGCGATATTGCAAGCGCGCTATCTCATCATTGCGCTCTTTACCGGAATGTTCGTCGGGCTCGTCAAAGGCGAGTATGAATGGCAGAAGGTGTTCAATATTCATTATCCTAAAATGCCGGATTTGATTCCCTTCTATACCAAAATCAGCGGCGTGGATCTCTCCAAGATGCCCGCGTACGGATTTGAGCCGAGTGCACTTCTTATCGGCGCCGGCATGATCGTAGGCATGCGCGTCTGTGCCACCATGATGGTCGGCTCCGCGCTTTTATACTTTGTCTTTGGTCCGTGGGTGGTAAACATCCACGAGATTCCCAGCCCGGACAAATTGATCAAAGGCTGGGCGCTCTGGGGCGGAACGGGGCTGATGGTGACATCCGGATTGACCGCTTTTGCGCTTCAGTGGAAAACAATCGCCCGCTCTTTCGGCAGTGTAAAACCTGGCGCCAGCGCTGTCGACGCGTCGGAAGAAGAGCGCATCGCCAGTATCGAAGTGCCTCTCAAATGGCTGGTCATAGGTGCCGTGCCGCTCACCATCGCAATGGTGATTTTGGAATATATCGCCTTCTCCATCAATCCTGTGCTCGGCCTTATTTCCGTTGTCGTCAGTGGTTTTCTGGCGCTGGTTGCTTGCCGCTCGACAGGGGAAACAGACATCACTCCTATCGGTCCTATGGGTAAGCTGACGCAGTTGACGTACGCTTTTCTGGCTCCGTCGAACATTACGACAAATTTGATGGCCGCCAGCGTCACATCCAATATTGCTTCCAGTTCGGCGGATTTGCTCACGGATCTAAAGAGCGGATATCTTTTGGGCGCAAACGCGCGCAGGCAATTTATCGCGCAGTTTTTCGGTGTGTTCTTCGGAACAGTAGCGGTCGTGCCGGCCTGGTTCTTGATGATTCCCACTCGCGAAGCGCTCGACAAATACAATCCGCCTTCCTCCAATATGTGGAAAGCAGTTGCCGAGGCTTTGTCCAAGGGCATCGACTATATTCCGGAAACAGCCCGCTATGCTCTCGTCATCGGCGGCATTCTGGGCATAGTCATGGCGCTTATCGACCACTTCGCACCGAAGAAGTGGAAACCTTATATGCCGTCGGCAATGGGGCTGGGTCTCGCCTGGATCATGCCCTTTGCAAATGCTTTCTCCTTTTTCATCGGCGCCACGATTGCGCTCGTCTGGACCAAACTCAATAAAAAAACCGCAGAACTTTACGTCATTCCTATTGCTTCAGGCGCAGTGGCCGGGGAGTCGCTAATATGTGCTTTACTGGCAATTACCGATGCTGTACTGGCATTGTCTAAGCACTAAAGGGCGCAAGCAAAATGCAAGCTGCGGTAAAAACAAAAGAGAAGGAAATTGTTCTCAAGGCGGTCGATTCGCTGGGGCGGCGCGTGACTGCCGCTGACGTCGCCGCCAAGACCGGTTTGCCTGTGCTCGTCGCGCAGGCTGAGTTGAATAAAGTGGCGGCCGAAACCGGCGGGCACATGGAGGTCGCCACCACTGGCGATGTCGCGTACAAATTCGCGCCCGGGTTTCAAAACGCATATTTGGCAAAAGGCATCGCCGCGATTTTTCAGAAATTTGGAAAAGCGGCCTTCAACGTTGCCTATTTTCTACTGCGCATTTCCTTCGGTATCATGCTTATTCTCTCGGTTTTAGCAGTGCTGTTTATTTTCATTGCTATCATGATTTACGGAAACAGAGGCAACAACGACCGCGATGATTATGGTGGCGGCGGCGGAAGTTTTCACTTCGGATTTTTCGATTATCTTATCTTACGCGACTTGCTTACCTGGGGCATGTATTCAGCGAGTGGAGCGCCGGGAGGCAGGCAGCAAAGGCGCGAACGCAAGAGTAATTTCTTGTTTGACTGTTTCTCCTTCCTCTTTGGTGACGGCAATCCAAATGCAGACATTGAAGAAAAGAAGTGGTCGCTGATTGCCAATTCAATTCGCGATCACGGCGGTGTCGTCACAGCCGAACAGTTGGCACCATATACCGGTGCGGACCCGAAAGATGAGGACGCTGTCCTGCCGGTTCTTGTTCGTTTCAACGGAAAGCCGGAAGTGACTGAAGAAGGCGGTCTTGTATACAGTTTTCCAGCGATGCAAGTGAGCGCTGCGGCCAGGGACTCTCATATCAGCGCGCCATTTCTTCAAGAAATGCGCTGGCCGTTTGTCGGCCCGCAGGCTGGAAGTTTGATCATGGTGTATGTCCTGGCCGGATTTAATTTTCTCGGCACCTGGTGGTTGTTTCTCCAACCTGGTTTGCGTGAACTGTGGCCGCTGCTGCTTCCGCTTGTGACATACGGAACTCTTTTCGTAACCATCCCCTTGTGCAGAAAGTTGGTCCTCGATGTGATCAACAATCGCATTACCGAGCGTAATGCAAAGCGTTCCACTTACGCGGAAATGCTGCGCGCACCATCGGCGGAGCTTGCTAAAAAGCTTGGTTTTGCTTCGCAACTTCGGATTGGCAAAACAAGAATCAAAGAAGACGATATCGTCTACACGACGGAGAAGGACAACCTCGATCAAGAGTCAGCCGACCAGTTAATCGACTTCGATAAGAAACTAAAAGAAGGTCGCGCGACAGAAGGCGACTTCGACGCCAGCCCTTAAAATAGACGAGTCGTCGGGCGGCAAAGGCAATTAACATGAAAAAAGTGCGCGTGATCGAATTAAACCGATATCCCGTGAAGTCACTCGGAGGCATCCCTTTGTCCGCGGCAAATGTCGAGGAGAAAGGAATTGCATACGACCGCAACTGGCTGGTCACATTGCCGAGCGGTAAATTCCTCACGCAGCGAGAAATTCCGAAAATGGCTCTGGTCAACACCGACGTCAGTGACGGTGGCGACCTGACGCTCAGCGCCGAAGGGCGCTCCAGCATTACAGTCAGGCATGCCGTCCATGCTGACGACACCGATTTCAAACGCGTCACGGTATGGCGAGACGAGTGCTATGCCATTGACGAAGGCGACGATGTAGCCGCCTGGCTTTCCGAGTTTTTAGAAACAAAATGCCGCCTCGTAAAAATGAAAGACGGCTTCAAGCGACCGATCAACGATGACGGCAAAGAATACGACGGCAGCGTGCGCTTTCAAGATCAGTATCCGTTGCTCGTGATATCGACGTCCTCTCTCGAGGCGTTGAATGAGAAGCTCGAGAAGCGACTTCCGATGAACAGATTTCGTCCCAATATAGTCATCGAAGGCTGCAATGCATTTGAGGAAGATGAATTCAAGACCCTCACATCCGCTTCCGGTTTGACACTTACGTCCGCCAAGCCGTGTGCTCGCTGCGTCATTACTACAACCGACCAGAAGACCGCCGAAAGGAGTGTGGAACCATTGAAAACTCTGGCAACGTTCCGTAACTCAGAGCAAGGCGTCTTGTTCGGGCAAAACTTGCTCGTCACCCAGGGCGGAACCCTCAAAGTCGGCGACGAGCTGACCGCCGAATAACTCGCCAATAGCCGAGCAAATGCGCAGGGCTCGAAAATTCACCCTGATTTTTGGGTGTGCTAACAATTAGCACTCTGTCGCCTTCAGGACACGAAATCTTTCACGCGGTATAGCCTAGACGGTCCATATAGCAACCTCTGCGGGCGTTAGAACCGGCAAATTTACACCTATACTTAAAGGAACCAGCCCATTCTTGAGAGCGTCTTGACGCTTATCGTTTTAAGATTCAGACTTACGAGTCGACAGAGGTTTCCTTGGTCATTGAAGCGCCGCCCGGCCAATTTTCCCAGACGCAAGAAAAAAGACGCTCTCCCGTTCGTTTGATCTTGCTGATTGTTTTTCTGTGCGCAGCCGCCGGCACTGTCTTTCTTTTTAAGCAAGAGAAAAAAGAGAAGGAGCGCCCAAAACGCGCTGCAGTCGTCACCATTGCGCCGGCTGAAGTCCGCGATGTGCCCGAGCAAATCCAAAGCATCGGCAATGTCGTGCCCTTGAATAATGTATCGGTCAAGCCGCGAATCGGCGGGCGAGTCGTCTCAGTAAATTTCAAAGAAGGGCAGATGGTAAAGCGCAAAGACTTGCTTTTCGTCATCGATCCGCGTCCTCTCAAGGCAGCTTTGCTGCAAGCCGAATCAGCGGTGGAAAAACAGGAAGCGATGGTTGCGCAGGCGAAAGCCGCCATTTCGAAAGACGAGGCCACTGTCCAGCAAGTGAAAGCAAACTTAAAACGCGATGTTGCCCTGGCGAAACAAGCTGAAAGGGATGCTCAGCGCTTTGATTTCCTGGCCAATGCCGGTGCTGTTTCACAAGCAGAAAAAGAATTGAGAGAAACAAAGCTGGAATCCACCGGCGCCGTCGTGGAAGCAGGGGAAGCAGCCATCGTCAACGCGCAAGCGCAAATTGCCGTCGATCGTGCTAATTTGAAAAACGCATACGCTGAGCTTGCTTCATCCAAAGCAAATTTGAGAAATGCGCAAGTGCAGGTCGGGTTTACGACAGTCAATGCCCCCATTGATGGGCGCACCGGACACATCTTGGTGTTGAAAGGAAACGTGGTGAGAGCTGACGAAGACATTCTCACAACCATCGTTCAAACCGCGCCTATTTACGTAGAGCTGTCAGTTCCACAAGAGCAGTTTCGCAAAGTGCAAGAATGTGCAGCAAAAGGCGTCCTGACTGTGAAAGCAAAACGTCCCAATGGCGAAATCCTCGCCAGCGACGGTAAAGTTACCTTTATCGATAACACCGTGGACAATACCACCGGCACGGTCAAACTGAAAGCTGTTTTCGACAACAAAGATCACGCACTCTGGCCCAATCAATATGTCGACGTCATTATGAACCTCGACAAAATTAGCAATGCTGTCGTTGTACCGTCGCAAGCAGTGCAAACCGGACAGAAAGGTCAATTCATCTGGACTGTCGACGCAAACAAAACTGCGCATATGGTGCCGGTTACCGTCGGCCCTGCCATCGACGGAGTGACGGCAATTTTGAGCGGTGTAAAAGCCGGCGAGCAAGTTGTCACCGATGGTCACATTCAATTGTCCGAAGGGGCAAAAGTAAAAGTGACTGAGCCTTTGCCATGAATTTCGCCGGTCTTTTCATAAGGCGCCCGATTTTTACGACACTGCTGATGTCGGCGTTGGTTCTGTTCGGCATAATCAGCTTCACCGCGCTGCCCGTCAACGATCTGCCATCGATTGACTTTCCGACTATTTCCGTCAGCGCCAGTCTGCCCGGCGCCAACCCTGCCACCATGGCTAATGCTGTAGCCACTCCGCTGGAGCGCCAGTTTGCCACCATCGCCGGTATCTCGTCGATGAATTCCACGAGCAGTTTGGGATCGACTTCGATCACATTGCAATTCGATTTGACCCGCGACATCGACGCGGCGGCGCAAGACGTGCAGACTGCTATTGCAGCGGCGACGAGGCTCTTGCCGGTGATGCCGACGCCCCCAACATACAGGAAGGTCAATCCGGCTGATTCACCTATCTTATATTTGTCACTCAGCTCCGACTCCCTGCCTCTCTACAAAGTCGACGAGTATGCAGAGACGACCGTCGCACAGCGCTTATCCATGCTGGAAGGTGTGGCGCAGGTCAACGTATTTGGCGGACAAAAATATGCAGTACGCATTGACTTGAGCCCGGACGCCCTAACCGCGCGCAACGTCGGTTTTGAAGACGTCACCAATGCGATCGTCAAAGGCAACGTCAACCTTCCCGCCGGAACGCTCTACGGACCGCACTCAGCGTTCATGCTGCGCACCAATGGTCCGCTCTCCAACGCTGAGCAATTTTCAAAACTCGTAGTCACCTACAAATCCGGTTCGCCGGTTGTAATTTCGGACCTGGGCAAGGTCACGGACAGCGTGGAAAACGACAAGCAAGCGAGCTGGTACAACGGTAAGCGGGCAATTGTTTTGGCTATCATGCGGCAGCCCGGCACCAACACAGTCGAGATTGTCGATTCGATAAAGAAAATTCTGCCCGAGTTGCGCCAGCAAATTCCCGGCTCGGTCAGCATGGATATTCTTTACGACCGCACTACCTCCATTCGCGCCTCAATTGAAGACGTCGAGTTTACACTCGTCCTTACCATCGGGCTGGTGGTGCTCGTCATCTTCCTCTTCCTGCGCAACGTTCCTGCCACCATAATTCCCAGCCTGGCCTTGCCCACTTCTCTTGTCGGCACCTTTGCGGCCATGCACCTTTTGGGATTCAGTTTAAACAACCTGTCTCTTATGGCGTTGACCCTCTCGGTCGGCTTCGTTGTAGACGATGCAGTGGTCGTTTTGGAGAACATCGTTCGGCATATGGAAATGGGCAAACGTCCATTTCAGGCCGCTATGGACGGTACCAAGGAAATCACCTTTACCATTCTCAGCATGACCCTGTCACTGGTGGCAGTCTTCCTGCCCATTCTACTAATGGGAGGCATCGTTGGGCGCTTGTTCAACGAGTTTGCTGTCACCATGGCTGTTTCGATCTTAATCTCCGGTTTCGTTTCTCTCACACTCACACCTATGCTTTCCAGCCGCTGGCTCACGCATGAGACTGCAGAAAAGCAAATCGCCTGGCTTGGTGCGCTGGAAAAAGGGTGGGATTGGCTGGCACGCCAGTACGAAGTTACGCTCAAAATTTCCGTCTCTCACCCGCGCATCGTTCTTGCTCTTTTGATCGCCGGTATCGCACTGACTGCCTGGCTCTTTATGATCGTGCCCAAGGGCTTCATGCCCACCCAAGACACTGGGCAAATTTCCGGCTCTACAGAAGCCGCGCAGGACATCTCTTTCGAAAACATGTCGCGGCACCAGAAAGCAGTCGCCGACATCGTGCAGAAAAACGAAGGCGTACGCGGTGTGATGTCCAGCATAGGCGGGAACGCCGGCAATGTCGGGCGTGTACTGGTAGCGCTCAAACCTTTTGAAGAACGCAAGAAGGCGGACGAAATCGTAAAAGAATTGCGCCCGCAATTGGCACAAGTTCCGGGAATTAATACTTTCCTGCAAATTCCGCCCGCAATTCGCATCGGCGGCATGTCTTCGAAGAGCTCATATCAAGTCACTTTGATGTCGCCCGAACAAGACCAGTTATACAAAGCGACGCTCGCTCTTCGCGAAAAAATGGAGAATTTTAAGGAACTCGCCGACGTCAACACAGACATTCAATCGGCAACACCCCAGATCGACATTAAGGTCAATCGAGCCATGGCAGCCGCGCTCGGCATTACGCAGGATCAAGTGGAACAGACATTGGCGAGCGCATACGGTCAGCGGCAAGTTTCGACTATCTACGCGCCGACGAATCAATACAAGGTTCTCATTGAATTAGAACAAAAATATCAAAGAGATCCCGTTCAACTTTCAAAACTCTACATCCGTTCAACAAGCGGAAAAATGGTCCCCCTCGGCGCGATTGCGCAATTGACTCCGGGCACAGGACCACTCGCCATCAACCACCTCGGGCAGTTTCCCTCCGCCACCATATCATTCAACCTGCGCCCGGGATTCTCCATCGGACAAGCCGTAGACCACATCACCGAAGTGGCGAACTCGACAGTGCCAGCCACTGTCAGCGTCAACTTCCAGGGGCAAGCGCAAGCTTTCCAGCAGTCATTCTCCAATCTCGGCTGGCTCTTGCTGCTCGCCACTGTCATCATCTATGTCATTCTCGGCATGCTCTATGAGAGTTTCATCCACCCGCTCACTATCCTTTCAGGTTTGCCTGCAGCCGGATTGGGAGCGATGTTGATATTGCTGCTTTTTAAAGTTGATCTCGACATTTACGGCTTTCTGGGTCTGATTCTGCTTATCGGCATCGTCAAAAAGAACGCCATCATGATGATCGACTTTTCGCTCGAGTTGGAACGTGAAAAAGGCATGCCTGCCAAAGACGCCATCTATCAAGCCTGCCTTGTGCGCTTCCGCCCGATCATGATGACGACGATGGCGGCATTGATGGGCACTCTGCCAATTGCCTTCGGTGCCGGTGCCGGAGCCGATACGCGTCGACCGCTCGGCCTGGTTGTCGTTGGTGGACTGATCGTTTCGCAAATTCTGACCTTGTACATCACACCAGTTGTGTACGTCTGGTTTGACACCTTGCTGCAAAAGCTCAGAAAGGACAAACCTGCGCCCCGCGAGAGTTTTGAGGCTTAACGGAGCGTCTGCCAAAATCGGGCATAAGGTGGCATCACGGGGCGATGCTATGTTCGAGAAGTGGCAGAACGAAATGGATCAGGGGAATCTCGCATTCAAAATGCGCGATTTTGCTGCGGCTGAAAAACACTTCGCCGCTGCAATTGAGATGGCGGAAAAGTTTGGACACAACAATTTGAGCCTGGCGCAAAGCGCTGAGCGTATGGGCGATGCCATCATGGCGCAGCCGCCTTTGGAAAACGAACGCGCTGAAGAGTGCTTTTCCTACTTTCAACACGCCTGCGGAATTTATGAGGCGACTCACGGACCCATTGACCTAAAAGTAGCCGAATGTCTCACAAACATGAGCAAATTGCTTCTGTGGTTCAACGTAGAAGAAACAGAAAAGTTTTTGCGGCGCGCCATGTCCATCTACGAAGAGTTGAACTCTGACCGTCTCATCGAGCCGGCCGAAGTTCTCATCAGCCTCCTGCAATTGGACTCGCGAAAGGAGGAAAGCGCTCAGGTACTTGCAGAGTTGGTAAAGAAATTCGAGGCAAAAGCAGACACTTCACCACTGCCGCTGGCCGTTTGCCTGGCCAGTCATGCACGACGCACCGATGAAAATGCTGTCGCCATCCCGCACTACAAAAGAGCACTTAAATTGCTTGCCGGCTCCTCCGAACACACGGCGTTGAAGGTAGAAATACATGTTGCTTTAGGACGGCTGTTGTTTCAGGAAGAAGAGAGCAAGGATGCCGAGCGAAACTTTCAAAAAGCGATGGACATGGGTGAATGCGCACCCGATGTCAGTGCGATGGTGATGGAGGAAGCCTTATGCCGCATGGCACGCCTGCAGACCTACTACTATCAGGATTACAAACGAGCGGAAGATCTTCTAAAACGCGCCGAAGAAATTCGCGATCCGAATGGTCAAGTCCCTATCGGCTCCGGCGTCCATGCTGAGCGTGGTTTTCTAGCCAGAGCCTCCGGAAATTTCGAGAAATACGCAGAAGAAATGCGGCTCAAAGTAGAGGAAGCGCGCGAAGCTATTGCTACAGATTCAAGTGAATGGAAAGACCTTCGCACAATGACCTGGACTTTGAATTGCATTGCACTTGCGCCAATTGAGCTGAAATTCGGCAATCGAGAAGAAGCCTATCGTCTTTGGAAAATTGCGATGGATGAAGGCAAGCCGGGCTCATGGATGGTTGAAAAGGCACGCTTTGCAATGGCTCTGGCAATCGCAAAAAGTGGTGATTTAGATAAGGCAAAAGCTCTGGCTGATGAGGGGCTGAAACTGGTAAACGACGGAACAACCGGCGAGACTCTGTCTCTTATGGTGCTTGTCGAGCACGCCTTAGGCAGAACCGACCATATCGAGATGCTCATCGAGGAATGTCGAAAGCAATCGCAAAAAGCGAAAGAGACGGGCGCCGACGAATATGGTTCGACAACAACATCGATGCTGAACTTCGCACTGGCTCTTGCCGGCGCTGAGCGAAGCAGCGAGGCGGACAAAGTAATTGATGATGTGTTCGCGCTCCACACAGACGCCTCGATCTTTCGCGCGGTTATTTTGGAAGAGTGGGCGAATGTTTTTGATGATGAGAACCTGGAGGCGCAAGCAGCGCGGCTGAGGGAACAGAGTAAAGCGATCCGGACCAGGATTTACGAGAGAGATGCGCAGCTGAGTGAGGAAACCACGCTTCCTGCCTAAGTAGATCAGCTATATGCTGGTTGTATGAAACTGCCGGTTTTTCTAGTTATAGCCAGCACGGTCGCCGGATTGGTGGCAGGGTCTTTGCCGCAGCTAGGCTTTTATGACTGGCTGTACGAGCAGAAGGCAAAAGTTATATATGAACGTGCAAAAGCCCAATATTTCCGTAGGGAGATGCTGGAAGCAATGCAAAATTTCGAACAAGTCAAATTGTGGTTCGACAACTCCTACTGGTACATGGCTGACATTGAGTCGTATTATGGAAACCATCGCTGCGCGGTGGCATTGTTCAACACATTTTTGGAGCACAAACCGGCAGATGCCGCTGGTTACAACGCCCGTGCTTTTGAGCGCTATCTGCTTCATGACTATGTCGGAGCCCTTGGTGACTATACCAAAGCAATCAACCTTGATAAAACGAACGCTGAGTTTCTGGCGCATAGAGCGCACATGTGGCATAGGCTACAAGCTTTGGACACAGCGCTTTCAGATTGCAATAAGGCACTTAAAATAAACCCACATCACCCCTACGCACTTGTAGTCAGAGGAATTGTCAGGTCCAGCCGAAACGAAAAAAAAGCCGCAATGCGGGATTATGACCTTGCAATTCAATACAATCCAGATTATGGATATGCTTACTCAATTCGTGGTGGACAACGCACGTGCAATGGAGATTACAAAGGGGCGCTCAAGGATCATTTGAAGGCCGTAAGCCTTGATCCAAAAAATCCAGACCTCCTTGGAGATTACGGAAACATCTTGTCTCTTAACGGAAGAATGTCTGAAGCTCTAATTCAACTAGATCGCGCACTCTCTATCGATTCGAATAATCAAATGGCCTACTGGCACCGAGGATATGTCTACGATCGACTCGGCGAACTGAAGAAAGCTTTGAACGATTACGACCGAACTTTAGAACTAGATCCAACATGGGATCCTGCTTATAATCGGCGCGGTCAGGTTAAGTTCAAACTCAATGATAAAGTAGGCGCCAAAAGGGATTTCCAGACAGCGCTGAAATATAATCAAAAATGGGAATGTGCAAGAGATATGCTCAAGAAGCTGGAAGTTGAAGGCTTTTAACTAGGATTTGATTACACCCTCGCTGCGGGCGAGTGCGATGTACACTTCGGCTTCGGTCAGCTCGAACTGTTTCAGTCTCTCTGGAAGTAGCTGCATTCCGAGTTTCAATCGAGCAACTTGCCTGCTAAGCTCAACGGCGCGTTTGTCAATTCTTGGTTCTGCCTTCTCTGGTGTAAAGTCCATTTCGTTCTGAACAGCCTTTTGCCTTTCTCTCCACTTTTTATAATTTGCTCGCGCTGGAAATTTTGCAACTAACCACTTTGCCTCTTTTTCATTTAACCAAGGCGCTTCAAGGAGAATTTGATCGGCAGTAATTTTACTGATGTCTGGCTCAATTTGACGAATACGCAAAACCACTTTCTCATCGGCAGCCAGCAGTTTTTCCACGGCAGAAAGAGCTTTGTTATACCGATCGTCGGAGTAAGGATCAAGCGCTTTTTCTGGAACCGCTTGCGGTGCGCGTATCGCCCAACGTTTTGCATGCCAGCATGCCAAACCTTCCTCCAGATTTGTAATCTCCGCTGCTAAAACGGGCGATAGTAAATGGACACACTCATGGGCAAGTGTAGAGATGGCAAGTTTGAGGTCTGTACGACAAGCTTTTCGCAGGCGAATGTTCACATATTTGAATCGAGAACTTTTACCTTTGCCCCAAAAGTAAATCTGACTTCTATTACCTTCAAAGTTGATTCCCGTATACATGCAGGGATAAGGGTCGAGCCTTGGACCAAATAGCTCTTCCGCCTCATCCAGCAGCACACACAGGTATGTGGCGTGGACATGCCGATCGCCGCGTGAGTTCAACTTGTTGGAGATAAAGGAGTATGGATCCTTTATGGACATATGATTTTTGCAGTGCGCCAGAAGCTAGGTTGCTGCCTAGACTGTAGCAAAGATCTGCAAACTTGTTGGAGCTTACGCGTTAGCTGCGGAGACGGCAGCATCGCGCTTCTTGGAGCGCTTTTCGCGGCGTTGCTGCGCTTTCTTAGAACGCGAACCTTTGGCTTTGCGTACTGGTTCATCGGAAGCTGCAGCGAAGTCGACTGCGTCATATTCTCCGCTTGAAAGCATTGTGACGTTCTGAATCTCAACATCGCATTCTTGAACTTGCTCGACGAAAGACATTTCGATAGTTTCGCAAGCGACAGATTTCGGATCGAAATTCAGTTGTTCGGGCACAAATCCAGCCACATTACTGGATTCGCTGATGTACACCGAATCAGCTACAGTCACTGCAATGTTCCCTGTGAAATCAATCAGGTTGAATTTCGAGGTCATTGAGGGAGCGCAGGAAATCACTGTTTGTGTGACGTCAATTGCATTGTCGAATTGCGCGGTCAAATCTTCGTAAGACTTGGCAGCGCAGATGCAATCAGCGATCAAATCGTCCAAATCATCATGAATTTCGATCGGCTCTTCGGTAATGACTATGAGCTCAATTACTTCGCAGCTCGACTCGTAAACTGTTTCTTGGATTTTGTCCACAACAGGCGGTGCGAACGATTCAAGAACATCACCTTGCATCGCTGATGCGAATGATTCTTGAGCATCGATTTTCGAAACCTTGCCGGCTTTCAGTCCGACAAAAGAGCTGAACACATCAAAGGAATTGCTGGGCTCGACCGGTTGCGCAGCTTCGTCACTGCGGCACTCGATCATCTTCATATTGCTGTGGAGTCTGCGGATGCTGCCACCTTGATTGTTGAAATCAGTGAGCATCTTTGCTTCGCCACGCGCAAAGCGCTCGATGGCTGGTGTTTCTTCGTGCGTATCAAACTCGACAAAGCTCTCGCCTTCGCGATGCTCATCGCGCATAAGCGGCAGTCTGTCTGAACTAGTCGTGTATTTGGAACTCTTCTCGTACTCTTTCACACTGTCCGAAACGCGAGCATCACAGAGCGCATCAGTGCCGGCCAATTTCTTTTGCGTCCAATGCGTCATTTTCCAGCTGCCACTATTTTGGCGAGGGAAACTGCCGCTCAAGCCGCTTTTGAGATCGACTTTCGGGGGCTCGAAATCTACCACCGGCAAATCGCCAGTAATTACGCGCGGATCGTCAGGACTGATTTCTGAGGTAGGTATTACGCACCCACCATCAAAACTAGAGTGCGCCTTTATATATTGTTGGCAGAAACTAGCGAGCCTTTGCGCCGGCGCATCGAAAGTGGCAGATGTAGCCGCAACAGCGGTCGACGGCGGATTGCAGTCAATCTCCTGCGGTTTGATCGCAGGAAAGGTTCCGCTTCTCTTGCTCAGTTGGTTGAGGCGTTTTCTGTTTCCTTTCAGATGTTCTTCATCTGTGAAATTAGAAACGTCCGTTCCGACTGCGTTAACCGTCTCATTCCAGGTCAAACTCGCTGAAAAAAGCTGCTTCATTAAGGCTCCTAGCTTTTTAGAAACTCACGCCAAACCCAGATCCGCGTCGCGCGGACCTCTTTCATATTCGCCTCTTACACAGTAATGCCGCCCCTGCCAAGAGTCAAATTAAGTGCGAGTTAAACTGCCCATTCTACGGGCGTTATGGGGAAATTACGTATACCCCAAAAATAAATCAAACACCCGTATGACAACTCCAGTCGGGGACATGTTCCAGCCACGCGGGATTTTCCCGCGGTAACGCCGATACGTCATTATTAAATTTCATCTACGTACAAACCGTCACACAGAGTAGCGTGACATCGTCATTCTTCATGGCCGCACGCCCATCCTCTAATATGGACTGCCTTTCCTCGCCGACGAGGCGACAGAAATCATCGTGCGTTTCTATGTTTTGCAGCACATTAGTCATGTCCTGCAACTCTTCCTCGCGCTTGAGCGCCCAACAGGCAATTGCATCAGTAAGAAGGAAGAACGTGTCGCCGTCTTTCCACTCGCCCTTCTTAGACAGCTTTTCCATCTGCGCATCGACTCTGGCATCTTCGTGGCTGCAAATCAAAGCAGGCGCGTTGTGAAACTCCTCGGAGCGAAGCATTGGAAAGCTTGAAATCATCTCGTTGTCGCGAACATGGAAAACACAGCAGTCTCCGGTGGCTTCAATTAGATAGGAATTTTTCTTCCCGCGCCCCTTTTTCAAATGCAACCCAGCCAACGCTGCATAGGCGCCCTTCTCAAGTTTTTCTTCCGCATACCAGGGCAGATCTTTCTGCCGCACGTCGGCATTCCATCGCTCTCTCAAAAGTTTCAGCGGATGTTTCTCCGCGAAACCTTCCACCAATAGCTGTGCCCACAAGCCAGCAAACGATGTCTCGGTTGCGCCATCTGCCACTGCACATTTGAATTCGGCAACTTCCGCATCGAAAAGCTCGAACGGATAAGCCGCATCTTCATACTCTTCAATCGCGTTGCCGCTTTTCGGCAGCCAGAATGTTTTGGCGTTGACGTGCATTTTTGCCCTTGATTAGAACAGCAATTTGGTTTTGTTAAACCTGCATTTAGCGAAGATTGGCCGGACGAGTACCTATATCTAAAAATCGGATGACGGACACGAGATCCGCATTGAAGACAAACCCGCGCGTGTAATAAGTCACTGGCAAGCCTTCTTGAGAGAGCATCTTCTGCATGTATTCAGGCAAGAGGCTGGACATGCTGTACAACAACTTTGAATGGTCGTCCGGTAAATTCTCATCGCTCGAAGGATACTCAATCGCCTTCTCTTTCGACGACGACAGGTGAAGATTGAAGAGAAGCACTTCGCCATCGGTGCTCGCGAGCGAAAGCAGGTCGCAGGCGGCTTGATAGGGGTCCATGTCCGAGGATTCGCCGTCGGAAATGTTGATAACGATTGGTGGGAAACAGTTAGGATGCTCGGATATCCACTTGGTCAAAAGTTTATTAGCTGTGATAAATGCGGTACACATCGGTGTTCCGCCCTCACCCATAGCGTCAAACCATACAGGAAATTTGATCTTCTGCTCGATGATGCCGCCGGCACCATCATCAGTTTTCTTGACGCGCTGCTCGACACGCATAGGATTGTTGGCGATTTCACTGACAGGCACCATGTCCTTATCTTTCAGCGCGCCGCCGAAGGCCGGACCCACACCCTTGCCGCCATAGCCAATGACGCCGACATGGTAATAGTCGCGAATGCCGTCGGACTTCGCGCATTTGATAACGAGGTTTTGCAACAGGCGATTAATCGCGTCCGCCAGTCCCTCAGCTTTCGTTTTTCCGCCTGCTGCCGCACCGTCGGCGGAGCCGAACGGCTCTTGCATAGACCCCGATTGATCTATCAGAAATAGAAAGCAGGAAGGGTTGGTTCTACTGATTTCGGCGGTGTATGGCATGTGATTCTCTCTCGCTTTTCAGTTGAATAGGGTTTCCGTTAACTCTTCACTTTCTTGCGCGCTCCGAGAAACGCTGCAAGCCTGTCGAATGCCTCGTCAAATTTGTCACCGGGCACGCTGAATGAAACACGGCTCCATTCGGGCGTTCGGCACCATGAGTCTTGATTGATGAGCAATTGTTTTTCAACGGCAAGCTGATCTCTTAAGTCACCCAGCTTAGCCATTAGGAATATTCCGCCGCGATAGGGCGTGTCCATTTTGTCGTCGATATCATGCTCTTTAAACAGCGTCAGAAGTTTCTTTCGGCGTCTGGAAAGATCGCTGCGCAAATCGACAAGATAATTTTTCAGCCCATCAAGTTCTTCTCTAACATCGACAAGTAAATGTGGTGACTCTTTGAGGAAAGCAGAATAGAGGGTATCCCACGCGCGCAATGTGGAGCGAGGAGGCAGCGGCGTCATCGCCTGAATCTGCGCCGCAAATCCAGCATCCGGGCAGACCAGGAAACCTGCTCGCAGTCCGCCTGCAGCAAAAGACTTCGCCACTCCGTCGGCAAGGAATAAATACTTGCCGCCATCCGTTTTGATAAGAGGCAGAAAACTCAGAGATTGAGGCGTCCACTCTCCCAATCGATTGTCGCTGAGCAGGAAGAATATCTCATCGGCAAGCATGTAAATGCCTTGCTGCGAGCAGGCTTTGTACAAACTCTCAACGGCGCTGGAATCATAAAATAACCCGGAAGGATTGTTGGGCTGAGTGAGCCAGAGAAGATCGGGCTTGGTTTCCAGTGCTTCAACAGTAGCAGCATCCAGCATGAAGCCGCGTTTCGCCTCGGTCTTCACTTCCATCACTTTGCCACCATGATAGGTGACAAGCGTATAAAGTGGACCGTAGCTTCCGATTGGCAGAGCAACAATAGGCGCGCGCCCGAGTCGCTGCTTGAGAGTGTCGATGAGTGCGGCGAGCAGAGGGAATACGCCTTTGCCGAGGACAATGTTGTCTTCGTTGACTGTCGTGCGTCTTGTCGTTTCTAAATACGCCTTTACGCGATGACGAACGACAGCCGGCAACAATGCCGAATCATGCTCTAGAAAACCTTTGAAGACACCCTTAATTAGTAATTCCGGCACAGGATATTCGACTTCGCCGTAATCGAATCTGATCAATCGTTCGTCATCCAGTGAAATTGGTTTGGGAGCAAACACCGGATCGGCCGCGAGTTCTTCTATCAGAGGAAGAACACCGCCTTTGGATTTATTCATCGCCGGCGGCACGTCAGCTTCCGGAAACGGAAAAGCAAGCAGCTCTTCGAATAGCCACTGGTAGTAGAGTTGGACCTGATATGGGATGCGTGAATAGGTCAACTCAGCGCCGACTTCCAATGCGGACATCCAGGTTTCCGGTGCATTGATCAGGAAGCTCAGTTCGAAATCAGGGAAAACAGTGTTCTTGATCAGCCCATAGAGAAACACCAGATTCTCAGGCAAATGCTGACGACCAGCCATTCTGAGCGTCATGTTGGAATTCAGCTCGGAGCCGATATTGAATTGCGCCGAATCATCGATCAGATAAAATCGCCCCGGATTGGAGCGTGCTTGCGCAAACAAATGATCGAGCGTCAAGGAAGAAGGACTCTCGAATTGCTGTGGCGCAATAATGCACGCAGCAGGAGCCAGCAATTGATCCAGATGAATCAACTCGCCCAGATCGTCATTGCCGAGAATGACCTTCAGACCAAGATTCTCAATCGTCGTTCTATATACAGGTTCCAAAGACGACGAAAGCAAGACGGACGAATTGGGCGGCAAAATCGCCTTGAGAATCAGAGCCAGCAACTGCGATCTTTCCGGACCAATGAATAACGATTCCGGCTTGGTCGGATACTGGCAGTAACTCGAAAGGAATCGCGAGAGCGCAATTCGCAAGCTCATATCTCCGCATTCATGCGGGTATGGCAGCATCCGGTGGGTGAGTAATTCGCTGGAAAAACGATTGACGAAGCTGACCATCTCTTCGGAAATTCTTGAAAAATCAAGCTCCTTTCTCAGCTTATCCAAGCCAAGCTCGTGCAGGTTTTTCACAAAACCAAAGGAAGGATTTTCATAGCGAGTCTCGCCCTGATAAACCAGCAAATCGTGATAGATAGGCTTGTCTTTACCGAGAACAGTGACAGCAGTTTCTGCCGAAACCGGATTTTGCGAATCGCGCGAGAGAAAGAAATTAAACCGTATTTGGTGCGCCTGTTCGATCTCCACAAGTGAAACAAGGTCGGTGTCGTCGGCTTGCTGAATGCGGCGGCTCCAGATTAAACGGGGTTCCCAACCGCGCCGGCGGAACATCTGATCTATCGCTTGCGGCCCGGGTCTTCCCCCTAATACAAGCGTCACGCGGCCGCCCGGGTTCAAGCACAATTGAGCCTCTTCCAACGCTCTGGCTATCAATGGAAGTCCAAAACGGTCTTCCAGAATGCCCTGTTGAAAGCAGTAATTGCTGAGGTCGTACAAGTCTTTGTGCGACCTCTCACCGGACTCGTCGGTCGACTTGCGTGGGTCCGGATGCAAAACTTGCGGAATACAGCCGATGATATGGTCGTACCGAGCCTTCCTGGAAAGCGGCTCACCAAGCAGATCAGATTCTTTTGCCTGAAACGCCTGAGCAAAAGGAACACCGTAAAGCGAATTTATTGGTTCGCCATCACGAGTGGTGCCGTTCAGCCAGCTGTTCAATCGCGCAATGGAAACAGCAATGGGATTGATATCTAGCCCAAGCAACGAACTTGCTTTGGTGCGCATCATCATCAGGAGGCTAATCCAGCCGGATCCGGTCCCCAGCTCCACGACTGTTCTGCCGTGGAAAAGATCAGGATTTTTCAGCAAACCTTCGGCAAATGTCTTCGCCCATTCCTCAGGGGAGAAAACAGCCGTGTGCAAGAGCAAGCGCAAAGGCGCAGGCGATCCCGGAATATTAATCACCTTGATATTGAGCATCGCCGCTAGCGGGTCTTTGGTGATTTTTTCGATTTCCGGCTCTTTCGATCTCTTGGAAATCCCAGCAATCGGCAGCCGGGACTGAAGATAGTCGGCCAGAGCGTGCAAATGCCGCAGCGCCTCACGCCGGGTCGATTCGGTCTCAATCGCCTCGACCAGCCTGTTCAGTTCATCAAAATCGCTCATTTTTCCTGACGACAAAGTACTGGCGGGATATACAAGAATCTGCCTTTGGGTGATGTTACCGCATCCTGCGCACCCGTTGATCGCCTGACAGCCTGCTTTTTTCTGGAATTATGAACTGCTAAACGTCCGGGTAGATAATGTAGGGGCGATGCGATGCTTCGCCAGCTGGATATGAGGAGGACTGCCGACACCCCAATGAGTACCGAGTGGGAACGTCTCAAATCGGACGCAGAGCATGCTCTAACTTACGGCAACAACGCCGAAGCTGAGGTGTTATGGCGACGAGCTGTCAAACTTGCTGAAGGCTTTCCCAAAGGCGACCCACGTCTGGCTCTGTCGCTCGACCGGCTCGGTGATATCTGCTTTCAGGACAAACGCTACCGCGAAGCCGAGCCGCTATTCAGGCGTTCGCTTTCTCTGCGCGAATCCACGCTCGGTTTTGAGCACCCGGATGTGGCGACGAGCCTCAATCACCTCTTCGCGCTCTGCTATATCCAGGAGAAGTTTGACGAGGCAGAGCCGCTGGCTAAGCGTATTTTGACCCTGTATAAAAAGGCTTTCGGCGAATCCCATGAGTACGTCGCCGCATGCCTGCACAATCTCGCCAAGCTCGAACACGCGCGCGGCAATTACACGGAAGCCGAGCCATTGTTTATTCAGTCGCTCAAAATGACTGAGACAACCCTCGGCAATGATTGCCCAGAAGCCGGCAGGATTCTCAACGACCAGGCTGTTTACTTTGTCGACACCAATCGCCTGGAAGAAGCGGAATTTCTCTTTCGCAGGTCTCTGCAGATTCGCGAAGCAGCGCTTGGACCGGCGCACCCTGAAGTGGTCAATACTCTCTCTAATCTGGGCTCGCTCTACCGCGAACTCGGGCGCACTCACGAAGCAGAGCCAATTTATAGACGCCTGCTGAACATTGCGGAAAAAGCGCTAGGTCCCAACCACCCGGACATGGCGATCAATATTCTCAATCTCGCCAAGACTCTGCAATCTGAGCGCAAATACTTAGAGGCTGCTCCGCTGTTTCAGCGTTATCTCGCGATTCAAGAAAAGCATTACGCGAAGGACGATCCCGCCCTGGTGGAAACTCTGCAAAATCTGGCACAAGCATATCTGGAAGAAAAGAATTTTGTGTCTGCCGAGCCGCTTCTGAAGCGCGCGCTTGCCATTCAAGAGCACCATTACGGCCCCAAAAATCCTGTTGTAGGCACGCAGCTCAATCACCTCGCTGCACTCTACTACGAAACCGGAAGGCACGAAGAAGCAGAGCAATTACTGCTTCGCGCGATAGCAAATTTAGAGAAGCTGAAAGAAGGAAAGGACCCCGCCTATGAAAAAACGCTGGTTGATTACTTGAAACACCTCGAGGCAATCTTCCGCGCGCAGAATAAACTCGCTGAAGCAGAAGAGTGTTTGGAAAATTTGATCAAGGCTCAAGAACGCATTCTTGGCGAGTATCACCCCGATATTGCCGAAAGTCTCACCAACCTCGCCATGGTGTTTCAATCACAAGCACATTACCAACAAGCACAAAAACTTTTGCGCCGCGCGCTCATAATCAGCGAGCATTCTTTTGGCGCGGAACACCCGGAGATTGGCGCGCCACTCGGCAGATTGGCTGACGTTTTGCAGTTGCAAAACCGGCACAATGAAGCGCTGCCGCTCTGGCAAAGACTGGTTGCTGTCTATGAAAAAGCGCTTGGTCCAAAACATCCTGACGTGGCCAATGTATTGGACAAGTTGGTCGAACTTTATCGATACAGCAATGATCTTCCGCAGGCGGAAATTCTCGCACACCGCGCGCTGGCTATTCGAGAAAGCGCCTATGGTCCCGAACATCAAGATGTCGGGCTGACTTTGAACGAACTGGCAATGTTGAATTTCGAGCAAAAGAAATACAAAAAAGCGATTCCGCTTTTCGAACGCGCTGCAGAAAATCTCAAAGCATCACTTGGTGTGAAACACAGCGAAGTGGCGCTGGCAGTGAATCGCCTCGCCACACTGCATTACCGACTCGGCAACTTCGAAGAGGCTGAGCCGCTTTTCAAGGAAGCGCTTGCAATTTACGAGAAGAAAGAAGATGCAACCAGCTCGCAAATGTCGAGCGCATTTGAAAACTTGATCGAGATGTATCGCGATCAAAAGAAGATCGAAAAAGCAGAAGCGACCGGCAAGAAATATCTCGCGCTTCGCATTAAAACCCTCGGACCAGACCATCCGAAAGTAGCTATCTGCCTCAAAATGCTGGCAGACATTTATTGCGATCAAGGCAAGTTCGAAATGGCAGAGCCTTTGTATAAGCAATCTATTGATATTCAAACCAAGCACAATCAAGATAATCAGGTTTTGGCGGAAACAATCGATCAATATGCATTGATACAACGAAAGCTCGGCAAAAAGCCGGGTCCAGGCAAGCGCAAATAGTGTTCCAAAAACCACAAAGGAGGCGCATACACGCCTCCCTCGCATAATATCTGAACGTTACAGACAAACTACAAACCTATCCGTGGTTCTATTGGTGGTGCCGAGATAACGATATCGTGTCCCTGCCACTTACTCTTCAAGACTGGCGTCTGAAGCACGCCGCGCGCGCGGAGCACCTCGCCTTGCACTTTGTCTTTCATGAAATTGAAGGCTTCATTGAGAGTGGTTTTGTCACCCTTTGATTTCAAGCCATCGATCAGATAACGGGTGAAGACAGAGTTGGCAACTTCCTTGGATTCCCACGAAACCTGGCTGGGTAAGCTCGAGGAGATGACCAGTTGTCCGGTACCTTGAGCGATCGCTTCTGCATCCACGTTTTTCACACGAGTAAGCCCTTTCGACTCAGGTTCGGCAGCTCCACTGTGGCAAGCATCAAGGATCAATACAACGCGATCTGAATGAACGCGACCTTTGATGACGCGGGTCAAGTCTTGCATTGCCAGTCCGGAAGCGAAGAGTTGATCCGGCTCTGAATCATGTGCAAGAAGATAATTGACGCCGCCGACATCGAGGTCGGACGAGCTGCCGTGACTGGAGAAATAAATCAACACCAGGTCATCCGGGGCAGCCATGCGAGGCAACCATCTGTCACCAAGCTCGGAAAGGATATTTCCGCGTGTAGCCTGATCGTCTAGAAGCAGCTTCACGTGGTCTTTCTGAAATTTACCATCAGTGATCAGATAGTCATAGAAGTCTTTGGCATCTTTGCTGGGATATCTCAAATTCAAAGTTTCATTCTTGAATTTGCTGATACCAATGATCAAAGCCCACTTATCCTTAACCGGCTTATCTTCAGGCTTTGCCTCTTCCGTAGCCTTCTTATCGGCGGTGCGCGAGGCGACCTTTATTTCGGCAAGTTTCTTCAGGAGCTCTTCTTTTTCTTTGCGCTCTGCATCGAGCTTGGCAGACAAAGCTTGCTCTTGCTCTTTCAGCTTTTGCTTTTCTTCCAGCTCTTTGGTCAACCTGGCAAGGTTGGCGCTTTCATTCGAAACAGCTCCAACATCTGCTCCACCTTTCTTGGTGTGTTTTTCTTTCGGCGCCTTTGGAACCGGTATCGGAACAGCCGTCGAAACAGCAACACCTAGGTTGAGGCTGCTTGTAACTTGAGTCTTGCCGGCAGCAGCATCAGCAATTTTTTGCAGTTCGGTCTGGCAATATTCCTTATTTACACGAGCCGAATCATTTCTGGGTTCGTATCGCAACGCCTGGTCATAATCTTTGATTGCCAGGTCGTATTTATTCTGATTCGAATAAAGCGTTCCGCGCGCTACATAATAGAATGCGGAATTCGGGTTGAGGGCAATCGCTTGATCCATATCAGCGAGTGCCAGGTCAAAACGCTTCATCGTGCTGTACAGTACGCCGCGCATGTAAAACAGTTCTGCATTGCGCGGGTTGAGGGCAACACCTTTATCGAGAGCCTTTTGCGCCTCGTCGAACTGCCCGGTGCCGAAGAGCGTGCGAGCTCGCTCCAGGCAAGAACGATCGCTGTCGTACCATTCGGCATGACACTTGGTGTCGGCCGACGCTCCCGTCAATAGAGCGAATAGTAAGATTCCGCTGAGTGCTTTAGCCAATTTCATAACGAGCGAGCCTTTAGGAACTGAGGGGGGCAGATGGGAGTTCAAACCATCAATGGACTGTAACTACAAATCTTATTACAGGTTGGCTCCGGAAAATTAGGTCGGGCGCATACATTAAGTTGCGGCGCAAAGAAAAGGGCGACGAGTGCCGCCGCCCTAATTTCGTTTTCCAAGCAAAAAAGATTTTTCGCCGAAAAATCTTTTGATTGCCGGGTGCTGACCGGGAAGTCCGACTAGCTGTCTTTCTTCTCCATACGCATGCCCGGTCCTTTGTGATGCATGCCACGCCCGCCTTTGATCATCCAATCGCGGATTTTCTTGCGTTGTTCGGCGGTCAAGACATCCAGCACTGCAAGCTTGTTGTCCAACTTGATGTTGGAAACATCGGCGCGCAGGTTGTTGATGGTGTCTTGCATGCGGCGAGCTGCCTTGGCGTCCACGGATGACTGAGTCATTGCATCCTTCAAATGGCGCTCTTGTGTACGGATTTCCAGCATTTTTGGTCCGACTTTATCCAGAAAAGAATTTTTCAGGGCATAGATTTTCTCGTACTGATCGTCGGAAAGGTCCAGGGCGCCCAACCAGGGGCATCCGCCGCGCCCCCAATGCCCGCCGCGCATACCGCCGAAGCCTCTGCGCATCATCATCATGCGGGGACCGCCGTGACCACCAGGCGCTGCCATCTGGATGGCATTCGGGTCCATGGCGATATTGAATTCGGGGCTGCCGTCGCCATCCAGGCTGATTTCAATCATCCCTTCCATTGGCGGCGGTCCTTCGCTCACATCGTCCGGCAAATCCACTTCCTGTGCCATCACAGGGGTATTGCACAAAACCGCCAAACACATGCCGGACAGGGCTACCGGCAGTTTTTCCATTAATTTCATTAGTAGTTCTCCATAGAGACTTCCCGGAGGAAACGAATTCTTGTCGTAAGAAATCGGCCTGAAAAGGCCACTACTTCTTATTGACGAAGGTTTGAAGAAAAAAGTTCAAAGCAAAAGATTAAACCTAACAAATTGCAGCTCTTGCTTTTACTTTCTACCCCTCCCGGACGGCAAAAAATGACCCTTTATCCGTTAATATTCTCTGTTCAATCACGTGGATGGTTTTGCTCCCAGGCGCCGAAAATTCGGCAAAGCGGGCAAAACTCGTGTCCGGCAGCCGGAAGCCCCAGGAGGCATGATGAACGGAACCAAGGCCCGAGCAGATGATGCGGCAAACACAGGGTCAGGTCCGGAGCAGCCCGCGCAGGACTCAACGAAAGCTTCCGAGGTGACCGGCAAAGTCGGCAACTATCGCTGGTTCATCATCGCCCTAGGTTTCCTCATTACCCTCATCAATTACCTGGACCGCTCCGCCCTGTCCTACACCCGTAAAGCGATGGAGGTGGAATTCGGCATCAACGACGCCCAATTCGGCTACATCGGTTCGGCATTCGCTATCAGTTACATGGTCATGACCACGGTCGGCGGCATCATGGTCGATAAATGGGGCGCCCACAAAGTGTGGCCGATTGCTGCCATTCTCTGGTCGGCAGTAACAGCCATGATGGGCTTAGCATCAGGTTTCTGGATTCTGTTTGCCTTTAGACTTTTCCTCGGTGTCACTGAAGGACCTCACTTTCCGGCCTTGACCCGTGCGGTAGCCGACTGGTTGCCGACCAACGAACGCGCCCGCGCCACGGCCATCGGCTTAGCTGCCGTTCCCTTCGCCAGCGTTCTTGGCGGCCCGCTTATCACGACCCTCATCCTCAGTCTCGGCTGGAAAGGGATGTTTGTCGTATTAGGCGCGCTGGGCATCGTCTGGGCGGTAGTCTGGGTTTATGCCTTCCGCGACTATCCCGAGTCCTGCACATTCGTTTCGAATGCCGAACTCAACCACATTCGCGAAGGAAAATCGCACGATCGAGAAATCAAAGACTCGGACAGAAGATCGCATCATCTGGCGACCGGCAAAACAACGTATAAATTCATGCTGTTGAATCCGTCGCTCATGTCCAACAACATCGCTTTCTTCGCTTTCGGCTACCTGCTCTTCTTCGCAATTTACTGGTTGCCTGGATACTTTGAAAAGTCTTACGGCATGCACCTCAAAGAAGTAGGCTGGTTTGTCGTCGCTCCCTGGCTTACCGCGGCAATCTTGCTTGCCTCAGCCGGTTTCATTTCCGACTGGCTGCTGAAGAAAACCGGCAGCGCACGCCTCTCCCGCT
>PNKB01000059.1 GCA_013997645.1 Cyanobacteria bacterium PR.3.49
CCGTCGCGTTGTGCGTGACGTCGTCGACCAGCTAATGAAGAGACTCGCCAATCCGACCAGGCAAGCCATCATGGGTGCCCTGAATCGCTCGCAAAGGAACCGACGCCCCCGCCACAATGAAATTGACTGGCACAGGACTATCAAGGCTAATTTGAAGAATTACCAACCGGAATACAGAACCATCATTCCGGAAATTAAAATAGGATTTGGCAGAAAACGTTCGAGCTTGAAGGACGTAATTTTGTGTGTTGACCAAAGCGGTTCTATGGCAACATCAGTAGTTTACTCCAGCATTTTTGCGGCAGTTCTGGCTTCCATTCCCGCGTTAAGCACCAAACTTGTCGTGTTCGACACCGCAATAGTCGACTTAAGCGACAAGCTAGCCGACCCGGTAGAAGTGATTTTCGGCACGCAGTTAGGCGGTGGAACCGACATAAACAGAGCGCTAGCATATTGCCAGAGTCTAGTAAGACGCCCGCATGACACCGTCATGATATTGATTAGCGATCTGTATGAAGGAGGCAACAAAGCTGAAATGCTCAGCCGAGCGAACAGCATTATCGGTTCCGGTGTTCAACTAGTGACGCTTCTGGCTCTCAGTGACGACGGCGCGCCAGTTTCTGATGCCGATAATGCCAGCGCTTTTGCAAGTATGGGCTCACCTGCATTTGCCTGCACGCCTGATTTATTTCCAGACCTAATGGCTGCAGCACTCACAAAACGAGACATCAGCAGCTGGGCCGCCGCCAACAATATAGTTGCTGCAAGATAGCTACGGGGATGGAAGTGTGCAATGATCGCCAACCTGAAGGTGGAAGCACAACTGTTTAGTCTCTGATTTATCCAGATTCTTCGAGATGGGAGGCAATGCTTTCAGCCTGAGTTTGTTTATTAGTACAATGAAACCATCAGAAACCAGGTGAATAAGTTGCATTGCATCAAAAATCGCAATCCGGTCATCCCAAAGCAGCTCTATCTGCTTACCGTCCTCCTTTGCGCGTCGTTAGTTGGTTGCAGCAATAGACTCGCGCTCGAACCCGCAAAACAAGATCTCCTTTTGGATGCAAATAAAAGACCGATGGTTCTAGCGGCAGCGAAGGAAATGAAAAACGGTTCAATCGTTACTGACGCTGATGTGTACGTAGTAGAAGAATCCCCGGTGATGGACAAAATTGACCGAAAGCGCACCATCCTTCGTTCCAAGTTGGAAGCCGTAGGAAAAATCGTAAAAAAGGGATTGCCCGCTGGGGATTTTGTTTATGCCGACCAATTGTCTTTCGTAGATAGACCACAAAAAGAAGACCAGTGGCTTTTCTCGTTTCCCAACAATATTCTTGAGAAAAACGTCGGCAAGAAAATCACTCTCAAAGGCGAACTATTCCAGGGAAGCGACAAGTCATTTCGACTCTTGTCCTACGACTCAACAGGAAGAATATTGATCGTTGGCAAACTTGCCGAAGGTTCTGCTCAACCAAATAAGTGTGTGTTTGCGACTGGAGTATTAAGACGAGTACCACCAGTCAAAAATGCTCCATTGCTTCTTTATGGCTTTGATGCCGAAACCACGTCCATAACGCCAAGCAATTGGTGAGTGAAGCGTTCTTGAGAGTCAGCGAGATTGAACATCAAAACTTCACCTATGCAAATCTCTACAATATTAATGACCGCAACCACTGTAACTACGTTGTCCGGCATTTCACCAGAAAAGGAAAGACGAGAAAATTACTGAGGACAAGATTTTCTGGTATAAGGGTGGTAACTATTTGGCTACTTATCTCTAGCTTGCAAAAATCTTGCGGAGCCAAAAGAATGGATTTATGATGAAAACCAATTCGACTGTAAAACTGGCTGTAGGGCTTTTACTAACTCTTGGGCTGGCATGTACAACTTGTCTCGCCGACACATTGTCGACGGAGCGAGGCGAAAAGAAAGCAACTTCAAACAAGCAGAGAGTAACTATTGCCTTGAACGAAAAGTCCAAAGAGATGACTCATGATCAAATAGTCAGCGCTCTTCGCGCAGCAAACGATGTCGCCATAGAAATGAAGAAGTTTGGTCATCACCCATTTGGAGCCGTTCTTGTTGCCCCCGACAACACAACAATAATCATGCACCAGGGCAACATAAATGTCGTGCGCCATGCCGAAACAGAGATTGCTCGTCGAGCTGCAGAGACCTATTCAGAAGAGTATTTAGCTAACTGCACACTTGTCACCACGATGGAGCCATGTGCAATGTGCGCCGGCACCATTTACTGGGCCAATATAGGCAGGGTGGTCTACGGTGGCACAGAGGAGATGCTCAGAAAGCTAACTGGCAACAGTAAGATGAATCAGACTCTCAATGTTCCAAGCAAGTACATTTTCGATCATGGGCAGAAGCAAATCCAGTTGATTGGTCCTGTTCCAGAAATGGAAACCGAATTACTCGAACCGCATAAAGGTTTCTGGACATAGACTGCATCTATACCGACACCAGCGATCCTATTTGTTCGTTTGCTACCTACCGGAGCGAGAGCCTCCGCATTGAGCTGCCAAACCAGCTGCAAGCCCACCAAGCATAAACATTCCAACCGTCAGCGCTGCTGTTCTTCTTGTTCTCTTTGTCGCACCTTTTGACAATCCAAGCACAGCTGGCAAGGTCGCGGCTCCAACGCCGGCGCTAAGTCCCAAAGAAACCCCCTTCCCGATACTCATAAATCCACCACGAGACCCAACCTGACTGAACAAGATGGAGTTTGCCAAAAGATCGGCAATGAGAGCAACAAGGAAAAGCCGGTCTCCACTCGGTGGGTGAGCTCCAATTCTTGAATAAAACCGCTCCACGCCTCTCATTCCTACGCGGTCCAATTGCGGTGCGTCCGGCAAGGAGCGTCGAAGAGCCTGATGGACTGTCGTAAGCGCCATTGCTCCAATAAATCCGTTAAACAGTGCTCGAATCATCGCCTTCTCCTTCCCTCGACTGCCAGTGACAGATATTTACCCACTAATTCGGTCAAGTGGAACCACCTTGGCTTCCGAATTTTAAGCATTCGTGGAATTTGCAGCAGCTTCCACGTGAGAGTAGTAGGATTTAGCAAATTAATGGAGATTACATAGAATGGCGAAGCTCGTCTTTGGATTGAACCAGTCACTTGATGGCTATGTAGACCACACAGCTTTTGCGCCTGGTCCCAAAGTCTTCCGTCACTTCATTGAACACGCGCGTGGGCTGGCCGGCAGTCTGTATGGACGCCGCATGTACGAGACTATGCGATATTGGGACGAAGAGTCACATGAATGGACAGCGGCAGAGCAAGAGTTCGCAGAGGCGTGGCGAAGCCAACCAAAATGGGTCGTATCGCGCACTCTGACTTCGGTCGGTCCGAATGCAACACTCATCTCCGATAACCTTGAGGCGATGGCAAAAAAACTAAAAGCCGAAATTACCGGAGAGATCGAAGTCGCCGGGCCAGAACTCGCGAAGAGTCTGACCGACCTTGGTTTGATAGACGAATATCAACTCTACCTCCACCCCTTCGTAGTTGGGCAGGGCAAGCCATTCTTTGCAGGACCTCGCCCGCCACTTCGCCATTTGTCCAGCGACCTGATCGATGATAACGTAATCAAACTGACGTATGTTCCTGCTTAATTGCGCAGCGCCTCGCAAACAACTCATTCAAAGATTCTGTATAACAAAGCGAATCAACTTATCTTTCAGTGCTTTCCGAGAAGAAGTTGAATTTGTGATTGCAAAATGTCGATCTATCAATGTCGCGGCACGTTTAATTATGCCACTATTTTTGGTATCACTATAATTATGCTTCAAAGGCTTTTGCCGATATGTATCTGACGGGCCTTTCTGCGGCCAATTTCTGACAGGAACAGCCGAGGGATCTGGCTGCCGAAAATCCGGAGCAGCCACCGGCATTCGAAATGTCCATTCTTGCCCGTGCGAAGCGCTCGCAATGCGGGCGTTTTCAGATTGCAGCCTGAAGACAGTAAGACCACCATACGGCTCCGGCGAAGTCAGGCGCGAGACATGATCGCTCGACTCCTGATCGTTGCCCTGATAAACACAAATGTGTCCGTACGGGCGAGAGGATGATTTGTTGAACACCAGGATATCGCCGCGCTGAAGCTCAGAATTATCGTCGAGCGAAATTGGAGTAAAACGAGAATCTGCGAGTAACAAATCGCGTGCCTGAAACGCCGCCTCGCCAGTCAGGACAACACCCAATGGTGACAGAGCCTTGCTAACTCCGGCATAACAATATCCGGTAGATTTCATTGATTGAGCGACCGATAAAGATTTTGCCGCAATATTTTCAGCATCAAGTGCCTGGCTTTGCACCGGCTGCGCTACCACCGGCACAACACTGCACCAGAGAGCTACGCTCGTCAACAAGCTCAGCCAGCGGGAATTTCGCGTGCGAAGGTTCATGTGCAACCTCAAGAATGCACATCCAATTTCTATGGACTTGAAACATATCGACGCATTGAGCCGACACTTGTTTCCGTCAGCAACACATGTTTGATACCAGCGTCTGATAGTACATACTGGACTAGGTGAAATCTTGTCCGGCGGTTACAGAGTCATTTACGATCCGGACAACCTGGTCGACGCCTTCTATCGCAAAGTAGATTAGCTGGACCCGGCCACAAGCTGCCACGTTCCTGACACGGAAAACTGATTTCCTGTTTGGACACCCATTGTCCCAGCAATGCGCTCCACCCAATGCGGTTTGTTTCTAAAAACAGGTGAAGTCTCTATGGCGAAAAATCAGTCTCAGTCTGAAGTGAATTTTGATAGGATGTCGGACCGAGAAAAATGGGATTACGGCCCTTCTAACGAACGGGCCGCAGCCGCGCTGGCTGTCAATTTTTTCTTTACTGAAGCTTACGGACAAATCGACGCCGATCAGTCCGGATTTGTAACCCAGAGTGAACTCAAGGCAGCAACTGCAAATACAAATCTTTCTCGAGAGCAGAGACAGACGGCGACGTTTATCGACAAAAACTTCGACAAATTCGACAGGGTTAACATCCACAACGAAACTGTGGTGGATGTCAGCGAAATTAGCAATTTCGCAAAACAAGTAGCGATTCACGCCAAAAGCACATCTGACAGCGTCGTCGCAAATGGTTTCGAGAAAGATCTGCTGGCTTATGGCAAAGAGACCGGCGTAACACAAACCTATTACATGCCTGGCGTGGCGCAAGACGCAAAGCGATTGTCTTCCTGGATGCAAACGAATTTTGCGGCGATGGATCTGGATAAAGACGGTGTAGTCGAACCCAAAGAGATGGATGCATTGGAAAGCGCATCCAATCCGCTGTCACAAACTGTCGAGTTCAAAACCGCACGACTCAATTGGCACGAATTAACGCACTTGGTCGAGCAAGGAGAATCTGAGAGCGGTTATTCGCTAAAAGATGCAGGTGCGCTTAACGAAGCCTTTGACCCTTTAGCTAAAAAAGTTGCGTATGAAACATGGAAGCAAGAGTTGCTGAGTTCAGAACGTATGCAGAAATTTGGACCGATTACCGCCGTAAGCGCTCTTTTCACACCCTTTCTGGCTGCAGGTGCTTTTGGTGGTCCAGCTGGTTGGGCTATCGACGGCTTGATTCTAGGCGGCATTGCTCTGGCCGAAGGCGCTGTTTATCTAGCATACAGACAAGATGCCAATTTCATAAAAGCACGTACTGCAGACAACTATTACGAGATGCAGCGCAGAAACATCATCGGCAACAATGTACTAGGAAGATTGCACGAAGATTAGAGCCGAAATAGCATTGGCTACTTCAAATGTTTTTCCAACGAAAGCTTGCGATTTGCCGTTGCCGCGTAATCATCTACTTTGTCCAAATTCCAGCGGGCGAAGGGCGAAGTTCTGATCTCCAGCAGATCGTTTATTTTTGCCTGAATGAAGTTCTGAATATCATTAGAAACCTCCGCCACCAGGTTCTCGTTTTCCGCTTCTTCTGGCGCGTACTTGAGTTCAAATGGCTCGCCGACACAAATCAAAATCTTGACAGGAAGAGGAATTGCATTGAAGGGAAACGGCAACATTGGATAAAAAGGAGTAACTGGCCAATACGGCGCATCCATTAGTTTTGCAATTGGCTTGAGATTGAACAATAGCGGATAGATCTCGTCGCCGCCTATCGTCACTATTGGCACCAGAGGCGCACCTGTTTCGATGGCTGCTTTGACAAATCCGGGATTGAACTCGACCAGTTTGTACCTGTTCTTATAGAGCTTCCCAGTTCCTTTTTCAGCTTCCGGATAGAAGAAGACCAATTCGTTCTTTCTAAGCAACTTGGTTGCAGTTTCATAGTCAGGCGGAATACAACCAAAACCTCGCAATGTTTTTCCAATCATGGGTGCGGTCAAGAGAAATTTCGTCACCAAAAATCTGATTCTGCGTGGCTCAGGATGCTGGTTTATCACAGCATCATAGAGTAGGCAACCATCGATGGGCAAAACACCAGAATGGTTTCCAAACAAAAGAGCTTTGCCCTTCGACGGTATATTGTTTAATCCAACTGTTTTTACGCCGAACCACTTTTTATAGAAAAAGCGGATGAACCGCTCGACAGTCGCATACGTTTGAAGACTGAATCCGTATTCGTCCTCGTCAGCGGAATATAGCTCAAAGAATTGCTCCCTTGAGGTTTTCGTTGTTTCGTTCGTACCGGACTTTGCCATTAAAACATTCCGCAGAGGAAAACCAGGAAGACTAAGCGGGCGGCAGTTTGTTCCAAAAATCCCAAAATCCTAGGAAGAAAGTAAGTTGCCTGATGAGCTAGTTCCCCCACGGCAGCTTATCAAATCGGCAGGAATTGCCTATTCCAATAAACATTGCCAGATATCGTCGAGTAAGACACTGCGGACGCCGTTTTATTTGACGTCGTTCAGAATTCAACTTCGCCTACCAAAGGGTACTGCACGTTGCCGTCAACAAGCATCCATTTAATCTAATCTGCACTACCTTAGCGAACCCTGTGTGACAATGGTTTGACGGGTAGAGACTAAGCCTAGACCGCAACAAATAAAAGTTCCGTCAAAGCAGTATGAGCAAATGAAACGACGAATCCTGATTGCCACTCCAGCACGAAAGCTTTTCAGCATCTTTTTGTGCGTGCTGGCCATTTCCTGCTGCGGTTCCTGGCTGGCTGGCGCCGCCTCGCACATCGACCTGAATAGTCCTTCGATTTCTCAATTCGAGCTTGATGGACAGTTGCGCTCGGTGCGCCGGCGGCTCAACTCCAGTGAACCGGTCTTGCAGATGATGATTGTTCCGGAAGCCGGAATGTTCGTCTATTCTTTTTACGGCTACACGCTTATCAACATGTCCATTGATCGTCCCGGCGATGAAACTTTCCGCTCGCAGGCAAGGGCGGAGTTGGAAAAACTGCTGGCGACAATAGCCGATCTGGCAAGCAAGCCACCGTTCGATATCAACGACAAGATAAAACCAAAGGGCGGAATAATCATCGCGGGGCATTCGAATCTGCTGCGAGCCGGATACATCTTGCTAGGCGGCAAAAATCCCAAAATCATCCAGGACTTCCACGACCGATCGGACGAGATAGCGGATTCTTTTCTTAGTAATGTCGCACCCTTTCCCGAATGTTATCCCGGCTATACATGGGCACAAGATGCAATTTTTGCGTTGGAATCGTTGCGTCTTCATGATGTGATCTTTCACACGGACTATTCAAAGTCCAGAAATGCCTGGCTTGATTGGCTGAAAACCCATCTGGATAAAGAAACCGGCATGATGGTGGCACAGGTAGATCCGCACAGCGGACAGATTCAGGATGTGCCGCGCGGTTGTGCAATTTCTTGGGCTTTAGGCTTTTTGCCGAATATCGATCCTGAATTTTCGAAGAGCCAGTTTGCGCGTTTTCGCAAGGATTGGTTCGTGCCATTTGCCGGCATGCTGGGGATTACTGAGTGGTATCACGGCAAGCGTATGCCCACGCAATTTCCTACAGGACCGGTCGCATTTGGTTTGGGTGGTGCTGCCACCGGCATTGGTATCGGCGCGTGTCGAGCAAATAGCGACTTTTACTCATGGCATTTGATCTTGCGCGCACTCAATGTTCTTGGCTTTCCGCAATGGACACCTGCGCGCGAGAAAACATATTTTTATCAGCAATGTTTGCTGGCGGATGTGCTTGCTCTCTGGGGAGAAACAGTTAGACCCTGGGATAAAGAACCGAATTTAAAACAAGAATGGCCGCCAATGGAAGGGCAGCATTTGTACTACATTGTTTTGGCGGGCGGCTTGCTAATCTCGTTAGTGATTGTTGGTCTTCTAATCAAACGCTCGATTAACTTGTTCAAAAATCCTGCAATGACTCAGGTTGGCTGGCAGCGTGCCACCATCGTTGCGTTTGCCTTTCAGCTTCTGGCTGTCGGCACTTTTCTTTTCACACCGATTTTTTCGTGGCTTCAGTTGATAATCTACATGGCTTGTGTTGATCTGATTGAGGAGATGACGCTTCGTCCACGCATCGTGGCAAGAATTTTCGAAGCGGAAGATAAAGCGGAAAAGCTCTCCGGTTGAATCAATGGTGTAGGCTCTCGCCGCTGTATGTAAACGTCTGCAACAAGCGATTAAGTTTGATGTCCAAAACGCTCACAAATTCGCATTGCACCATTATTGTGAAAGTATTGAGATGGCTCCAAAATGGCGCACGCGCCTTTTCGGAACAAAAATTTCGACAGATAGTCAATTATTACTATTGCCCAGAAAAAATTGTTGGAGACTTTGTTCTCTAGCGCACAGAAAGCCTGAATCTACGGAACGGCTTAACAATGACGGCGTTTGCATCTGCAGGCACCGTCAGCAGTATCGTCTTGGTACCGTTTTTAAGGATACACAATGGAATCACGCTGGCTTGCTATTGTTTCACTCCTCCTTCTCATCAATATTGCACTTCCCCTTCCGAGCCATACCGCTACTCTCAGAACCAATAAAACTTTTATACACGTTCAAAAACGAAATCCGGCGAAATCACCCGCAAAGAAAGTAATTACAAAGAAGGTCGTGACTAAGAAGGTCGCAACTAAAAAAGTCGTCACCAAGAAAGTCGTGACGAAAAGAGTTACTACCAGGACCGTAGCCTCCAAAAAGAAAACTTCCAAAAGGTTGGTTCAAAAGCCGGCTAAGCCCAATATATGGATGACCCCTATCAAGTCGGCACCGTATTCAGCCGCCATGAGAAAGCGCATAATCGCCAGTTTTAAACACGGGCGCGCAGGAAAGTATTCTCCTGAAGATTTGGTGCGAGCAAAAACTTTTGTGCACTATCCTCTAAAAGGCGGTATTCGCAAGCGCACTGGAGCAATTCGCTACCTCGTCCTTCATTCAACCGAAACAGAACGCCCGGCTGATGCAAGAAGAGTGGTACGAAGCTGGAACAATATCGGTCCGCGCCATCCAGGCACACAATTCCTCGTCGACAGAGATGGCACCATTCTTTTAACGGCGGACCCGAATTACGCCACAGTGCATGTAAATGACAGAACATCCCAGCGTGGTGTCACTAACGACAACAGCATCGGAATCGAATTGGTTCGCAGCGGAAAACAGAAATACACCAAAAAGCAACTTCGATCATTGGTGGCACTTGCCGAGTACATTGAAGACAGATTCAACATCTCTAGAGTTTATGGTCATGGAGAAATTCAGCCCAGCGATCGCAAAGATCCTGTTGCGTTTAATTGGGGTCAATTCACAAAAAATCTGGCAATAATTCAACGCGGTCAAACAGATGCAGAAACAGCCTACAACCAGACGAACGATCCGGCAGAAGGCTAATCGCTTTCCGGCAGACGCTTATTTCTTTCGTGCATACTAATAAGGTTCTCTCGCTGGCTGCAAAGACTGCACCCATTGGCTCACCTGTTCATATGCCGGCCGCGCTTGGGCACGTAGATTGCGCGATTGGTCATAAATCTGAAAGTATGGCAGCTTTTGAATGCCCGAACCTTCCAAAACCGGTGACTGCCAATCGATTCCTTGCTGTTCTTCCGGTCGATTAACATTGACGGTTCGAACTGCAATGTCATTTCTTGCTTGCGTGAGCTGAATCAATTGAGGCTCTAGTCCAGGAGAAACGCCGTCATATGGACTGAAAAATTGGACAAGTGTGAATTTCCCAGGTACAAGATAATTTTGAATTGTAACCGGCGTGCCTGGTTTGTCCGGATTAAGAGGCAAATAGCTTGTTGCTTGCATCTCGCTCAACGGCATTTTCGCAACCGCAACATCGTCTGCAGGAGCATCCTGCGAGCAGGCGGTCAGTCCTAGCGCCAATACCGAAGCAACAAATGCATGTACAACAATGTTTTTTCGAATCAAACTATTCATTTCTATTTCCATTTTCAGATGTGATCAAAAACTCAATAGTCCTGAGAAATTTTCTTTGAGTTCTTTCAGGCGCTCTGTATGTCCACGTTTTTTCAATGCAGCCGCGTACACGCTTAACGCGCGAATTAGATTGGGATGCTTAGCGCCAACCTTGTACTGCCACTTTGTCGCCGACATTTCAAAAGTTTCCATCAGCAATTCTTCGTCTTTACCGACGTGACAGACTTGAAAAATCATCTTTGCCCAATCAAAAGTAGGATCTTCAGTTCCAACAGTTGCTAAAAGAATTTCCATCGCCGAACGAATCAGCAGCGATGCCTCTTCAATTTGATCCAGCCTTACCAAGATAAAGCTCAGATCAGACAACGAGTATGCTAATTGCACTGCACTATCTGTACTCAGATTCTGAAGAACAGATACAGATTCCCGTAAGCAATTCTCGGCTTCCGTGAGCGCACCTTCTCTCTCGTGTAGCATAGCCCTGAATCTAAGTCCGGCGGCGTACAGCTCTTCGCTCGCTCGATCCGGCTGCCCTTTTGCCGCGTTCAATCCCTTGTCGAAATATTCCTTCGCTTCTTTCAAATTGCCCTGTTGCATGTTGATAATAGCGATGCCTAAATTGCTGGCAGGAACAGCAAAGCTTCTATCATCCAAGCCTTCAGCTTCAGCAAGAGCGCGAAACATCAAGGCTCGAGTTTCCGTCAGCTCACCTTGCTCAAAGGCTCCAGCCGCAGTCTTAAATCTGGTTCTCCAATGCTTGAACTTCGGATCCGCAGTTTCAAGCGCGTCAACAACCCTCTTGTGAACCATGAGACGCTCCTTTTTTCTGAAATGGGGCACAATTATTATAGGTCGGTTGTCTGCTGTCTACAATTGCATACTGACTTTCTTCTGAAGACAACCGAAAGAGGCGCTACTATTGAAACTCGCCCAATTTAACAAATACTGCAAGGCGCTTCCCTGCACCACCTACGTGATGCAGTGGGGTGGATGCCATGTGTGGAAGGTCGCCGATAAAGTTTTTGCGATTGGCGGAATGGGAGAAGAAGAGGAATTCTATACATTCAAAGTTAGCCCCTGGGCATTCGAGGTATTGCAAGAACAACCGGGTTTGTGCCCGGCACCGTATCTGGCATCACGCGGACTTCTCTGGATACAACATTTTGAAAAACCTGGTCTTACGGATCAACAGCTCAAGGACTACATCCGCAAATCTTATGATCTGGTTCTTGAAGGGGTTTCAAAAAAGAAACGCCGCGAGTTGGGGTTATTAAAATAAAGAGAAAGCCGATAGCCGAAGAAGCGCCTTTAGAATGGACAGGCGCTTTGCGTTGGTTTGTATCGAGTTGGCATCGTTTCTGTGATTTCCTTCGGACAGTTCAGACAGCGCTTATCCTTTGGAAAATAGCAGATTGTCCAGTCCGCGGATCAAGCCTTTGCAGCTAACCACTTTGCGAATTGCCAAAAGCGTCCCGGCGACATACGGCTCTGCACCTGTTCCTGCGTCATGCCTGATGGTAAGTCGTTCGTGCGGCTGCCCGAAAATAGTTTCAAACGAAATTACATAACTCGGCAGCCGCAGTGAATGCACCGGGGTACTAGCAATCTGCGCACCTCTTGCTTCTTTCGGTCCGTGCAGTTGGTCAAGCGGAACTCCCAACTTATTCTTTCGCACCTTTTCGAGTTCTTCCGCAAGTTCTTGAGTGGTGCCACTGGGAACATCAGGCTTTGTAGATGATGCATAATCAACAATTTCCCATTGTGGAAGATGTTCGGCAGCCATCAGCGCAAAGCGCTTTGCCAGGGCAGCAGTCACCGAAAAGTTGCCGCAACTGATCACGCCAACCTGGTTCTTGTTCGCCAGCTCCTCAATCTCCTCGAAATCAACCGCGGTCAAACCGGAACTCCCAATTACCACGTTCACTTTCTTAGCAAGTGCTGCCATCACGTTACTTTTCACAGACGCAGCATTCGTGTAATCAACGAAGACATCTACGCCTTGTGCTAATGCATCATCGATATCAGCTGACACGGAGCGATCAAGTTTCGCAATGCCGAGAGCTTCACCTATGTCTTGACCGGCAGACTTTCTCGCGACAGCAGATGTCAGCTCTAGATCACTCGATTCCAAAATCGCTTTTGCAACACATTGCCCCGTCCAACCTGTCACACCTGCTAAGCAAACTTTGATGCCCATTGTTCTTCCTCAAACTCAACTAATTGCTTTTACCGGCGCCATTCTTTTCGGCATCTGGCTTATCCAACTCCGTGAAGGAAACAAAATCGACCATTTCCCACACACCTTCTTTATTTGGCTTGAACACGTCCATGCTCTGAGTTTCTTCTTCCAAAGACTGTTTTCCATCCTTCGTGACTGTTAAGTACCAGGTTATTCGCCCCACCGCCAAATCTCCTGATCGGTAGACATTGATCAGCTTGAAGCGGTATTTGTAGTCGCGCGATTTGTCGGCAAACAGCTTTTGGAATCGCGCGCGCATGGTCTGCCAATCTTCTGTTGGAACGCCCTGATGATCGGCTCTAATTTCTTTAGAGAACAAAGCACACGAACCTTCCAGATCTCTGCGGTTGAACGCTTCCGTCCAATCAGCAAATCGTTTTTCAATCACTTTAAAATCAGCATCGTTCGCTTTCGCATGCGCACCGCTCATGGTGCTCACTAATATACAAAACGATAAAAGGCAACTGGCAAATTTGTGCATAACTGTACTTCCAAACCCAAAGACATTAACTCTCAAAAGATCTCTAATAGCGTAAGTTATAGTACTCCGACAAGGGTGGAAATGTCCGTCAAAGCTCTAAATATGGCACAAGATTCCAAGTGGGCATAAATTCATTAGGCGCCGCAATGCTGGGAAATGCAATTCAAACACAATGATCAGAAAGCTAGGAGCGATCGGAGACATTCACGCAGAAGATTCTCTTCTGGAGCAATCTCTGCAATATTTGCATTCGCTCGTTGATGAGATTGTTTGCGTAGGGGACATCGTTGATGGACCAGGAGATACGAATAGATGTTGCGATTTGCTCAAATCTCACAATGTGCACGTGATTAGCGGCAATCACGAAAGATGGATGCTTAATAATGAAATGAGGATGCTGCCTGGATCGAATAACAAGTCTCAGCTCCGTCCGGAATTGGTAGATTGGTTACAGCAGTTACCCGCTACTAAAGAAATCAAAACAGTTGGTGGCAAGCTTTTGCTCTGTCATGGACTGGGCAAAAACGATATGGCACTTTTGCGGCCAGACGACCAAGGCTATGCCTTGACGAGCAATATGGCGCTAGAAGAAATCTTGTACGAATCGAAAGCCAGATATGTCGTCAGTGGACACACTCACCAGAGAATGGTGCGCAAGATTGATAGTGTCACATTCGTCAATGCGGGCACACTCGTAAAACAGCAAAATCCATGCTTTTGCATAATCGATTTTGACACCAAGATAGTGCAGTTTTTCAATTTAGAAACTGGTGAGATTGTTCCTGGTGAGGTGCAAACTTTGCCATGAGATTTCTATTGAAATTCGCATTTCTAATCGCACTGCTTACTCTTGCACTTCCCACATGTTTAGCGCAAAAGCAGGCTGCACCCGCGACTGAGCTTTTAGAGAATCCAAATTTCGATTCCGGTGCAAAGGGATGGTTTTTGAGATCCGCGGACCTCGTCAGCGACAAACAAATCGCTGGACAAATTGTCGTGTTAAAGGGCGTAGGCGATCCAGAAGCATGGTCGCACGTGGGTATCAATATCGACCCAACTCCGACCGATCAAGAATTGAAGTTTTCCTGCATGCTGCGCGGCGATGTTCCGAAGACGAATCTCATGATTAATGCCTTTGCCTACAACAACAAAGACGACTGCATCGCCAAGTGGCATTCGGACTTCTCTGTCGACAAAGCAAAATGGACCAAGGCGAGCACTGTATATAATGCGCCAAAAAATTCAAAGTACTTAGCGATATGGATTGTTAATCCCAACAAAACAGCAGCGTATGTTTGCATGGCGGGACTTAAAGCAGGACCAAAGAAGAAGTCCGGGCAGTCCATAGCCGAGCATGCCGCCCCCGCAGAGCAAGACAATACTCTAGTGCAAGCAACCTGCCTAGTGCGGGTTAAAGGAATTGCGAACGGCAAGTCTGGAGTGGTATCACTTCCGATACCGGGGTTATACAGAGAACAATTTCCGCTCACTTTCAAGCTCGCCGTGCAACCCGCAGGAGCACTGCTCGATTATCACTTCACAAAACGAGCGGACGGTAGAAATTGGCTCTGCAAAGTTAACGTTAAGCCGCCCAATAACGGTGAAGCCATCATAACTTGGAAGTCTCTCGTGTTGATAAGTGGGCGAAAGAAGAAGGACCTTCCCAAAGTTCAACTCTCAGAACTCGCAGCACAACTACCTGCCGAAGCTAAGCCATGGTTGAGGAGTACTGCTTGTGTTCAAAGTGCAGATGCGGGCATCAAGGGTAAAGCGGAAGAGTTGGGAAAGAACATCACAGATTTGGAAAGTTATGCGAAAAGCGTAATTAAATTTACCTCGGAGAATACAGGCAAGCCAGGCGTAGAGTTCAATTCGCTTGACGCAAAGAAAGCGCTCGCTTGCGGCGGCTCTTGCACGAGCAAAGCCAATCTCGCCGCTGCGCTTTTTCGTGCCCACGGAATTCCTGCACGAACCGTTTCGCACCTGCCGACATGGTTCGATGGTCCGATGTTCGAGCACTGGTTGACCGAGTACTGGCATCCTGGTGCCGGCTGGGTTTGGGTAGAACCAACACTGGAAAGATTTCAACCAGCACCCAACGAACTTCCCATTCTTGCGGTTTCTAGCCCAGAGGACGAAGACAAAGCATTCGACCCGATACAAGTGCGCTACATCATGCCCGGTGCCGCGTATCTCTCGGGTTGCTTGCTCTCACCTCATTTGTATGCCGGAGGAAAAACATCTGATGATTGCTCTCAAAACCGAGCAAAACAAGTATGCACCATTAGTGGTACTGAAAGGGAAATGAAAAAGCTGTTTGAGACTGCTCAAAGGAATTTCTACAAATTGATGAGGACGACGCAAGAGTCAACACAGACTTCTTCTCGAATCAAAGAAATAGAAATCGCCTCCAGGTCAGGCAAAGCGTCAGAATTGGAAACAGTATTAAAGTGAGCGACAAGGTTCGCTTCCGCGTAATAACGCAGAATTGTAATTACGCCTTGAACAACCGCTTCATTGCCGGTTCTGCTTGATCAACAAAATGCTTACGCACTCCGCCGTCCTGCAGACCTCGGTCAATCATAGCGCCGCCCTGCGAGCCTAAATAGGCTCCAGTGATGTTTATACCGACGCGAGCGGCCGTCTTTATTCCCAAGTATGCAACCGGATGCTTAAAAGCATGCCCGAGAGTGGATGCAATCGTCGCCGGATTGTGAGCGACCATGTCGAACACTTTATGGCTGCCGACCAAGCCGGCCAGCATGCCACCGGCTTTCCACATAGTACCTGCCCGATTTTCATGATCGTAATGGACGCCTTGCAGACCGGAATCCAACGCCTTGCCGCCCGCGACATTTTTTTCGCTGTGCTTCAACATTTGCGAATACAGCGTCAAATCTTCACTAGTAAGTCTCTTATCACCATGGGCTGATAGCGCACGCAAATCATCGAAATTTTCTCGCAGGTAATTTGCAACTTGAGCTCGCTGAGGATCGTTGCCTTTTTCAGCAGACTTTGCAATCTTCTGCAAATCATCTTGGCTGAGCCCGTAAGAGATCCATTCATTACTCAAAAACTTTTCGATGCTGGCGGAAGTCGGTCGGAAGGCACGACTGTCAGTGGCAGCGGAGCCTTCAGCAGCGGCACCGGCAACTACGTTAGTAAATTGGAGCTTTTCCGGCGTTGCAGACAAAGAGGCAGTATCGCCTGAGGCGAATTCCGGTTGAAGCTGTTTGCCTTCTGCCTTTGAAGGCAAAAAATCGTGAGTCATATGGACATCTCGCTGGGAGAGGAGAGTTCGAGACGATTACCTATCTATATAAGCGAAACAGCGTGAGCACATCGTGACCATTTGAGGTAAAACGGGCTTTAGAACATTAAATTCTCAGCGAATCAAACCAGCGCAGCTTCTTCGGCTGCAAGAACTTTCTAGCCAGGCCTCAAACCAGCGCTCGCTCGCCTTTTTCTTGCTCTTGTCTGTTGATTTTTTGACGCCATGCGAAGTCCGCAGCGTAAACAGCCTTTCGAGCCCTCCCCGGCCAGCCGAGAGGTTCATGCTCATGCAACGTGCGAAACGGGTTGAACTCCAGTGTTTCACCATCTGATTCATTGATTTTTCTGTTTATTTGCAAAATTCTCAGCTCACCAAGCGGAATAAAATCACCCTTCCAGCGTTTCGTTGAATCGGCAATCGAGTCACCTTTTTGCTGAAACTGCACATTGAATGTAAATGAGTAAGGCTCGCTTCTTAACTGCTTTTCCATGCTATGACGCATGTAATTCGGGTCGAAAATGTTGGGGAAATTAGCGGGCTGACCATCATGGGTGAAAGAAAATTTGCACGCCCTGTCTCCAAAACGATGTGGGACTTGAGAGAAGTAATCAATGTCCAAAACACTGCTTACGAACTTATTGGAAGCTGCTAGCGCTCGAAAGATTGTGCCGGGGCTTTTCATGAGAAGCTCAGCAAATTTACCGTCCATTAGTCGCGCAATCTCTTCCAGATGAGCGACGAAGAAGGTCTGATCGTTCGCAAGAACAATATCCAATTCTCTAGAAGACTCTTCACCAGGCAACATTTTCGGACCTGGCACATCAAAAATTTTGACAGCCATGCCTCTGACATTCGGAATTACGTCCCAGGCCTTTTCGCTGAGTCCACCGTTGGAAAACCGGACCACTGCACGATAGTCTTTTGGGTAAGCAAAAAATCCCAAACGTAATTCTTCGGGAAGTTCGTTAACTGTGAAAACAGCATTCGCGAAACCGAGCGATTTGCCATGCAAAAAACGTCTTGCCGGAACGCCAGGACTGTGTGCTTTTTCACGTTTGGCAATCATTTTGGCGATCACAGAATTGATGATCGCTTCTTCGTTAAAGCCAACCGGGTCATTAATAGGCATAGTCTCACCTGAGGTCTGTTCGTTGAAAGACCGGTCATCTGACCCAAGGTTCCACTCTAGATTGGGTCTGTCTTCGGTTAACAGCTCTAATCTCAAAAGAAAACGCTAGGCTGAAAAACCCCAGGGGTTGACCACCCGAATTAATGAGTGTATACTCACTCATTAATGGAGGACTAATGGCTCGGCCGAAAAGCGAGGAAAAGCGGAATACACTTCTGTCGGTCGCCATACAGGTATTTGCAAAAAATGGACTGACGGCGTCCACCGCATCGATAACAAGCGCGGCGGGGATGGCTGAAGGAACATTATTCATCTACTTCAAAGGCAAAGACGAATTGTTGAACGTACTCTACGAGGAGATCAAAAACGATCTCGCGGAGTCGATGCTTTGCGATCTCTCGCCGAAAGCGAGTGCCAAAGACAAGATGCACCAAATATGGAGCAACTACATTGATTGGGGCGCGAAAAACCCCGATCGCCTGACGGTCCTGCATAAATTGAAGGTTTGGGAAGGGTTACGACCCGAGGTGCGCGACAAAACAGCCGCACGCTTTGCAGAACTCACAGACCTTGCTGAAGGAGCCATTGCCAATGGTGCGTTCAAAAACATTCCTTATCACTTTATGCTTGCTGTTTTTTCCGCTCAGGCAGAGACAGTCTTGCAATTCATAAAACAAGAGCCGGACAAATCGGACTTCTACAAAGAAAGAGGATTCGAATTGTTTTGGAACGGTCTAAACGCTAACGGATAAATAACAAAAAGTGCGACGGCGGCGACTTTTGATTTCGATCAAAAGCCACTGTGAAACGCGCGTGTGAACATACACAAAAATAAAACGAAAACCAAATAAGCAAACCAAAGGAGTTCGACAATGAAATACAAAACCCTCGGTGACACCGGGTTGCTGGTGTCTACGCTGTGCTTTGGCGCCATGACTTTTCATGGTGGCAGAGGTTTGTTCAAAATGATGGGCGGAACTCAGCAAGAGGAAGCGGACGAATTGATCAAAGCCTGCGTCGACAAAGGAATAAACTTTTTCGACACTGCCGATATCTATTCAGATGGTGGCAGCGAAGAAATTCTCGGGCAATCATTCCGCAACCTCGGCATCCAGCGCAAAGACGTAGTCATCGCCACAAAGTGCTTCGGCAGAGTGGGCCCAGGTCACAACGATATCGGCGCATCTCGCAAACATATCATTGAAGCAGTCGATGCCAGTCTTCACAGACTGCAAACCGACTACATCGATCTCTATCAGATTCACGGCACCGACTCAGTGACCCCACTTGAAGAAACTCTGCGTGCGCTCGACACTCTCGTCAATCAAGGCAAAGTTCGCTACGTTGGTTGTTCAAACTGGGCTGCATGGAGACTTCAACGAGCGCTAGATATTTCAGAGTTCAAAAACTTGGCAAAACTTGACACGCTCCAAGCGTATTATTCTATTGCCGGTCGCGACCTCGAAAGAGAGCTGGTGCCAATGATGGAAAACTCGAAGACGGGCTTGCTCGTGTGGAGTCCGCTCGCTGGTGGCTTACTTTCCGGCAAATTCAGCCGCGAGAATCAGAAGCCGGAAAATAGCCGCCGTTCTATCTTCGATTTCCCGTTGGTCGACAAAGAGCGCACCTGGAAAATCCTTGATGTTATCAATCCGATTGCCAAAGAGCACAATTGCAGCGCTGCAAGAATTGCGCTCGCATGGCTGCTCACCAAGCCGGTCGTAACATCAGTGATTATTGGTGCGAAAAACATCAAGCAGCTAGAAGATAACATTGCTTCGGTTGATGTTCAATTGACAGCGGAGCAACTCAAAGCGCTCGATGAAGTCAGCGAACTGCCGCCTGAATATCCGGGTTGGATGATTCCATTCCAGGCACAAGACAGGCTCGATCCGACATTCGACAGAATGGCTGCAATGCAGGAGCACTTTGCACCGGCAACGAAGTAAACAGCTGGCTGGAACTTCCAAGAAAGGAACGTGGCCTGATTAATCACTGTATTAATCAGGCTATGTTTCTTTTTGAGGAACTATGAAGCGACCACCCGACGGCAACTTCTCTCGATCTTTTTCCATTACTGCTTTCTCCCGAATAGAATTAAGATCAACTTTCAGGTTTTTCATAATCAAAGCAATACGCGGCTCATTGCTGTTTTCAATTGCATCATCAATTAACGCAATGAGCATATGCTTGGTGCCAACATGCCTATCAAACATTGATAGAGCAATTTTATGAGACCGTTCAAAAATACTACCCGCTCGTATCGAAAATGGAATGTTCTCGTAAGCAACTTCAATGCCGATTAACTTTTTTAATTCCGAACTTATTTCCTTAACACCTACTCCGAATGACTTCAATGTTTTAGCTGCAGCACCTTTACCCTCTGCTGCTAATCCTAAAAGGAGATGTTCTGTGCACACATGAGGGCTGCCAAAAGTCATCGCACCATCATTCGCGAGAGCAACACTCCTGTGATATTCAATTGTCTGATTCATTTCAACTTCACAAACTCATACGGGCTCTGCCTTTAGACTTACTCACAAATCGGTTCCTCATACATTACTGACTTTATCAACTGAATCAGCGCGCAGTCTAATAGTTTTTCCTCCGGCAGCTTGCACGCTGTAATGAGAGCCTTCCATAATGTCCAGCCTCGAGCGCGCGCCCAGGTTTCTTCATCAAGCGACAACGACTCTCGAAAGACCCTTCTACTCTCACCTTCAAATAGAGTCCATGCAATCGCCAGGTCACACGCGGGATCACCGACTGCGCAACATCCGAAATCAATCACCGCGCTCAAGGTTCCGTTTTTAACCAAAATGTTGCCTGCGCTCACATCGCCGTGCACCCAAACCGGCGCTGAATTCCACGTAGAGCTCAGAGCCATTTCCCAAACGTGCAAAGCCAGGTCGCTATCAATTTTCCCGTCGAGAACAGATATCGCCTGACGTGTTTCTTCATCATATACAGATAACGAACCACCACGAAAGAAATTGTGTGCACCAGGGGCGGGGCCGTCCTCGATATCAATTCGGTGCAATGCTTTGAGAAACGATGCAAGAGCACGCGCAAACTCACTCAAATCTTTGATTCGATCTCGCGTTGCTGTTTCTCCGCCGATCCATTTATACACGGACCAATGCCATGGATATGAATCAGCAGGAACGCCCTTTGCCAGCGGCATCGGAATGGGAAGTGGAAGATGCGGGGCAAGTTTCGGTAGCCACTGATGCTCTTTCGCAACTTGATCGGCATAAGACTCGGCGCTTGGAAGGCGAATGCTCATAGTGTCACCGAGAAAAAACGTTCGATTATCCCAACCACCTGGTTCGACTGGACGAATCGACAGTTCCGACCACTGAGGAAATTGAGACGCAACCAAACTGCGTACAAGCGCTGTATCAATCTCAATCCGTTCTGCGTTCAATCGTTGTCACTTAGTCATGCCGATTGATTCCAACCACGTATCAACCAGCTTCGGCCATTTCGTCACAGCGAGCTTTGTTTCCCGCAATCCAAATGCGTGTCCGCCTTCCGAATACAAGTGCATCTCAACAGGAACACCTGCTTTCCGCAAAGCCCGATAGTACACGAGTGAATGTTCAACCGGGTCAACTTTGTCATCCTGATTTTGCAACAAGAAAGTTGGTGGCGTCTTTTTACTCACTGGAACAAACGGATTCAAGACAAAGTTTTTCTCGTCCAGCCAAAGATGTCCAGGATAAATACCAATCGCAAAATCCGGGCGGCAACTGACTTTGTCAGCGGCATCAACCGGTGAGTACAAGCGCTTGTTAAACAGCGTACTAGTCGCTGCCACTAAATGACCGCCGGCTGAAAAACCGATCACGCCAATTTTGTTTGGATTGATGTTCCACTCTTTCGCTCGATGACGCACAAGCCTTATTGCCCTCTGTGCATCCTGCAATGCCACCGGCGAATCCGGGTAGTGTCCGGATTTAGGCTTCATTCCTTCACCTGGCACTCGATACTTTAAAAGCACGCATGTCACGCCACGAGCCGTCAACCAATCACAAACTTCGGTTCCTTCGAGATCGATCGCCAGTATTTGATATCCACCACCCGGGAAAATCACAACAGCAGCACCAGTATTTTCGCCCTTGGGTGGATACACCGTGATAGTCGGCTTCGACACATGCCCCATCGCTATCCATTGCTTTCCGGCAACCAGTGGCACGTTGACAATCTGAGTTATTTCCTTCCCGACATTGCGAGATGATGGCGCCTTACCCGGCCAGATAGGAATTTGCTGAAGACCACCGGCAGGCTGCCAATCAGCAATTTGATTCTGGTCAGGACCTTTTCCTTGAGCATCCGTGATGCTTCCGGCAAACAAACTAAAAACGCACAAAGCAAGGCAAAAGCGCTTCATCAGATTAACCACGTATTTGGGACGCCCAATAGTATAAGGTGTCTGAAAGAAACTCGCCGCAGGAGAAGGTAACAGTTTCAGATTTAAGGTCTTCTAGGGTTTTAACCGTATTCTCAATGTGCTGGGTGCTGTAGTTTTTTGAAATCTACTGACTTCAATCTTCAATGAAACTATTTCCACCATTAGTTCTTGCCATAGTATTTGTCGTGCTGCTTAATGTGTCTGCGGCTAATGCTCAGAGATTCGGCGGCGATGACCCAGTCAAAGGACGGCTCAACCTCAGCGCAACGTCAGGTAAGGTACCGTTCACTGTTGCAATTACCGGTCCGCAAGACTTTCTGAGCATAGCCTTAAAACATCGAGGCGGCCGCCACATGGGGCAGCCTTACGTCATCAATTGGGGTGATGGGAAACAAAGCCCTGATTGGAATGAAAAATTCGATGGCAGGCACACTTACTCAGTGCCGGGCACGTACACCATTCGTGCGTCACTCTTGCGCTGGCACCCAAATGATTCCACTTCAGAAAAGTGGGAGGCAACAGAACAAATAACGGTCACATCCAGCCAGGCAATTGCACCGCATCTGAAAGTGCTCTCGCCAACCACAGTCGAAACCTTTCCCTATCAGGAATATCCGAACTTGGTGCTCGATCTGCGGACGAATACGAGATCGGAGTTACTCATGGAAATGATTGACGATCGAAACCAAGTCATTGCAAAAGAAATCATCGACGACTTCAGTTATAGCTCGCCAAAATTTGAGCATGGCTTTCAGCCGCCTGATTTCGATCGTTATATGGAAGCCCTCAGGCAGCGCGGTAAGCAAAAGTGCCATTTAAGGCTACAACTCAGAGATCTAAGCGGGAAAGTCCTCGCGACGGCCAACACACCGCCTTTTTTCATCACTCCTATCCTGTCGAAATCGATGACCAAATTAAATTTGGCGACTGTTGAGCATCTGGGAGATGGTTTCGGCCGCATAAATTCACCAGGCAGCGGAGGAGTAGTAGTGCCGGCTTTAAAAGGCGGCAGCAACCCGCTCGAAGTAACCCTGCGTTTTACAGCCAGTCATAAGTTTGATTTTTCCTATGAACTCGACTGGGGCGACGGCTCGAAACCGACCAGGAAAATTGCAACCGTCACCAAAAATAGAGGCTTACTTGAAGGCAAAACCTTCTATTTCACACACGTCTATCCAAAGGCTGGAAAATACTTGGTCAAACTGAAGTCGACAGATGGCGACCCACTGGAACCATTGGACAAGATCATTTGCTATGAAGTCCTAGAAGTTCACCCTGGCGGCAAATAGCGGCTAGGGTTACCTTTCCGTCCGAACGGGTACAAAATTATAGGCATTCCCGAACAGCCCCGCTGGTTCGGCAAAGACGGCATCCTTTCACAGGTGATTAACATGGCTGGTGGCAACGAAATAGACAATAGTCGACCGAAAGCTGACGTTGAAACTCCGGACTTTTCCGATTACATTGGTAAGCCGATCGTCCTTGCACAAGCTGAAAGAATCGATGGCGATTTGCAGGCTCAAAGAGAAATCGGGCGAATGGTCACCGATTTGACGACTCAACTCAAAGGTACCAACGATCTTTCAGCTGCACAAAGGATGGCGGAAAACTTCCTTGGACCTGGCCTTGACAGTGATAAGTTCAACAAACTTCTGCAGCGTGCAGATGAAGGATGGCCGAATGATGGCGGCTATATCAAGATGAAAGAATTGCTGTCACAAGCGCTCAGAGGTTCAGGCTATTCAGCAGGATTTGAAGGCACTGGCTACCATCAGCCATTGGTGATCAGGAAAGGATCAGAAATTGTCTGGCCAAGAATTGAGGGACCGAGAGTAAGCTAGACATTCGAAAAAGCAGTTTGCACTTCGCACCAAATATAGTGGCGCCGACTCACATCAGTGAATCGGCGCCTAATGTTTTGAGCGGACAATCTCTACGGATGAAATCGTGCTCTAAGACTAACGTCTCGCCGCTGTTTCCAAAACGTTTAGTGCAGGGACGGCTGTTCCATCGAGATATGTCTCAAGCTGATCGAGCGAGAACTGCACTCCCGAGTAGAAGTCGCCGAAATGTCCGTACTTCGCGCTGGCTTCATCGAAGCGCATCTCGTAGATCAGCTTTTTGAAGATGAGCGGATCATCGGCGTAGAGGTCAACGCCCCATTCAAAGTCGTCGAATCCGATTGAACCGGAAATGACCTGCGTCACCAAACCGTGATAGGTGCGACCGATCTTGCCGTGTTCCAGCATCAAACGTGCGCGATCGCCAAACGGCAGCATGTACCAATTAACTTCATCGCTGCGCTTCTTGTCCATCGGATAGAAGCAAACGTAGCGGCGTTGCGGAATGCGCGCCCAAAGGCGGCCGGCATTGTGCGGCACTTGAGCTTGGGCTTGAACCATTTCGTCAAAAGCTTGAATCCACTCTTGTGAATTAGGTTTCAGGTTTTGCTCTGCCAGGGTTGCGTGAATTTTGCCCGTAGCGTCATAGAGTCCAAGTTCCAAAATAGAAACGTAAGACAGCGCCGGGGTCAGGTATTCAGACAAGCGGAGCTTGTCAACAACCATCTGGGCATGGGCGAGACCTTCATAGTTTTTGCTGTAGTGCGTCAGCATCAAATCCGCTTTATGGCCCACCATTTGGGCAAAGCCGACGTCTGTGTCCTCGGCACTTTTCAGCGATTCGAAGGCTGTCTGAGCCTCACGGATGATTTCCGTGCGGTCTTCTTTGGGGAGCAAATCCCAGCCCAGGCGGTCGAAAGCGAACATTCGGTGGAGTATCCACCAGCTGTCCAGGGATTCGGGAACTTCGGGATGGCGCATGAATATGGCTCCTTGCAACTACTTCAAACGCTATCAGATTAACGCAAGCAACACTCTAAGAAAGAAGATACTAAGCAAGTCTTTGTGATCTGAGACGCAATAGTATATTAGTGGAAGGCCCATAGGCATCCCCGAACACCGGTAACAGCGCCCGATGCGGAATCTTTTGTCCTTTAGACAGCGAAAATCCTGGATAAAGCTACTTTTTTCTCTAACATGCTTGCCACTCCTGCTCCCGCCGGGGGCGGATGCGCATCGCTCTATGATGAGAGCGAAGGCGGACCAGGCTAACGGAAAACCTTCTGCTTACCGCACCCCGAAGACTGAACATCGCTATAAGCAGACATCGCAATATCTGAAGATGAGCGACGGAACCAGGATTGCCGTCGACATCTACATGCCGGACAGCGCAAAAGCCGGAAAAAAACTGCCGACGATGTTCGAGCAAAGCCGCTATTGGCGCATTATCAAGCCAAAGTCGTATTTAAAGTTTCTCTATCCACGTCCTCTTAGTCTCTATCGCCACGAGTTTTTGACGCACGGCTATGTCTGGGTCGTGACGGATGCGCGCGGCGCCGGCGCTTCCTTTGGCGACCGACCGTGGGAATTGCCTCCTATGGATGTCGAAGACAGCAAGGAAGTTATGGACTGGATTGTGAAACAACCCTGGTCTAACGGAGACATCGGTCTCATCGGTCATTCGTATTCCGGCAATATGGCTGAGTTCTCGTTGCTCAACAAACATCCGTCCGTTAAAGCAGTTGCTGTTTTGTCCAGTCCATTCGACATTTATGCTGATGTGTTGCGTCCAGGCGGTTTGCCGTTAGAGCCGTTTTTCACAAAGTGGACACATTTGAACAAAGACTTCGATTCAAATGTTTTGCCAAGAAACTTGAAATTTCTGCGCCCGTTGCTCAGCCACATGAAACCGGTCGACGAGGACAAGGGCAAGAAGCTGTTGAAACAAGCACTTGCCGAGCACAAATTCAACTCTGCCTTCTCATCGGAAAAGGTGAATTTCCGCGACGACTCTCCGATGAGTGCAAAAGATTTGCACCCGACAAAAACCCGCGATGTTTCAGGACAGATTTTGCACAAAAGATATGGTGCTGACTTTGAAACACTCGGTGTAGATCCCTGCAGTCCAAGCGACTATTGGAAAGACTTCGACGCGGCGAAAGTGCCAATGTATGTGGGAGCAGGTTGGCTCGAAGGCTCGAATTCTCGCGCCGCGGTCACACGCTTTCTCAACTATTCGGCACCCGGCTCAAAACTGATTCTTGGTCCGTGGGAGCACGATTACTTCAATATAAGTCCATTCACACGCGGTGGGCTCTCGCGCTTTCGCGTCGATCGAGAGATGCTGAAATTCTTCGATCATCACATGCTCAACAAAAATTCGCTCGCAAAAGATGCACCGGTTCACTATTACACCTTGGGTGAAGAGAGGTGGCACGGCAGCGAAACATGGCCGCCCAAACATACTCCGACCACTTTGTATTTATCTGCGGACAGATCTATGAGATCCACTGCTCCTTCACTGGAGCAAAGCACAGTCTATAAAATCGACGAGAGAAGCGGGACAGGAAAGAGCACCCGCTGGGATTGCATGCTTGGAAATGTTCTTCTCGACCCATACGCAAACAGGAAAAGCGAGGATAAACGCAATATCTGTTTTGAAACAGAACCCCTCGTGGAAAATTGGACCGTCTCAGGCAATCCTTCAGTAAAAATATTCCTGAAACCGAATGGCGAGGATTGTTCAGTATTCGCATACTTAGAAGATGTTGCACCCAATGGTTCGGTCAATTATGTGACCGAAGGTGAGATCTTGTGTGGAAACAGCATGAGTGAGATGTTCAAGCCGAAATACAAAACACTCACACCAATGCGCTCATTCCGCAGAGCTGACTACAAGCCATTCGCGTCCGGCGAAGTGCGAGAAGTGGCAATAGAAATGTATCCAGCTTCATATCAGTTTAAAAAGGGGCATCGTATCCGTCTGTCAATTGCCGGACGCGACAAAGATCATTTCAAGACACCAGCATTCGCAAAATTGGGTGATCAATTCGAAATAGTCTGTGGTGCCGACCACGCATCACAGATTTCTCTGCCGGTAGAAACAGAGTCATATACATTGTCAGGCGAATTGCTCAAGAGTAGAGAAACGAGATAGCTACCAACCGTTTAACTGCTTGAGACCAGGATAATATTGGCTCGCAGATAACTGCTTCTTGAAGTCACGAACGAACTCAGCTCGATCAATCCTTGAATTAGAAATTCCAGAGGGTAGATCAATACACTCCGAAACACCGCCATCCTCAGCGGATGAATTGCCCCAATATCCCTGATACGTCGCAGGCCATACTTTGTCAAAAAGTTGCCATGCTTGAGCGCCATTTCCAACGTAGATCAAATTCAGCATTGCGCTCCAAAGTTTTGAGTTAATAAAAACACTTCGCGGCGGAACCTTTGCTAATTTGGACGGATTGACAATCATCTGGAGTTCAAGTGGTTTTGCCAGACTTTCAAAATCTTTCTCAGACAATCTATTCTGTTTCATCATCGCTTTAGCAAGCTCAATTTTTCCGTTCTTTAGTGACAGTATCACGAGCGGTGCCGGAGAATAGGCAAAACATTCATGCCAGTAACGAAAATTGCAATCATAGCCGATTGCCTCGCAAGCACCATCGCCGTCTAAATCCTTGAAAGAGAAGTGAGAGTCAAGTCCATTGATGATGCCAAACAGTCTAAATTTCGGACCAAGAGAAAAAATCCGATAGTCAAAACAACAGTGTGCTCCGCCCGTCCACGATCCAACAATAAGGTCTGGTATTCCATCGCCAGTGATATCTTTATCAAGATTCAGTCGGGCATCCGACCTTCCGACGTAGTCCTCGATTTGTCTCTGCCTAAATTTCTCAGGTAATGCTAATTTGGATTTGCCGGAGACGGCCTCTTCGATCCAGCAACTTCCAACCGTCGGATATTCTGGGAAGTAAGAAAACACTCTTCTTCCGTCCTTCTTTATCTCAAATGCACGAGCCCACTGAAGCTCTTTGTCTGTGCAAAGCGGAACATAAGTATATCGACCTATTCGATGCTCAACATAACCAAGTGATGTCTTGTGCCGCAAGTCGTCTGTCTCATCATCTGCATTACTTGATTCCTTTCCGAAACAGGGCAAAAATGCCAACTGAATGGAAAAGCATGAGAAAAGTATGAGGTGCCAACAAAATAGGTGTAAAGCACGCATTTGGTTTGCCATCTATTTCAACAAACCACCCGGATGCGGGTCGTGTGGTGCCTGGACAATTGCAGAAACTTCTTTAACCACTTTGCCGTCAAATTTTGATTTCAGAACTGCAGTAACTTTTACGTCTCCGTACCAACCTGGCTGTAATTTGTAGAAACCTTGCAAAGTCGCATTTCCATTCTTGTACTCAGGATCGTCTTCATCTTCCATTCCGGAAGTCCAATCAAGAATCAAACCATCTGTCACATTTTTTGCGGTGACGACAAACTTAGTGCTTTCACCTGTCTTCATAGAAAGTCGCGACGGTTGAATTGAAAGTTCTGATTCGACAAATCGAATCGGACATGTGGCTGTCGCGAGCACATCATCGTTAGAACGTTTCAAAATCTGCACTTCCAA
>PNKB01000060.1 GCA_013997645.1 Cyanobacteria bacterium PR.3.49
CAATATCAATCACTCCGATCGTTCCTATCAGCTTTTCGCCATCAAGCGCGATCCAGAAATTTCCCTTGCCCTTTTGAAACACTCCGGCAATATCGATCAGTTCAGTTTGCTCGTCTCTGGTAATTTCAAATCCGAACTCTTCTTTTTGAATTGGCAACACCAGGTCTTCGACGGCTGCCTGAAATTCATTACTAAACGATTGGACTGTGATTGGATTAAGAGACATTCCTGCCCGAATTGCTTTCTATGGCTTTATGGTACTTCCTAGCAATTCGAGAAACTGGCGGATCCACTGCGGATGTCCCGGCCATGCTGCGGCGCTAACCAAATTGCCTTCCGTGTGCGCATTGGAGAAATCTTTGTTCTGCTCAACAAAGGTGCCACCACAGGCTGTCACCTCCGGCGATACCGCAGGATATGCCATGCTGGATCGACCTTTCAAGACCCCAGCAGCAGCGAGGACTTGTGCTGCGTGGCACACAGCTGCCACTGGCTTATTCTTGTCAAAGAAATGGCGTACACAATCAAGAACTTTAGGGTTTAATCGCAAATACTCAGGAGCGCGCCCGCCGGAAATCACCAAAGCATCGTAGGAAGCCACATCAATGTTTTCGAAGTCGGCGGTCACGGCAAAAAGGTGTCCGGGTTTCTCCGTGTATGTTTGGTCACCCTCGAAATCGTGAATGGCAGTCTTCACTTTCTCGCCTGCTTTCTTGCCGGGACAAACTGTATGTACATCGTGTCCAACCATTAGCAGCATCTGGTAAGGCACCATTGCCTCGTAGTCTTCCACAAAGTCACCAACCAACTGAAGAATTTTTGCCATTTCGTTTACCTTCTTTTCCTGTGCGCCTCTATGTCCACTCGTGCTCGTTCAAAACTATAATTTCAAGACTCTTACGTCCCTCGAATTCCACTGGATGCAGGCAATAAACAAGAGTTGTGTCGCCTAACATTTGTTCAGTAACTCCCCATGGAGGAAGGTTTGGTCGGCAGCGGTTTGCGTAGAATTGGATGCCAACTTCCATAGCTCTTTTGGAAATCCGTTCATCGAGACTAATGCGGTCAAGCCAGTCACCAAGTTCATACGAGTTCCCATGAATAAAGTAATCGTATCCAGCTTGGTGGGGACCTTCGCCAAAGTCGACCGTTATTGTATGACCGGCTCTGGGATGCGGCGCCTCGTGCATTAGCAACCTCATGAGTGGGCGGACTGGCAGCCTTTGGACTATCTTTTAGCACGGGCAATAAGGGACTGCGTTAAACGGGTTGTCAAAAGCCCTGTCTTATGGTCATGAACACGCGGTACCCCCACCTTGGAACTAATGGCGGACACGCCCGTCGACCCGACATTGCCCCCCCAGGCGCGCAGGTTTAGAGGTTGAATCAATGCTCAAAGAGTACAAGCGCAAAAGAGACTTCAAAATCACTCCCGAACCCTCCGGCGCCGAGAAGACTACCAAAAAGCGATCGCGCAAAAATCAATCGCTTTCGTTTGTAATTCAGAAGCATGATGCCACTCGCCTTCATTATGATTTTCGTTTGGAAATCGATGGCGTAATGGTGTCATGGGCGGTGCCAAAGGGTCCTTCGCTAAGTTCTAAAGATAAGCGACTTGCCATGATGACCGAAGATCATCCGATGGAATACTCGGACTTTGAAGGCATTATTCCAGAAAAACAATATGGTGCCGGTGAAGTCATCATTTGGGACCGTGGGATTTATTCTCCCGACGAAGATGAAGAATATTCCTGGGATGACAAAGAAGATGCGAATGCACGGATGCGCAAGGGGCTTAAGCGCGGCAAATTGTCGTTCTACTTGAAGGGTGAAAAGTTGGAAGGCTCATGGACTCTTGTGCGACTTCATGGCAAAGAGAAAGAATGGTTATTGATAAAGCATCGTGATGACTTTGAAGACGGCGAAACCGACATCACTGAGCAGGATGCATCTGTAGTGTCTGGTAAGACATTGGCAGACATGCAAAAGAACGGCGCCGAACGTATATGGACGCGAAAGGGAGCGCAGAAAGCGGACCCTAAGACCACAGGAAAGAGCGTCAAAAAACCGGCGAAATCAACTGCTAATTCAAAAACAGAATTGTCCGATCTTTTGCAATCTGCCAAGTCCGGTGCGTTTCCCAAACAAGTTTCACCAATGTTGGCCACTCTGGCGGACAGTCCGTTTTCCCTCAAAGGATGGTTTTTCGAACCCAAATTGGATGGTGTGCGCGCTATTGCATTTGTCCAGGGAGCGCATGTGCGCTTGACCTCGCGCCGCGGTCTCGATCTGACGGAAAAGTATCCGGTAATTCGCAACAGTCTCGAAGGTTATGATGGCAAGTATGTTTTCGATGGTGAGGTCGTAGCGCTCGATGAGAATGGTAAGCCTTCGTTTCAATACTTGCAGCAAAGCTCGGGTGGTTTGCGTTCTTTTCCCGCGCGCCAAAATCGCGAGATTAAGGCGCATCTCGCCTACTATGTCTTCGACATCTTGCACGCTGAAGGTAAAAGCCTGACCGCGCTGCCTTTGACGCAGCGCAAGGAAATTCTGCGGGCGGCATTGAAGACAAATAAAACTGTCTACATGGTTGATAGTTTGGGTGAGGATGGCGAAGCCGTTTTCAAAGCTTGTGTAGAAAATGGCCTCGAAGGTGTCGTTGGGAAGCGCGCTGACAGCGTATACGAAGTCGGGCGAAGAACCAAAAACTGGCTTAAGGTAAAGACCGGCTTGTCGGGCGAGTTTGTCGTATGTGGTTTTACCGAAGGCACCGGCTCGCGCAATCATACTTTCGGCTCGCTGTTGCTGGGCGAATATGATGACGATGGTGTGCTGCAATTTGTCGGCGGCGTCGGCACAGGTTTTAGCGAAGAAAAACTAAAAGGATTACTTAAGCGTATGGAGCCGTTGGTTGTTGATAAGTGTCCCTTCAAGCGAAAGCCACCAGGCAAGCTCAATCCGACATGGCTGAAACCGCAATTGGTGGCAGAGGTCAAGTATCTTGAGCGTACGCAGGACAACATTTTGCGCGCGCCTGTTTATCTTAATCTGCGCGAAGATATCGAACCGAAGAAGGTTATTGAAACGCCGGTTGTGCATATAGAGAGCAAACGAAAGAGAGCAAAACCGAGCGCGAAGAAAACTAAGCGGTCATAAACCCTGCGGGGGTTCTGCCACTCGAACGAGCTTTCGTGTTGCCATGATTTCATTGTCGCATTTTATTTTTCCAATCTATAGGAACCTTAAATCGCTATCCCGGATTCACTTTCCTTGGAACAGAAGTTTAGTGCTCCGCGTCCTGCACGCAGATGTTAACGGGAGACCCCCCTCAATGAAGAACTTGGAAGGAATCAAAGCTATTGTTTTGGCAGCTGGAGTCGGCTCCAGGCTGGATCCATTAACTACTCAGGTGCCCAAACCGCTGGTGCCTGTTGCCAATGTGCCGGTCATGGAACACATCATCAAGTTGCTTTCCAGTCATGGCGTGAGAGACATTCATGCCAACCTGCATTACATGCCGGAGAAAATCACGGAATACTTCGGCAATGGCGAGCAGTGGGGCGTCAACCTCCAGTTTAAGCACGAGCCCAAGCTTTCCGGCGATGCCGGCGGTGTTCGAGCCTGCAAACAGTTTTTGAAAGACGGCACTTTCGTCGTATTGATGGGCGATCTCCTGACCGACGCCGATATCACTAGAGTCGTTCGTGAGCACAAGGAAAGAGGAGCGACAGCCAGCATTGCTGTAAAGCAAGTGCCGCAGGAAGAATTGAATCGCTTCGGTGTCGTCGTCACGGACAAGAATGGATTCATCACCGGCTTTCAAGAAAAGCCTGATGCCAAAGATGCGCTGTCGGACAAGGTTTCTACCGGCATATACGTATTGGAGCCGGAAGTATTCGCTCACATGCCGGAAATCGGCGAGTATGGTTTTGGCAAGCAACTGTTTCCGGAATTGATTGAGAAGGGTTTGCCTGTTTTGGGCGTGGAAATTGAAGGCTATTGGTCGGATGTCGGAACAATTCAACAGTATCGCGAAGCCAATTTCGATGCAGCGCGCAGACGTGTAAGACTCGGAATTGGCGATGCGAAGCGCTATCGTCAAAACGGCAATCTCACCGTTGCTGATGGAGCGGTCATAGAGTACGGTTGTGACATCGAAGGTTCACTCATCATCGGGCGCAACAGCCGACTTGGCGCTGGAGCAGTTGTTATGGGCAATGTCGTAATCGGCGACAATTGCATCATCGAACCTGGCGCCTTCCTGAAAGACTCGGTTATCTGGTCTAACTCAGTGGTGCAACATGGTGCGTATGTCGAGCACACAGTCATTTGCTCCGGCTGCGTTGTGCCCAACATGTCCAGACACTTTGAAGTCAACCACGTGTCGGCTCCCGTGCCCGAATCTCAAGCAGCATAGGCAAAATCGGGCGCGTTCATGCCATACTTTGTTAACTGCCGTACAATCTGCGGCATGCGTTATCAAGGTAGCGCCGGCTGGCGCGGGTCGAATGCAAACACAAATGCAAGTCAAATTGAAGTCCATTGAAATCGCGGCGGCACTGTTCGCCGCTGTTTTGCATTCTTGTTTTGCTTGTCCAAATGTTGTGCAGGCGCAAGCACCACTGGCTAAAACGCAGTCTGCCGAGCTCGCAAGACGGCTTAACGAAATCAATGAATTGAATAAGAGAAATGACTACGATCGAGCTTTGCCACTGGCCGAAGAGACCGCAGCAAAATTTCCTCAGTCCTATGAGGCGCATGTTCTCAGAGGCGTTTGCAGTCATTACATGGAAGAAGAAGATAAAGCAATTTCTGAGTTCAAATGGGCATTGGCGCGCCAGCCGAAAGATTGGAGTGTCCTCCAGTTTCTCGGCCTGACTTATTTCCAAATTGGAAAGAATGAACTCGCCCTCAAATACATCGACGAAAGTATAGTCAACGCGAAGAGGAATTCTGAGAGAGCATCGAGCTACATGCATAAGCGAGAAATTTTGAAACGCATGAAGCGAAATATTGAGGCAGAACAAGCTGCGGATAATGCGGTGAAATTATTTGCTGCGCCTCATTGGATTCTCGAGCGAATGAAGTTGAGAGTGCTAAACGGACACTGGCAAGGCGCCATCGATGACGGCAATCTAGTGTTTGAAAAGATGCCTAAATTCAAGGAGAAAGTATTTAGCGCACGGGCAAAGTCATTGATAGGATTGAAGAAATACCCGCAGGCGGAAAAGGTTCTTAAAGAGCTGATCAAAGAATATCCAGATTCCCGTGAGCATCACCAGGATTTGCTTCACCTGTACGAAGTGACCGGCAAGACTGATCTTGCTTTCAGGGAAAAAGCGATGATCAAAAAACTTGACTCAACATTTGAGTGAGAGTTTAGCCTAAGCAGATTTTTCCTCTTCCTCTTGTTGGATGAATTGCTGCAATCCGTGCGGATTGATGTCCGGCTCAACGAGCTGATAGATACCCGATTGGGTGAAACCGTTTTTAACGTTGTGTGCTTGATTGTGCCACTGCGTCGGCAAGGTTGTGTAGGTGCCGGATTCACTGGCATAATCACCGGTCACTAATTCACCCGACAGAGGACGCACCACCAGACTGCGGCGCGCGCGCATCACTTGCGATTCTGTCATCGACGGCATTTGACGAGCGCGCATAATTTGCGAATCGCTCATTGATACGATCGGAATTATGTTCGGCTGTGGGATCTCGTCGATAAGAGTCAGTTGTGGTACCGGCGGTTGTTCTAACTCCATTCCGGGAATTTTAAAGGTGCCCGACTGACAAATGTCGAGATTTTCGTAAGTGCGTCTTGGATCAAATTTGCCGTTGGCATTCTTGCTGTGAAGCTTTCTGGTGCACTCGGCGATGTAAGTTTGGTTCAAGGACTCTTTTGATTTCGCGTGCAGGTCTTCTACAACAAAAGTTTCTTGACGAGTATTGGGTTTATAGAATGCTCGTTGTGCAAGTTCAACGGGAGCAATAATCATCTCCCAGGTGTACTTTAGTACTGGACGAGCAAAGCGAGCAAACTGCCGTGCCCACTGCTCGTCTTGCTCGTTTCCTGATTTACCAATCTTCAAATGGGCGAACATCGTGTATTCCCTCCACGGCACTGTGAGGTCCATGACATGGGATTCAAGCCAGGGTTCCACGTTTTAACGCGGGAATCTTGGTTAAATTTAAAGCGCAGGACGGGAACCGCCGATCGAGTCGAGCAAACTTCGAAGGTTACGCGCGGGTGATCACCGGGTGATACTCTTCCTGCGCGTCTGCTGGCGAACAACTTACACTCAATTTGTGTCTTTGCGTGATTTGCCGCGGTCGTGTTTGAGCAGCCAGTCATCGATTGCTTTTGCCACCGCAGGCTTGATATAAGCAGTGCCAACCAGGATATGGCCGGAGCCCGGCACGACGACGAAATTTTTGTCGTCGGTTTTAAGCGAATCAAAAACTGCTTGTGCAGATTCGGCATTGACGATTTGGTCTTCCGAACCCTGCATTACCAGCACCGGAATGGAAGCCGGCAATTCCGATGCTCGCTTAGGCATTTCCCGAATGAAGCTCATCGTGCCCAGAAGTTGCAGCGCCGATTGCGATTTTTTGGCGAGGGGATCGTCAATCATTTCTCTAGCAACCCGTGGGTCGTCGGACAGATAGTGTTGCAGATAAGATTTGATGTCGACCTGCGAAACCATTGAGGCCATGCCCTTGATGAAACTTACTCCCATCACGGCCGGATTGTGAAACGCAGGTTGTGAACCCGCAGCGCATAAAACAACGGCACGAATCCCTCTGTCTTGTTTGGCAATCGCACTCATCAACACACCGCTGCCGGTGCTCTCACCAATGCAATAAATGTCCGCTTTCTTATAACGCTTGTGCAGTTGTGCCAAAAGTTTTGCGAGATCATCGCAGCTCTTTTGCAGGTTTTCCTCCATCGTCGCGTCGGTTTCCGGCCAACGTCCATGTCCTCTCAGATCGGGCGCGACCACGAGATAACCTTGTCGGGCATACTTCAGGGCGATTGCCGACAGTGCCCCGCCCTGCTGCGCAAAACCATGAACAGCCACAAGAATCTTTCGCGGTTTTTCCACCCGATCGTCCTTCCATTCATATAAAGGAACGCCAGTAACCTGGAAAATATCTGAGTTGTCGTTGCGCTGAACTGCGGCAACCGCAGGCAGCAAAGTTGCGAAGCACAGCCAGGCTGCGAGTAAATATTTTGAACCATGGGAACGAGAGATTAGCATTGCAGTATTAGACGTTTGCCAGCAAAATTTGATTCGGCGATTTTGCCGCGGGATGTCTACGGGAGCCGCCTGGGAAAGATTGACGAAAGCTCTCAAGGGGCTATAGACCCACGGGCAGGCGTGTTCCGGCGTTGTAGATTAAATCTGATTTCTTCGGACACATTTTTTGAGGACCGGCGTCATTTAAGACCATTGGAGAGCACGGAGCTCTCATGGCCCCAGGAGCGCCCCCTATGAGAAAACAAATAGCAGTTGGACTTATCGCCGGTGTGTTTGCGCTTGCGAGCGGTGTTTTGGCGCCTACTGAAGCTCAAGCCAGAGACAACAACAGACAGTTGAATCAAATGGCAATGCAGATGTATATGCAAAACATGGCTAATCAGCAGAATTTAGCCAATCAAAATTTGCTGGCTCAACAGAATTATCAAAATGGTTTTGGCAACAACGGATACAATCCATATTGGAATGCCAACAACAATAACTGGAACAACAACAACCAGTTCTGCGGCAACAACGGCAACAATCGCGGCAACTGGCAGCGCAGAGGCAACGGCAATTGGAATAGAAAGTGGAAAAAAGCTCACCGCCGCAACTGCAACGGAAATTTCAACGGCAACTTCAACGCCGCCAATTTCAACAACGGAAATTTCAACCAATTCAATACTCCCTTGCTCAACCGGCTTAACGGCATTGGCTTGAACAACGGTTTCAATAACGGATTAGGCTTCAATAACGGCTTTAACGGCGGAGTAAATCAATCCGCTGTGGGCAGAGTGCTGAACCGCTTCTTCTAAGTGTAAGTCCCTGTCAAAAATGAGCGTGGCACCACTAACAGTGCCACGCTTTTGCTTTCCATTGCCATTTTTTTAGGCTGCTTTTGACTTCTCTTGCGCTTGGTTGTACAGGTCGAGCTCTCGTTGAACAGCAAACATGATTTCGTTTTTTGTTCTGATCACTTTTGCATTTTGCGGTGCTGACCACGCATAGACTTCAACCACTGTGCCACCACTCTGCGAGCTGGCATAAACTTCCGGTTGTTTGTCCTTTGAAAGTGAATTGATATCTGCAAGTGCTTTCTTCGCCAGTGTTACTGCAGTTTCCGGAGGTACTTTACCGCTTGGAATTTGCATGCGAATTTGCCTTGTAGCATAGGCGGTGTTAACAGTTACTGGATCAGTGAAAAGAATGCCGTTCGGAATGTAGACACGTTCGCCGGTGTATGTTCTCAACAGTGTTGTGCGAATTTCGATGTCCTCAACTGTTCCTTCGTAGTCTTTGCACTTAATCTCATCGCCGATGACAAACGGTTTTTGCCAAAGCAGCAATACTCCCGCAAAGAAGTTTTGCAAGATGTTTTGAAACGCAAAACCGATCGCGACGGACGTAATACCCAAGCCTGCGATCAGCTTATCGGGTGTAAAGGTAGGCACCACAATTGATGCACAGACCAAAATACCAAACACGTTGACAAAAACGGCGGCAAGCTTGCCGAGCGCATTTGAAAGGGTCTTATCAAACTTTGCGTGTGATGTTAATTGGAATGTGACGTTGCGCGAAACGCGACCGATGGCATTGAAGATAAAGAAAACGACAAGAGCGATCAGTAAATTGGGCAGGAGCGCGAAAAAGCCGTCCATCATTTTTACTACTGTTTTCCACGCCAATGCTAAGCCATGATTCATGGGGCTATCCTCTAAGTACGGCCACAGTGGCGGGACGAACTGGAAAGCCCACAGTTCCGAGTGCGGCATTTTTCGAGGTTACCAAACTGTAATTAAAGATGCTATTTCACAAGTAATATCGCATCTGGTATTGCGAGCATGATTGTCTGCACAGACGGCAGCCTGGCAATGCTTGAAAACGTACCGCGGGGGGGGTCTGCATTTGCATGCACCCTTCAATCACTCTAGACTTGTCCCATATACGGCGACCCGGATTTACCAGCATGAGGGGCAGAAGTCAGTATGAATCGAATCAGTTGGAAACCGGCACTATTGTCGATATCCACAGCCTTGTTGCTGGCGCAGGGAGCCTGGGCCGAACCAGCCATATTCAGCCAACAGACTTATGACCAGGCAAAGGAAACAGCTAAGGCTGAAAACAAACTCCTCGTCATCGACTTTACTGCCAGCTGGTGCCCGCCTTGCAAAATGATGGACGCAAGCACCTGGGTCGATCCGAAGGTTGAGGAATGGTTCAAAAAGAATGCGATCGCGCTGCAGATTGACGTCGATAAAAACAAAGATTTTGCAGCAGACCTCAACATAACTGCCATGCCGACAATTGCTGTGTTTAAGCAAGGCGAGCCGAGCAAAGAAATCGATAGATATGTTGGTTTTAGAAAACCGGATCAATTGCTGGAATGGCTTAACGGCGTACTCGCAGGCAAGACATACAAAGATGCCGCCAAGGCTAAGTTTGAGGCATTAATCGGCAAAGGCGGCGAAGCCGAAGTTAGCGGGCGCTACGAATATGGAAAGCTGTTGCAAGACGGTGGTGACGTAAAGGGTGCCGCCGAGCAATATACCTGGCTCTGGAACAACATTTTGAAAGAATATCCTCCGATGGTTGGTGTCAGAGGTTCGTACATGGCAGCTAACATGGGACGGTTGGCGGAGAAAGATCCGACAGTTAAAGCGAGTTTTGAAAAATTGCGCGACGAGGCCGAATCGAAAGATCGCGCAGACTGGATTACTCTCAACGAAGTGTTGATTCAGCCAGAGAGAACCCTGGCGTGGTTCGACAAGGTGAAAAAAGACAATTCATCGGAGTCTGCAAAAGAATTGAAAAAATCGGGCTTTCTGCTGTCGCGAGTTTTGATCACCAATAATCGTTGGTCTGATGTCGCTTACTTGTATAAAGATCCGATGGCTGAGTTGAAAGACAAATTTCGTTTTGCAGAAGACATCATTTCTTATACGAAGGGGCGTGGGGTGCCGGAGATCAATCCTTTTCCTAAAGATGCGGCAGTGATCTATGCTGCTTTGTTAGCGGCTGGGCGCACGGACGAAGCGATCGCAATTAAAAAAGAAGCGATTAGATTGCAAGATACTCCCAAGCTTCGACAGGCATTGAGTGCCATGGCGGAGAAAGCCGGTCAGAAAGAGCCGCCTGAAAAATAAACAGAGATAGAATTGCGGCACTTCACTAATCAGCGCCATAGCGATGCGTATCCTGGCGGATTTGAACCACGCGTAACGAAGGCATATAGGTCGTCTTTGGTCCATGTGGCTACCGTAGGCTGTGCCGGGTCACCAAGAATATAGTTGCCATTTTCATCAGTTCCCGAAATGTAGACGAAGTGCGGATAAGCGCTTTGTCCGTCGCGTCCGAGCATGCTTCCGTTTACCACTAGCGTTTTACCTTCAGCAAGTGCTCTGTCCATACCTTCGATGTCCGGACTTGTTTGCGAAAATTCAGACTGCAGTCCTTTCTTCTGCGCCCATTCCGAAATCAATGCCACATCACCAGGAAATTGTCCCGCGTCGAGCGTGCCCGTTTCCTGCAAAAGCTGTTGGCGATTTTCTTCTGAAGGTTCCATTACACCCCAATCTGAAAGACCCATTAACAGACTGGTTGGGCCGCAGCCGAACCAGCCGTCCGAGCGTAATTGGTCGTCTCCTTCCTGCGAAATGTACCAATCAGAACGCTCACCGATTCCGTTGCGTGGAAAAACGTCATTTCTCATCGGCTTCGGCAAACCTTCCTCTTCGCCGCTTTCACCGTTGTTTGGATTTCGCTGTTCTTCGCTGCCTGGCTCTACGGCAGGTATCGTCAGCGTGTCGCCTGGATAAATTAGGTTGGGGTCGAGCAAACCGCTGGCATCAGAAATGCGATTCAATTGCTGCATGATTTCTGTCGGTTGAGGTTCTCGACCGAGTCGCCGGCGAAGAACGTCCGCCGACACATCCCACACTGTGTCGCCTGATTGGACTGTGTAACTAGATGAGCCGTCGCCCTCACGACTGCGGTGGCGATCATCGTCTCGACGGCAAACATCGTCGTCACGCCGATCCCGATGTCGATAGCGGTCCCGATCTCGGTCTCGGTCCCGATCTCGATCTCGATCTCGATCTCGATGGTGGTGCCAGTGGTGGCGCCATCCGCCATGCTCACGTGTGTTTTCCTGGTTTCGCCAGCGGTCGTACCAGCGATTGAGATTTTCCCAACAATTGTGTACGTGCGGTCGGCCAGGACCCGGGATCTTGGTGACTTCTTCTCTTGCGATACCAAAACCGTTTCCGCCCTCGAATTGAAGATAATCGGGGGAGGCATATCCACTTTGATCCGCGAGGACGCGCTGCTGCTGGGCTGTTTCGCGCATCTGCGACATATAGGCGTTCATGTCGTCAGAAGATTGTTGTTGTGCGACTATTTCGGAATACGTTGCCGCGAAATCCTGCCCAGTTTCAGAGGCAGCCGACTCTAACCCGCCGGCGGGTTCATAAATATTGTTTGTCATGCAGTTTGAATCCATCCTTGCCTGTGCGCAAGTAAGCAGAGTTGCTAACGTGGATTCGAGGAGACTGAAAATATGGAACTGAAAGGGGACTTCATCTTGGCGGAAAGGTTTCCCTTTGTCAGTGCGGTAATTACGTAGTCTCCCAGATTTAATTTGCCGGACCGGATGTAAGACCTAAACTTTGACAACGCTCCTCCTTATAATTGATCGTCGCAATTGCATGACGGATGCGCTGCCTAATATATGCTGAAGAAATTTGTTGCCCCCCGTAAGAATTTGACGCCGCCTCTGCCGCCTGCCTTACTGGCTTCAGTGGAGCAGGTGAAAGCCGATATCTGGGCTGTCAGAGCGTCGGATGAGCATTACAAGCGCCGGAACGCATTGTTGATATGCAGGCATGCTGAATTGGCGAAGTTGCTGATTCCGGAGGCTTTCAAGGGTACGGATGTTTTCTGGCTCGATTGGAAGGGCGAAGCAATAACGAAGCAAAGATGTAACGACCAGATTTTGAAGCCGCTTTCGCAGGGAGCGAAGATCAAAACAGTTTGTGTGTTTGACGCTGAGCTAATGGATGCCGACAAATTGGAATATATGTCGTACTGTCTGGACACGGTCGAACCATCAACCTGCTTCGTTTTCGTCGTGATGGCCTCGTCGGTCGCACCGTTTTTGCGGCGGCGTTGCGATTTACACCTCGATTTTAGAGAGGCAGGCACCACTGAAAAATATGCTGAAGAAGCGGTCAGATATTTCAGAGAACTTTTCAAACAATTAGCCGACATGACATTGAGTGATGATTTCATGTCGCGTGTGAAATTGCACATTTCGACAATGCCACCGGATTTGGTGGCGTCTCTTGTGGACTCCTTCTGGTATCAGTACAACGAAGCGAGATTTGCCGGCGTGTATTTGAGCACAGATGAATTTAGACTGAAGCTGTTCGAGCAAGCCCTAAAACTTCGTGCAGAGTCTACCTAACTGTCGACTGTTTGAAGGCAGACGCTTTTGTTTAAGCTGTTTCACTGTCTTGAAGCGTTTTAGGAACCTGCCAGTACAACCCCTGTCTTACCTCATGAGGGCGGTTAGGAGGGAATGTTATGCCGGGAAGCAAATATACGGACAAGCAAGAGCGTAAAGCAAAACACATTGAGGAAAGCTACGAAGAGAAGGGTGTGAGCGAGAAGGAAGCGAAAAGCAGAGCTTGGGCGACCGTCAACAAACAGGACGGCGGCGGCAAGAAGCCGGGTGGCTCAGGACAGAAGAAATCTAGTTCCAAGAAGACCTCTAGCAAAAAAAGAGCTTCTACTACCTCCACATCCAGCAGAAAGAGAGCTGCGGCTGGCAGAAAAGGCGGTAAGGCAAAAGCCAGAAAAGCTGCATAGCAATCCCAGAAAGGTTCCTTTGGTCATATCAGTGCTTCAATTTTTTCACAGGCAATAGACCAGGCGCTTCCGCACGAGGGACGCGTACTTTTACAGCGTTTGGAACAATTTCTACCGTGCATGGTGTAGTTCCGCTCGGTTCGCCATCCACCATAGTTTTTGCCTCGAAGGTTATTTGAGGTTGATGTTTCTTGCCCGATAGAAAATCACGCGCTTGGCGGGCAAATCTGTGCAACGGAGATCGACTGACCTGCACCGGCACCATTTCGATCTTCACCTTTTTCACTTTCCGCAACAGATAAGGGACGTGACCCGAATCTTGATTGAGAATGAACCAGCGAAAAAAGCGAATCAGAATTCGCCAATAGTCGGCTACTGATCTCGGGTTCATCACCAGCAAATCGAGCAATCCATCAGAAAGATGGTCGATGCCCTCAACGCCGATTCCCATCTCCGAACTGTTTGTTATGAAAATTCCCGAAGCTTCAACGTCGAGCTTTTCACCGTCGTCAATGGTCAGCTCGTATCTAAGAGGGCGATGCGTAATGCTTTTCAGCAGCGGCCAACCGTAAGCAAATAGACGTAAGTGCGTTTTGATTTCCTTCACAGGCTTGGTGATGGCATCGGCAATCGGTCCTGTACCGGCGTCAATGGTGAACCACCGACCATCCACCTTTCCCATATCAATGCTGACAGTGTCTCCGTGCATAATCGTGTCCATCGCTCGCTCGAGCGGATCTTCATTATGGCGACCGGTGCATAATTTGAGCATACGCGCCAGTAAGTTACCGGTTCCGAAAGGAATGATGCCTACCGGTATTTGCAGACCCGACTCGGCAACCGCGCCCAAAACAAATCCGACCGTGCCGTCGCCGCCCACAGCAACAACAATTTCAAACGGTCCCATAACCGGCGCGAGCATTTGTTCGCTGGTCATGTCCGGGGTTATGGGGCGCGCATTCACAACATATTCTTTTTGCTCGGCGAAGTGACGGACCATCGAGCCGAGACGCCTGTCGAAGTCCCCGACCGTGCCGGAAGCCGGGTTGTACACAACAAGTACTTGCTTTATTCGGTAGTCAGGAGAGCTTGTGTCTGTGCTCATGGTGGTTGCGGAGGGCTGTCAATTGCCAGATCTTAGACTGGAAAGTGCGGAAGAATCCCTGCTATGGTAAATCTTGTGATGATTCTTGCCAGCGCTGAAAGCTAAACATGACAGAGCCGATTCGAAACTTTCACAAAGTGGAGCCTTACTTATTTCGCGGCGGACAGCCAGGGAAAGAAGGTTTTTACGCGCTGAAGGACATGGGAGTGAAAACGGTCGTTTGCTTGCGGTGGGGCAAGAAGGTGATTGCAGCGGAGAGAACGTCCGTCGAATCGCTTGGCATGACTTTTGTTTCAATCCCGCTTAACTATTGGAATTTGCCGAAGCAGGAAACTGTCGATCACTTTCTCAAGCTCATCGACGAGGAATCAAATCACCCCCTTTTCGTTCATTGTTTTCATGGGTCCGATCGCACCGGCATCTTGATTGCAATTTTTAGAATGTTGAGGCAAGGATGGACATTCCATGATTCCTATCGAGAAATGGTGAAATTCGGCTTTCACCGATTTCGACTGCAAAACTTCAAATGGTGGCTGAGAAAATACACACGCAATGCTGGATTTGAATAGGTGCAGCCATTTAGTAATGGAAACACGAAAAAATGGGTGAGAACATCGAGCCGGAAGAAGATAAACCGAAGACTCAACCGGAGGCGGAACGTGGGGGCGGTGGTAGTCCGCCGCGTAAGACCGCCATCGGTTATGGTGGCGACGATCTCTCCGGCTTCAAACCTGGGCATCTATTGTTGTGCCGAATCGTGAGTCCAAAACCTGGGGGCTATCGGGTATTGATTTTATCGCATTCAAGCACAAAATCGGTGCGTGAGCGAATGGAATTGTTGGAGCAAGCGCTTGAGGGATTTTTACCAACCCAAGAACGTTTGGAAGCGGGTGAGGAAGTCTTCGCCCGCTTCGTTTGCATTCATGAGGGCACAATTCTGCTTGCTGCCGAACCTGCTGCAGAGGTGGAGGTTATGCAAACAGTTGCTGTAAAAGCAGCAGACTATATTGCAAAACGCGCTACTGATCTATTCCCATTGCCGGCTGATGCAAGCAGTGTGAAATCCCTCCTTATCGGCGAATACGATCTCCACTGGTTGATTTCAGATATTGAAAAAAGGTCGTTTACTGGTGTTGTAAAAACTTCTTCAAGCGAGAAAAAGTCGCGCGGAGCAATTCTTTTGTATAAAAGTAGCGCCGTCGGTTGCGTTTATATTTCCGAGTCGCAGCCTGAGATTGCATCTACTAATGACGCACTCATACAAACAATGGCAGACTTGCATTTACCTGAAACGCAAATAGACTTTTATGATTTGCCTGAGAGCGTTGTGCTTCCCTTGTCTGCAATTTTTCTTGGATATCCGGTTGAGAAGACCGAGTTTTTAAACCCCAAAGCAAACTTTCAGACTAATTGCAGCTTCTATGCAGAGAAAGCAGTTACGGCGTGTATATGGTTGCAAATTCCTTCTGAACGATCTTCATGCTTGGTCTTTGTCTTCATGGGTAGTTTTACTGGTGCCTTTATGATAGAAAGCCAGTTGTTCTGCAATGATGTAGACTCTGTGATTGATCTATTAGACATCAATCCTGATGCCCAGGTCGAAGTTAGTCTGCTTCCGGAGGAGGCGGTTAAGTTAAAATTTCCGTTTGGTTTCAACCTTAGACGATTCATGGATTGATTCGCAGTTTGCCAATGATTTCCAGAGTTAGGAGTGCGATAAGTGGAAACGAAAATTGAACTGGGCAGCGAGTACTATTTGAATGAATTGGTCGATTCTGCGCTTCTCATGATCCTTGATTCGGAAGGACGAGTTCTTGATCGAGACACTGCTACGCGTGGCGTAAAAGCCGCTTTGGAAAATCCCAGCCGCGGTTTTTATGTCATAGCTAAAGTTGACGGGCAATTCGCGGGCTCGCTCTTTGTCAATAACTTTTGGCTTGATTTGATGAATGGATTTATCTGGTGGATAAACTGCGTCCACGTGCGCAAAGAATACCGGCGACAGGGGCTTTACGAGCTGATGTATGACTTTGTGAAAAACAAAGCAAAATCTCATGACGATGTTGTTGCACTGAGGCTGCTGGTGCATCCCGAGAATTTGTCGGCGAAAAGTGCTTATGAAAAAACAGGCATGAGCGAGTTGCCTTACCTTGTGCTTCAGCAAAGGCTTTAAAAACCGCGAGTTTTGTAAAGCACCTCCATAATTGCTTTACACATTTTGCCTATGATGGGAAGCGTTAACCCATGGCAAAAACGAGGCTCCATCTTGTTGCAGCTTCCACCGTTTGGCGCGGTAATAACAAAACTAAGGAGTGGCACGCGCTCTGCTAAGGGCGCCGCACTCAGTGAATTTGCACCCGCATTATTTGTAGTGTTTGTGTTTGGATTGCTTCCGGTAGTCGATGCGATTTTCATAGGAATAAATTACGCGTCCGCTCGCTATTTAAATGAATTGCAGTTGCGCGAAGCACAGAAGTTGCCACGTTCGAAGTGCATAGATACGAGCGGTTCTGTGATATCCGGTATTCCGAAGCAGTGGCGTCACAGTTTGTTAGGTGGTCTTGCAGATGACGATCAAAAGGTGTTTACACAGATCGATTACACTCCGGTGCCCTGGCAGCCTGTCGGCAGCAATCAAACCGTCAACTTCTGGTTCGTCAGTATTTCAACGACTGTCGGCTTCCGTCCGCTTCTTAGCGTTCCTTTTCTCAACGGAATACCTGGACTTGGAAGTCCGATCGTATTTTCGGTCGTGGGAAGGCGACCGGTCGAGAACAACCGATTTTTGAACGAGTGATTTTTTTATGAAAGTGTTTCGAAGAAAAAAAGGCAATGCTCTCATCGAGTCCATTGTAGGCGTAGGCATAGTATTTGTGCCGATTGTGCTCATGGCTGCTGATCTTGCTGTCATGTTTCACGCTGCTCACCTTAACGAGGAGTTTGCAGAACAATTGGCTAGGCTCTGTGCGACATTGCCGGATCGGGCGAATGCGGCCCAAGCGTGTTCCGATGTAATCAAACAGTACAAGCTACCAGCCAATGCATCAGACCTTCGATACAGCGAGTTGGCATTTGATCTCGGCAACCAGGAAGTTTCTCTCACTACTTCTCTGCGTGTTTCCCTTCCCGTTCCGTTCCCCGGTTTCGACCACCTGACTGTTTCCGCCAATGCGCGACAGCCTATTGTATCAATCCCTGTTTCACCCTGAGTCAGAGTGTAAAACCAAATATGTTCAAAGCAAATTCCGTTCGCTCAGAGTCCGGCACCACTTTTGCAATTGTGGTCGCTTTCGCTTTCTTGATAATTCTCGCCATCACCGCGGGGTTTCGCTTCAGTGTTTATCTCTGCAGCTCGCAAGAGATGAAAAACTCTATCGACGCCGGCGCCTTGAATGTAGCAAAGCGGGTTTTTGAAATCAAAACGAGTACGACCGGCTCGAATAATCGCAGCACCGGATATGGTGATGTTGCCGACTCCCAGCAGTCGATTAGCCTGGCTAACATCAATAGGGTTTGGGGGAAGGCATTTCTAGTTAATGCGAATGCCCAGGTCATGAGTCAGCAGGGCTATGGCGTCGCCGGCAGCTCACCTGGTGAGGCACTTCAAAATGCTATCAACTTGAACGATGAGTTGTACACACGGCTGACCGATAGAGGTTTGCTTTCTGCCTATTTCGATAAACTGATCTCAGGCAAACCTGCAAAACTTCTGGGACAGAAAGGCACAGTCACTTCCGCCGACACATCGCAGTGGGATTCGGCCGCTTTGTACAGAGGCGAAGAGTCGAATATCCAAGTGACCGATATGCAGACGATACCGTCGGGAGTGGCGCCAAATCTGCATACCAAAAACAACCAGAGCTTTATCCAGGGCTACAATCCTTCGCAAGCTAACAATAGTTATTTTGGTTTTGTGACCTTTCATGCGAATGAGGCATCGCATCTAGTATCGAACAGCACTTTCGATCAGTGGTCGAAAGTGGCAGTCAACAATAATCCGGCGAAAACATTGCCCAATGCGTTTAAAGAGACAGGACAGATCAGAGAACAGCTGACACTTGGTGCGGCGGCTTCTGCTGTTGCCAATCCGATGCGAACCTATGAACTGACAATTCCTCACTCGTTTGTGGCAATCAGTCTCACCTCCATCGCCACCATCAGGCTTGATGATGGTAATGGGCATGTTACAAGCTATCCGCAAAAACCATATTTCTTTGATACAGGCACTATTCAGCCGTTTAAAAGTGTTGATCTGGAAGCAAAGCGATATAGATACCCTGACTCATTGACCAGATGGCTGGCAGTGGTTGGATTTTTGAGCGGGTATGTTTCTTTAGGTAATGAGCTCCAACCCAACAACTTGTGGCAGGCAATCAATGCATTGCCCGGCGATCATTCCGCTGCTATAAGTGTGATTTTGCAGCGTGTGAAAGAGTTTAAGCCCGGTTATTCACAAGGTGAGTTGCAGCGACTTTTGCAGTCGCAGACGCTGGTGAATAATGGTGCCACAACCGTGACCTATTACATCTACCCGAAGTACAGCACCACCGACAATACTGACCCTCAAGTCGCCGTGGGTACAGTAGGGCAGCTTCCCGGCTGGCTCAATACAGGCGCAACTCCTGAGGGGCAAAGCAAACAGATCGTCAAGGAGACCACGCAAAAGGACCAACCTAATACTGCGTGGAGCACCATCCAGGAAGGGCGCTATCAGATTCCGGATACACCTCGACCACAGTGGCCTAATTACTCTACTGATGTGCATCGAACCGCATTGTCCGGAACTCTGTCGTGGCAGCCTGGAACTGGCTGGCATCAGTGCCTCGGTCTGTTGAGTATCAATAGGCAAACAGATGTGATTTTTACAGGGTGGCCCTCCCGAGCTCAAGGATTTATGGACCAAATATTTGGACCGGTGCAATGACGATGCGTGCAATGATTTTGGCGGTTTGTTTTTTAGGTTTATCTTCAGGCACCGCACTAGCTCAAGACTCGGCTAATTTATCTGTGGCAAAACCGAAGGAAGACTACCTGCTCAACGGCGTTTGCAAGTACAGGTTGCGGCAGTTCTCGGACGCTGCCAATGATCTTGGTGCGGCTCTGCCATCCGAATTTAACAATCCGCTATTGCACTATTACTATGCAAATTGCATGGTGCATCTCAGACGAAAAGAGACGGCAATTCGAGAATATCGTATTGCGTATGCATTGCAGCCGGTTGGCACCATTGGTGACTATTGTAAGCAGTGTCTGAATAAATTCGGCATTGACGCCGAGGGTAAGTCTGCGCGTGAGCTTAAGCCACCAGTGACGAAGAGTAGGACGCCCGATCCGAAAATTCCAGAGCCTCCGAGCATAACGGAATTAGCCGCCTTGAAGGCGAATCCGAAAGACGGGTCGGAAAGCGCTATTGAGCGAGAGAAATCTGTTGAGAATCTTCGCAACCTGATGCAGCAGAAAAAGAGAACGAGTGGCGCGCCACTGCCGGCAGTTGTGGGAACGAACCTGTACGTTAGGCACTATAAGGAAACACCTGCTCCTAAGAAAAAGTTCGGCTTATGGTGGTGGTGACAGTTCATTCCTGAAGAATCAAACGCGAAGAGAGCCGCGAAAACCACGAACAGCGTAATATGATTGTGCGCCGTTGTGATATACAAAAACGTGCTCGTATCGGCGATCACCAAATATGGCACCACCAAGTTTTCTTATTGAGGCCGGTGTCAGCAACCAACTGGAAGTTTTGGTGTCGAACTTTCCCAGCGTTTGCAGCTCCCGATATTGTTCTTCAGTCAATAGCTCAATGCCCATGGCTTCCGCCATTTCAACGGCGCTGTTATCTGGACGGTGCTCTTTTCTCGACTCCAGACCTTCTTTGTCGTAGCAAGTGCTTCTTCTATCTTTTGGTGTTTCGGCCGAACAATCGTAAAAGATAAATTCTCCAGTTTTTTTATCGTGAGCAACAACATCAGGCTCGCCTCCGGTAATTTCCATTTCGCACAGAGACCAGAGCTTTTCTCCATTTGCCTCGAGCCGCTTCTCAACAGCACTCCAGTTGATTCCTTGGTGCCGACCCATGTTTTTTTCAAAACGAGTTTTCAATGTGCGAATCTGCTCTGCTTGTTGCGCAGCGGACAAAGCTTGTTTTTTCGTCTTGGTGTTTTTCATGTTTGCTCCTGCTTCATCGCGCTCTCAATCAGTTCGTTGGGCCTGCCCTGCTCCTTAAAACGCCGGTCAGGTTTCTTAATCGGTAATTTTATACTTTTGGCCGCCAAATAAACTTAACTGAACTGCAAAGCTAGTAGACAGGAATTTAGGAACTTTGGCACTTTATCTATGTCGATATCAAGCAGCAGGATGGTAGTGGAATTTTCGCTATTTCTTCTACGAACTGCTGGTCGAAGCCGAATAGCGTCAGACCAGCAGACCATCCTAATTACTAAGAATCCGCAAAGCACGCGTGGAGGTCGGCAGGGCATTATTGCAACGCGTTGCGGCTACGGATGGTCATCGCCGAGAACTTCCAGCAGGACACCTTCCACGTCTTGCCCGGTAGCGACCGCTGATATTGAGTACACCTTTTTGAGACCTCCCGGAATGGCAAAGAAGCTCTCGGGGTAACTCTTTTTTTCAATCGAGTAGGTAACAAAGGAGGCAGACTTCTCGCCGTCGATTTCCGTCACAGTCGAGAGAAGAACTCTTGCGCTCGGTAAGGTGAGGTAAAATCCTTCAACAAAATCCGCTATTGCTTTGTTGAATTTGAAATCGCTGGAGGCAGTGTAAGTGACAGTACGCCCGCCATTTATCTTCTTTTGATTGGGCTTCGACCTGAAAGCTATATCTAATGAGTCTCGTTTGTAATTGCGCACCATGCGACTGGTCTTAATGGAGTCGCGCCCCAGGCATTTTACTTTGGTGAGAGTGTGATGTCTTGGGTCGAATAGCTCTCTTATACTGCGTGTCATGTTTTTAAGGCCGGCTTCACGCCAACTCTTGCGATCGACTAGAAAATACTGTTTATCCTTGTTGAAAAGAACGACATCCCAGGTTGGCGCCGCAGCAACGATGGTGCATTTGCCGTTCATACAATCAACTCGTGCACGCTTTTCGCCAAGATAGACGGTGAATGCGCCAAGCTTGTAGTCGCGCTGTTTGAGCACCGTGCAAGTTTCATCGCTGCCCGCAGCGAAGGCTGCGACATTGAAAGTCAATGCCAGCAGCAGCGCAGGAGTGAGTAATCTTGTAAACAACATGATACTAGTTTACTTCACTCTTAAGGTCGAAACTCCAGGAAGTTTCTCTTCAGGCTTTGCGGTGGGGCTGCCGAGAATATATTTGTTGAGAAATTCGATGCAGTAATGGGAGATCAAATCTCTTTCACTGGTGTCCTTATTGAGATTAGTCCATGCGAAATGATTGGCGTTGTCGAGTTCGATGTAGATGGAGGGTGAAGGCGTCTGGCTAAATGCGCCACTCTCGCGTTTTACGTAAGTGTTAATCCAATTGTCGCGAGTGCCACTCTGATACATGACTGGCACATCAATTTTTGCCAGAGTTGAATTCTCGATATAGGGATTGCTATACGGAGAAAGAGCAATGATCGCTTTCACTCCTGCGAGTTTCCAGTCCGGCCAGGCACCTGCCAAACCAAGAACTGTATAACCGCCAAGCGAATGTCCGGCAAGAGCAAGTTTTGTCCAATCGATCTTGTCATTCCACTTCGGATCGCGGTGCAATGCTTCTAACAATTTCACAATGTCCTCTTCGCGATCTTTATATGTGCCGGCGGACCACTTTTGCACTTTGAAGAATCCCAACTGCTGTTTGGAGATGCCGTAACTAATGGCATCGCGGTGATTTGGTGCTACCACTAAGTAACCTGCGTTCGCCATCGCCTGCATGAGAAAAATGCTTTGAGTGTTTGCACCGCGAAATCCATGCGAAAAAATTACCAGCGGTGCCGGTTGCGGAGATGTGCTGGAGGGGCGCCACACAGCGACATTCATCCCGTTTATATTGATGCTCTCGGCACCACGAGCGGTGCCGCGTTTTACCAGACGTTCATTAATGCGCTGTCTAAATTGTTCACGTCGAGCCGCAGCGTCAGCGTATGATGGCAGGTGCGTTGCACTAAATAGTGTGCCAGCTAGCAGTCCTAGACAGATAAATCTTGATAAGCGCACTCCAGCCTTGCTCCCTTTAACCAACGCACCATGCCTGCTCAATTATAGTCCAGCCACTGATGGCGCGTTTCGATTGATTATGTATGTCGTGAAGGTTGGAACCTTCAGGTACCGAGAACCTCTTACTTAAATATCCAGAGGCACAAAGGAGTTTGTATGAGCAAGTTGAAAACGGGCGACAAAGTCACCTGGCAGACTTCGCAAGGCATGACTGAAGGCGAGATTGTGAAGAAGCTCACGAAGCCCATGGACATCAAAGGACATCACGTGGCTGCCTCCACGGAAAACCCACAATATCTGGTCGAAAGCGATAAAACCGGCAAGCAGGCCGCTCATAAGCCGGAAGCTTTGAAAAAGAAGCGGTAGGAGAATCGGCTAGACCTAGGTAAAGCGCAAACAATCACTCTTTCTAGCGATTGCCCGTTTGTCACGAAAATGCGGAACGTCCCAGTGGTTTCGCAGAATACAAAATTGCAGATTTAATGCCGCGGTAGGGTGACATGTTGAATTTGCTGTGGAAAGATTCAATCAGTCGGCTCACGAAAACGGTATCTCTTTAGGCAACACTGGCAGGTGCTCGAAAACGCACCTCTGTTTATCATTTTGGATTTCAGGAACACCAGGAGCGAGCGAATGGCAAAGCTAGAAGCAGAATTCGGGTTGTCATTAACGGAAAAGGGCTACCTGCTTTTAAAATCGGCAATCGATTGGCAGTCAAAGTCAGAGAGAAGTGACTACTATTTTGACGTTTTTGACGGTCGAGATTTCTTACTATCCAAGAATAAGGAATGGAAGTGGCGCATTAAAGACTCCGCGCAAGGTTCCAAAGGCGAGGTCAGCTTTCTGAGGGCGCAATCAGAAGTTAGTCTCAACGACATTACCTTGCGCATCTCAAAGAGAAACTCTTCATCCGCAGGCACGAAAAAGAAATCGCTCGACAAGTTGGTTGAGCGCACAGTTGAAGTCGTTGATTTTTTGACGACATCAAATAAGGGCTTAAGTGCAGAGCGAGTGGCAGAAGCAGCAGAGGGCTTCAACAAAGAATTACTGAAACTGGGTTTCTTGCCGGAAATTGCGACCGAGAGATTTGATAGTTCTAGTTCAACTTTCGCGTTGCCTGCTTATTGGAATGAGAAAAAACGAAAAGGCTTACTGATCGAATTCGAGTATACAAATCTCGAAGTGTTTATTGAGAAGAAGAGTCTCTTAGATTCCAAAGGGCGCGAGATTTTCGTTTATGCCCTCGAGGCAGAGCCTGAGTCGGTGTTGGAACCGAAGAAATTGAATCGCACCGGAATCGAACTCATCGAGTTTTTGGAAGAGGTTGGACTCACTGCTGCACATCTAAATTCAGTTAGCCCAGATCCATGGGCGTTTGTTAGGACGCGCCTGGAGCGAACTTTGGTGATGTCGCGGTAAGCACTAACCAATGGGAGACAATCAAGTTTCTGTAATTGCGCTTGGCTTGGTGCTGTTTCTTGTTTCCTTCTGCTGCTTCAGGCGCTGCAATCACTGATGAGCTCCAGCAGCTTTTCTCTTCTCCGCTATGACCCAGGATCAAAGATATGTTGCATTTGGAGCTCAAATGACAGATTCACTTCTAGAAGTTTCGGATTTTAAAGACCCACTTGCTGTGGAGTGTACTTTTGATGAAGTGAGTCATTGCTTCTTTGATCTGCAATACAGCAAAGGCATATGCTTGGGTCTGCGATCTTTCACCAGCGACAGTTCCAACAACAATCGCTCTTTATATGCGGCCGAGCAAATGAATTTGCGATTTACCTCGCGGGAAACGGCTGCGGCTTACATGGAAAAAGAATCGGTGAGAATTGCACCACTGGGTGAGCCTTTTCTCTTGATACAGGCTCCGGATGTGCTCCCTTCTTGCGACATAATCGTCACTGCTGCGAGGCTCGAACCTTTCATAGAGCAGAAAAAGTCACTTTCGTTCTATTGTTCTATTCAAGACAACATTCACATCATTAGGTTGGCGCTCTACTTCTTTGTGGAAGGAGATGAGCTGCCAGTCCGAACGATTAAAGACGTTTTGCACACTGCAGTAAGGAAGTCTCGCAGTTCACGCCGGCTAGGTCTTTAGAAGCCCAAAATTGATCTGATGTTGGTCAAGAGACCTGGACTTCTTGTGTGCAGATAATCCAGAAATCCTGGATCGTTGTAATTGTTCCAGTTGTAGGAGCCATTCCAATTATTGTTGTGATATGCCAACCATTGCGCTCGCATTTGTGAATCGTACCGAGATCTTTGAGATGCGTTGATTCGATTCCAGCGCTGCCTGTAAAAGTTGCGCTCTTGATTCCAGTTATATTTTCTATACTTCTTCCAGGATTTTTTCTGATGATGTTTGTGATGTCTCGCTGATGCATCCGGCATTGAAATAGCACCGGTCACCATAATCAACGAGAGTGCAATCAAAAGATGTAGCCGCATTTTCAGTTTCCCCCTTCGACGTTGCCCTACCAAGCATGCGATCCTAGCATGTGTTTCTCATCTAAACATCACGCGTTAACCCGCATGCAGACTCATGCTGCTTTGTTTGCTTTCTTCAAATCCAAAATAAACGAAAAATTCGATCCTGCTCCAAGTTCGCTGTCGACTGCCAACCTGCCGTTCATCAGCTCGACAAAGTGTTTTGTAATTGACAGTCCCAAACCTGTGCCGCCGTAATGTCTGGTTGTACTGCCGTCGGCTTGGACAAACGGCTGAAAGATTTTCTCTTGGGCGGACTTTTCAATTCCGATGCCTGAGTCTTGAACGTAAAACTTGATTCGCACTGAATCTTCATCAGCATTGGGGTGCTGCTCTGCCACTATGCGAACATAGCCTTTAGGTGTAAATTTCACTGCGTTGTGTGCGAGGTTTAAGAGTGATTGACGGAGCTTTTTGTCGTCGCCCCGCAACGATTTAGGTAGCTTAGAATCCATGATAATTGAGACGGAGATGTCTTTCTGAGTGCAAGCAGACATCACTGAATCACGCACCTCTTCGAGGAGCGAATCCAGCATAAAATCAGCTTCCTGCAAGTCTATATGTCCGGCTTCTAGTTTTGAGAAATCGAGGATGTCATTAACGATGCCTAGCAGCTGAGCTGAAGCCGATTGTATCAAGCGGACATTCTCGAGAGACTCTTCATCGAGGTCGCAATCATTCAACAAAATGTCGGCTAATCCGAGTATGCCGGAAAGAGGTGTGCGTATTTCGTGACTTATGTTGGCTACAAACTGACCTTTAAGTTTGTGCTGAGCTATAGCTTCGTCTCTTGCGATTACAAGTTCTTCATTGAGCTTTCTCAATGTTTCATTGCTTCGAGCCAGCGTCTTTTGCAGATTGATGTGCTTTGTAATGTCGCGTAGACACGCTACCGCTGCCGCGTTTTCGTAGTCGAGCGAGCTTACGTGCATTTCGACTGTTCTGACTTTGCCCTTTCGGGTGATCTGCAATTCCGTTTTTCGCCCGTCTACTATTGGGCAACCAAACATTGTTCCCAGTAACTCTTCTTCTGTCTTGCCTAGCAGGTAATTAGCGGCCTTGTTGGAAAAGACTACACATCCATTGGAGTCGAGAATAAGAATTCCATCTGCGGTGGCATTGAGAATCCGCAGCAAACTCTTGCTGGTGGTGCGTAGTTTCTTCTGCGTTTTTGAAGGTGAGCCTACCAATTTTTGCTTTAGCTCGCCATCAATTATGTAGTTGCTTTCGTCGGAGACGTCTTTGTCGCGATCAATCATTGTTGCCTTCCAATATTTCCGGCAAAACCTGCGGATGCCCACTCAAAACCCCTACCAGTTGACGGAATGGCTCATGAATGCGCATTCCAGTTTCATCTATGATTAGTTCTCGAATCTCTTTTTCATGCATCGAGCCGCGCATTTTCAACACGGTTATGCCGCGTTTAATTTGACCGAATAATTCGACATAGCGCAAGAGAATAATTGTGTCCGTTATCGTCGAGATATGACTTTCCGTTATCGACGAGCCACCGACAAGGGTCGATGTTGTGGCTGTGAAGAGACCAGTAATCTCTTTTGTCTTGATATAAGACGTAAGCCCGATAATCAATTCGCGAAAGCCGCGTGGATGACCGGCGCGTTCAAGTGCAGACAAACTATCTACAGCCATTCTTTGTGGTTTGAAAGTCTCAATTGCTTCCCGCATCGCCAGCAGATGGTCTTCCAGTCCACGCACTTCCGGGTACATACATATTATTTTGAGCAGTCCGGATTCTTCCATCTCGCGAAAGTCAAGTCCCCATCCATTGGCATTGCGAAAGAGTTGTTCGCGACTCTCTTCAAAGGCAAACAGCAAGCAGCGCTCTTTCAGTTTTGCACCACCCTGCAGAAATTGAGTCGCGAAGAGGGTCTTTCCAGTCCCGGTAGCTCCTGACACCAGTATGACGCTGTCTCTGAAAACGCCGCCGGAGCACATTTTGTCTAATTCATCATTACCGGATGACACGCGTAATGACGAGGAGTGTTGCACCAGTTCGATGGCAGATAAAGGAAGTGCGGCGACGCCTTTTCCTGTGCTCACAACAAATGGAAATTCACCCTTATTATGATTTGCACCACGCAGTTTGAGCACCTCAACAGTGCGGCGCCGTCTCTCATTTTCCATCGGGTTGCGCAACACAATGACGTTGTCGGTGACAAATTCTTCGACTCCAAAACGGCTGATATCACCGTATTCTTGCAGTCTCTCGACGGTGATTAGAGAAGTAATGTCAAGTTCTTTCAGCGCTTCAACCAGTAGAAGCAATTCGCGTCTGACGACATCGACATCTTTGAATTGAATAAAAATGGCTGCAAGTGTATCGATTGAGGCTCGTTTTGCACCTACCTTTTGCGCCGCATGTTTTACCCGCGCAATCAATGCTCCGAAGTCGAATTCACCTGCAATTACCGCTTGTTCTCTGCCGCGCGGAGACGCATCTATAAAAGCCCATTTGCCCTGCTTTTCCCATTCTGCTATGTCCCAGCCAAAGCCAAGCATGTTTTTTCTAAGATCATCCGGTGACTCCTCGAGCGTTACGAAAATCCCTGGCTCGCCATATTGTTTTATCCCTTCGGCAAGGAATTGAACAGAAAGCACTGTTTTGGCGCTTCCTGAAGTGCCGGCTACCAGGGTGGAGCGGTTCTTGGTCAAACCGCCTTCGAGAATTGCGTCCAACCCCTCTATTCCTGTGAGCAATCTATCCAGCTTCTTAGTCATCGACTGGTTTCCTCTGTGATTTTGGTTGGGAGTTGGAGCACCGCTCGAACGCGTGCCATATCTGAAAGATCGCCAACAAGCATTCGCACGGGAGGAGGCTCATCCTTGATCAATGTGGGAGTCGCTAGTATTCTTGCCTTTTCCGCTGCTTCCGGATTTTCAAGAACATCGATTATTTCTAGACTATTGTCATCATCGTTCAACGATTTCATCAAAAGCTTGGCGTTATGCACAGCCAGTTTTGATGACGCGTTTGAATCGCAGACGAACAACCTGAATTTCATCAAATCCTCTTGGTGCAAAATGCCTAGTCATAGAATTGCGGCGAAGACGATGCCTTCCCTCGGTTGGTTCCCACGGTATAAATGCTGATGGAGAGCGGGTTATAGAAGATGCGCACATGAAACTGCGCGAGTCTAAGACACGCTAAGCAAATCCAGTGAGTTACAGACCCGGCTAGATACATGTCGCAAAAAAATAATTCAACAAGGAGATTATCTTTGTCGAATTTTATTGATCAGCGAAGTGTTGCTAACTGCATACATGAGACTTTTAAGAGGGACGCAAGTTCCCATTATCGGACCTGGCTGAAACCGTTTGAGGTAATCGATAAGCCCAAGGCTACACTGATTTCCGTGCAGCAAAACGG
>PNKB01000061.1 GCA_013997645.1 Cyanobacteria bacterium PR.3.49
CATCACCATTGCAGCCCAGCCTGCTGAAGTGTGGAAAACAATCATCAGCTTTGAAGAATACCCGGCAATTTTCAAACGCATCAAGACATCGCAAGTAACGCGAAAAGAAGGCGATTACATCTATGTTGAAACCTGCCTCAAACCGCAGATGTTCGTCAAAAATCAGATGCAGCACACGGTGAGCTGCATCACCAACGGTCCGAAGAGTCTGAATTGGAAGCAACTGGATGGCAACTTCAAGCACGTTGACGGCAGTTGGCACCTCGACTCGGTTGATGGCGGCAAAACCAATCTGACCTACACGCTGCACGTGGACGCAGGCACGATCGTGCCACCGTCAATGGTGTCATTCTTTCTTAAATTCGTACAAAAAGAAGTGGTTGGCCAGTTGAAGCAATACATCGAGAAAGAAGAAAAACGGGAGAAGCACCGCTCCTCCCGCTCAAAATCCAGTTCTGAGTAATCGTTCTTATTTGACGAGCTTTCCGAGCTTGGTAGCTCCACGCAATGCAATGTGCACGAGCGTTTTTCCACTTGCTGAATCGATTTTGCTGAGCGTGCCCATCGCCACTTCACCCCATTGCTGAGAAGCAGGCGTCATGCCCTCACCTTGCTGCATGATTTTGACGTAGTCGTCGGCACCGTTTTTCTTGTCGAATTTGCCGTTAATGGCAATCACAACGTCAGTCACGCCGTCCGTTGTGCGCGGCTTTCCTTCGATTGAGCCTTCGGCGAAAACCGTCCAAATCTGATTGGTAGTATTCGTCCCGTGGCCCCACTCGAGCAATTGAACCGGTTTGCCGAGTCTAATCATCTGAACTTCCTCGCCCCGCTTATGAGATCCCAGTCTAAGTTTCCAGAGAATTTAGCATATTCGGCGCAGCCCTGCCTTATCCAATGTTCCGGTTGCCCTGTCAATTACTTAAGCTTTTGAATAATTCGCGGCAGAGCATCCTCGAGAGTTCGCTCTGATAGAGGCGCCGGCAACTCCACTTCCTCTTCGGAACATCGCGAATCTACTGTCATCAAGCCAATCAAATCGGTGTGAATGTTCTTGAGAATCTTGCCGAATAGCTGGGCAGACTTCCCTGCACTTTCAGTTGGGACATGCATTATCGGGGTTTTGATTTTCATGTAATGCTTTACGAGATCGATAAATTCGAGCATCGTATAGGTAACCGGACCGCCCAGTTCGTAAACCTTACTTACCGCATTGCGGTTGTAAAGGCTTTGCACGATCACATTTGCAACATCGTCCACATGAATTGGTTCTATCTCCGAAAGTCCCGTTCCCGGCACCGGTATAAACGGTTTCAATTTCAGAACAGGCAGCATGACATTCAAAAATGGAAATGTGTCGTCAAAGAAATAAGAAGGGCGAAAGATTGTCCAATAGAAAGGCGCTTCCTTAATGACCTGCTCACCTTCCCACTTGTAACGCATCATTGTGCAATCTGAAAATTCGGACGAGCCAAGACAACTGACTTGAATAAAACGTTGGACCCCACCAAGTTCGGACAATCTTGCCAGTTCCTCAACAACATCGAGATGGATTCTTTTTAAATCTGCAGGCGTGGTCTGATGCATGCTTCCGCCCGCATGAATAACCCCTGTGCATCCATTGATAGCTTTACTGAGCACGTCAGGATTGGTCATGTCGCCAACGACAATCTCAACTCCCAATGCTTTCAGGTTGGGTAAATTCGAGCTCTGCCAGTCGCCCATCCCACGCGTCAAAACGCGAGCCGGGTAGCGCTGTTGCTGGAGGTGCTTCAAAATAGCGCTTCCAAGCAAACCAGAACCGCCAAGTACAAGAATCACGCAAAACCTCTAACTTTCAGCCGTGGTCAGGGCCACATGCCTCCACCAAAACCGTAGCCGCCCATGGGCATACCCATGCCGCCTCCACCGAAGCGCATGCCGCCAGTGCCGATGCCCAGTCCGCCGGTGGAAAATCCGTTGCCGAAAGTACCCACTCCGCTACCAAATCCGGTGCCATATCTTTGCACGCTTCTTTGACCGATCACCATACCGGTCGCCGGATCAATCAAATTGCCGGTAACTGTGTCCATCAACAATCCGGTGCGCGGGTCAGTAACAACATTGCCGGATTGAACCGGATAACCGCCTACAAATCCGCCGCCAATCAAATTGCCGATTGAATTGATAATCTTGCCCAAACCACCACTGCCTTTGCGCTGGCGTGATGGAGCAGTGGGAGGATAGCCGTCATCATCATTGAAATTGGGTGCCGGCTGCGGACTCTGCGCAACGCGCGCAGGAGGGCTGGCGCCTGCCGGTGACACCTGAATCACTGCCGCCAAACGATTGACTCGCTCGGGCAACGACTTGTCGGTCCACGGTTTTTCTTGCGGATAAAGAGCCTGTTCTAATCTATGCAAGCGGGTCGGCAACGCATCTTTGGAAAACGTTTTGTTGAAGACTGCATTTTCCATCAGTGTCACTTGCGGATTCAATCCCATCCCGGCAGCGCGCGGAGCGGCAGAAGCGATATTGGGAGCGGTGCGCGGGGCTGCACCAGTCCTGGGCGGCGGGAAATCATCATCGTCGTCGTCTTCAAAATCCTGAGAAGTAATGGGCGGACGACTTCTGGGAGCCGGCGCAGAGCCGCCGTACATGCCCGAACCGCTGCCGTAAGAACCACTCGAAGAGCCCATTCCCATGCGGGTTCCGGAGCTGCCCGAATTGCCCATGCCTCCGTACATGCCATTGCTGGGAATGCTGGTTTGCGGGATCATCCCCGCCTTGCGGAATGAATCGGCATAATTGTGTCCGCTAAAACTTTGCCTGTCGCCGCCCTGTCTTGCCACTGGCTGTGGTGGCGCGATATTGGTCGGCTCGTCATCATCCTCATCAGCCCAATCTGCATTGAGAGGAGCATTTTTAGTAACGTCGACGCCAGATTGCGCTTTCAATCGGTCGGTGCGATCGGTAAGGTCTGTGCTTGCCGAAGGCTTGCCGAAATACTTCGTCTCCAATCGTGCAAGGCGCTGATTAACAGGCTCTTGCGAATAAGTCTTGCCGGCAAAAGCCTTTCTTTCGATAGCGTCAATGGCTGGATAATTTCCGATAGGCGCCGGTTCGGAATCTTCCTCCTCCGGCTCAGCCGATGGTCTTCCACCCCGGCCCGCCTGTGAGTTGCTGCCGCCGCCCCGAGCAGTTTGCGTGGGCGCGGAGTTAGAACCGCTGTTCAGGTTGGGAACGGCTTGGACAAGAGCTGACAAACGCGCACCCTCGTCTCCATCCTTCGCCTCACCAAAGACAGTTTTTTCGATGCGGTCCAAACGCGCATCGACAGTTTCTTTCGGATAAGTGTGCTGGAAAAACTTCTCTTCTAATTTCGCCAAATTGCTGTCATTGTCAGCCACAGCGAAGGACGGCGGCGCGACAAGGAAAAGACTGAGCGCCATAAACGCCACTGCAGCCAGGTGCAGGCGCCTTCTCTCATTTGTCTTTTCTGGAATCGACCAGTTCATTCTTTTATTCTTCATAGTGACCGGGAAGCTGCTTCCCGCAGGAGACACGAAGACCGACGTACCAATGCTTTGACAACATTTTCCACTTCATCTTACCATGCGGTTAGGTGGCACAAACCCTGATTTTCACTAGGTCTTGCCGTCGAATGCGCCGAAGCGCCTTGCCGGAGCGAACAATTTGCTCGAGCCTAGATGAAAGTGGATTTAAGCAGTGAAAGACGTAAACAGCCTGGATTTGTTCCGATGTCAAGGGCGACCAATATTCAGGCTTAATTAGCAAGACCGTCCGGCAGAACAATCGCTGGTACCATTCATAGAACGTTTTCTACGAAACGTTGCCATAGAGCACTTTCAGGACATCGAAGCATGGTCACAACTACAAAACCTTCCGCCGCCACTCTGCAGATAGACGGGCACCGACTGACATTGGAAGACGTCGCCCGCGTCGCCAAGGCGTCAGCCACCGTCAAACTGTCGGCAATGGCAACCGAGCAGCTTTCCAAGAGTCGCGAGGTGGTCGAGAAATTTCTTCATGAAGGGGCGGTTGTTTACGGCATTACTACCGGCTTCGGCAAATTTAAGGATGTGGTCATCAAGAAAGAGGACGCCTCTCGGCTGCAGCGCAATCTTCTTCTCAGCCACGCCGCCGGGGTCGGCACTCCTTTCGACGAGCAGACCGTTCGGGCGATCATGCTTTTACGGGCAAATGCGCTGGCAAAAGGCTACTCAGGCATTCGCATTGAAGTCGTAGATCTGCTGCTCGACATGCTCAATCGCGGCGTTCACCCGCTAGTCCCGGAAAAGGGCTCGCTGGGAGCGTCCGGGGATCTGGCCCCGCTATCGCATCTGGCGCTCGTCCTGATCGGCGAAGGCGAGGCGTTTTTCGAAGGAAAGCGCATGTCCGGCATGGACGCTCTGAAAAAGGCCAAGCTCACACCCATCGAACTTTCGGCAAAAGAGGGTCTGGCGCTGATCAACGGGACACAAATGATGTCCGGCGTCGGCACCCTGACGCTGCTTATGGCGGAAAACCTGGCAAAAGTCGCCGACATCGTAGGAGCCATGTCGCTGGAGGCACACCTGGGTTCCGAAAAGCCGTTTGCCGACGTGATCCAACAAGTGCGTCCTCACCGCGGGCAAGCAAAATCAGCGGCAAATTTGAGACGCTTGCTTGCTGAAAGCGAATTGATTAAAAGCCATACAGGCTGCACCCGTGTTCAAGATGCTTATTCGCTGCGCTGCATGCCGCAAGTGCATGGCGCTTCCCGCCAGGCTTTCGAGCATGTTCGCCAGGTGCTGGAAATCGAGATCAACTCGGCAACCGATAACCCGCTGGTGTTTGACGGCTATGCGCTATCAGGTGGAAACTTCCACGGGCAACCGCTGGCACTGGCGATGGACTACATGGCCATTGCCATCGCCGAATTGGCAAACATCTCCGAAAGGCGCGTCGAGCGCCTTCTCAATCCAGCGCTTTCCGACGGACTGCCACCATTCCTGACGCACAGAGGCGGCTTGAACTCGGGCTTGATGATTTCGCAATACACATCGGCAGCACTGGTTTCCGAAAATAAAGTGCTTGCTCACCCGGCCAGCGTCGATTCGATAACCACCAATGCCAACCAGGAAGACCATGTTTCCATGGGCTCAATTGCCGCCCGCAAAGCGCGCACGATTTTGGAAAACGTTCGCAAATCGCTGGCGATCGAACTTGTCTGCGCATGCCAGGGGCTCGACTTCCGCATCGGCAATTGCGGCGATGCGATCACCCACGAAACCTGCGACCAACAGTCAATTGGTTTGGCTCCCGGCAAAGGCGTCAACGCCGCATATAAATTGGTAAGAGAAATAATTCCGCACATGGATGAAGATCGCGAAGTTCACATCGACATTGAAAAAGCGGAACAGATAATTGAGAGCGGCGCGCTGATTGATGCCGTCGAAACAGTGCTGGGACCGCTCGACTAGAGTCGACATCGGCAAATTTCCGCCGCCACATAAAAGACTCACGGTTCACTCACGGCTGAACTGATACCGTGTTGTCACTGCACACCCCACACCCTTTCCCACTTGCGTGATTGGAACCTCATTCTTTCGCGAAAGGAGACTTCGATATGGTTCACAGAAATGCTTTAGAGATCCAGAAACCAGGAGGCACAGGAACGGATCTACCCGTGCTTAATTCCGCCTACTATCAAGTAGATTTTGCAGCAATAAGTAAATTCAAAGGAGTGGACAATTCGGCGCTTACCTCTATGGGACTAAGCGGCAACTTTATTGATGGCGCAGAATTTTCTGAACGAGGCAGACCGAGCCAGGAAGCCGCACCGGACGCAGACCACCCAGCCAACACTCCGAATACCGACCTGGGACCAAGCCAGGATCAAAACGAAATCAGAGTCAGACCAGCCCCTACCCAAATCCAAAAAGCATGACAGCACCTAACGACAAATTCGATTGGACGGCATCAACCGAATCGCATCATCCAACAACACACGTCGCTAAAAGCGCAGACTTTGGCGAATGGAGTCAACGCTTGACGCAAGAGAGCAGCAGCAGCACTACGTGTAGCTTGAACTCGTGCACCTTCGATGCTGAGGGATCCATGACCTTCGGAACCGCTGCAACCGGAAGTCTTTCGCAGGCGGCGTTATATATTCAGAAACCAGCCCTGCATTTTGAGAGACCAACTTCAAACGGTACGCCTTTCGCTCCCACTCCACGGCACCGGGATTGGCCAAGACCAGGTTCGACAAGAGGGACTTAGACAAGCTCGCCTTTCAGCATGCCAATCAATCGGTCGATGACTTTTTCACCATCCTGACGCAGCCCGTCATGTTCATACTCGTTGGTCAACCAGTAGTTGCAACCACTGATGGTGCGTGCAGTTTCTTCAGCCAAAACGCGATCGACATACAGATCGCCATGGTAGATCGTACCAACGCAAGGCACTGAGTTCTCCTTCAGTTTTTCAGCATCATAAATCGAAGGCCAATCTGAAAATTCAGCCAATCTTTGCGCAACTTCCTTTGACGATTTCAAACAATTATATTCATCAAACATCCAAGGATAGATCATTTCGCCCGTGAAAAAAATTCGGTCATTCTTCAAATCGAATTGGGGAAACTCCTTCATCATTCTCTCCGCCGACCAGTTGGAAGCCTGTCCCTGACAGTAAATTGCCTCGTGCAGAAGTGAATAAATCGGATTGGTGTTGAAATCAAAAATGTTCTCGATGCCACGCAAGAAAATATGAGACAGAGTTGGTTTTGCAATATTTGGAACAAAAGCCGACTCCAGCAAATAATGAATCGTGTTCATTGATTGACCGGCGGATTTAAAACCGAAACATATCCCCAACTGTAGAAAACGCCTAACCGTCAGCGTTTCTCCACACGGCAACTTCACTTCATTAGACTGCAGGTGCTTCACAATCCGAGAAACAATTTCCACATCACCAGGAAAACGCTCGTAAAATTCTTCATTCTTTTCAATAAGCCGCGTGTAGCAAGCGCGATATACATCATCAGCTGAATTTACCAGAGGAGGAAAGCCACCAGTAAGAATAGCTCCCTCTAAGCCTTCCGGATGCATGGACAAATAAGTGGTGATGCAAAATCCGCCGTAACTCTGACCCAATACCGTCCACTTTTTGCCTTGTCCAAGCACTTTGCGAATGTGCTCACAGTCTCGCACGATGTTGTCGGCGCGAAAATGTTTCAAATATTCCACTTGCGAGGAAACATCAGGAAATTCGCCCAGTGTCTGGTGTGTCACCGGTGTGCTCAAACCCGTTCCGCGCTGATCTAACAAAAGAAGCCGGTAATCTTTGAGAACGCGTTTGATCCAACCGCTATTACTTTCCGGTCTTGGAGATTGATATCCCGGACCACCCTGAAGAAATATGAGGAAAGGCTGATCGTCTTTGTTCGCGTTTTCGGTTGAGCGAACCTCGCGTGCAAAAATTTGAATGCTCTGGCCGCTGGGTTTTCTATAATCGAGAGGAACATCGAAATAGTGTCCAAGAAGCGTCAAGCCGGGAATTTTTTGTATGCTTGGCTTGGTAGCTGTTTCACTCTTCATAAAAACCTCAACACGCGCGATATCTATTGGCGAACATAGCCAACAAAAATACCGCACCTGTGAGCAAAGATATACTTAAATAATGCCAGCGACAACCTTCAAACCAGCTATGCGCACCTCCGTGACGCGACTCGGCTTGATATTTGCACAAGCTATCGTCATCGGTACAGTGCTGATGACCGTGATCGCAGAGTGCGAGCGTTCCAAACGCGAATTAGGAAAACCAATTTCTTCCGATCACTACCCAGTACTGCTGGAAGTCGGTTTGCATAATTAGAATCAAATCCCGTAGAAGCTAACTCTGCCGCCACTACAGACGAGGAGGAGGATCGCCATCCTTTAATCTTGCCACCTGGCCGGTGCCACCACATACGGGGCATGTACCTTTGAGAACAGGGTCGCCATTTATATTAGCAACATACTCGCCAACATGATATTCACTGATCAAACGTGCGGACTTTGACGAGTATTGTACTTTTATCCATCTTTTTCCATCCGCTTTCAAAGTCCAGCGAGGATCGTTCGCCTTCAAGCACGGAGCAGGACAAACACCCGCCATATATGTTCGAAGAGAAATCGCAGTCCGACCCGCCTGACTTTGGAGCGTCATGCTGTTCTTTCCATACTTCGCCACCCACTCGAATTCTTTGACTGCTTTCGAGTAGAGCCGCTGAACTAAATAACAGTATGCGAGTGAAAGGTGCGTGTCCACATTGGCCGCACCCTTTTGGATAATCGCCTCGAATGCCTTTGCGGCCTGGGGAAATTTTTTCTGTTTGTACAATTCAGCGGCTGCATCATAGCCAGCGGGAACAGGGCGTTTGTGCGGTTCCATTTGCGCAGGGGTTTGCTCCTGCACGGGGGCCGCGCTCGCCTCCACACTAGCTGGAGCAGGTGGAAGGGCGCTCGTATCGGGTGTTTCCGGCACCGAACTCGGCGGAGTTACCGGTTCGGGCTTGGATTTCGACGCATCCGGTCCTGGAAAGTCAGGCCATTCAGCAGTAGGAGGCGGCAAAGTTGGAACGAGCGGCTGCTCAGCATTAGGCTTTTTGCTCTCTGCGTCCTTCGATCGTTTGGCTGTTTTAGAATCGTTTGCAATTCCAGCATTCACGGACAATGCCAACGAGCAACATAAAACAAAAGAGAGATGACCCAGTCTCACGTGCGGCCTCCTTTGAGAAATTTCCCCAATGATACGGCCGGCTTGAGCAAATACGATCTTGTTTACATCGAACTAAATGCGAGGCATCGGTCCGCCGTCTTTGAGAACAGGGATTTCAGTAGTGCCTTCACAAACCGGGCAGGTGCCTTTAATCACAGCATTGCCGTGCTCGAAGACGATCAATTGTCCAATGTTGTTCGGCGTGAAGGTGTCATAGCCACCTCCGGAATGCGGGTACTGAATTACTTTGGCGCCGGCTTTCATCGTCCAACGGGGATCATTGGGCTTGATGCAATTTGCCGGACAGACGCCTCGCATCGCATTGCGCAGGGAGCGAGCAGTGTGCTCACAGTTCTTTTGCAGAGTCATACTGTTCTTGGCGTACTTGCCGAGCCAATCAAACTCTTTGATCGCCTTGGAATAAATCTTCTGCTGAAGAAAACAGTGCGCCAAGCAAAGGTGTGTGTTGACGTCTGCCTGTCCGCTTTGAATAATCTTTTCGAACTCTTTTTGAGCTTGTGGAAACTTTCTCTGTTTGAAAAGCTCAGCTGCTGCCGCATAGCCTTCGGGCACAGGGCGCTTGTGTGGCTCAAGAGCAGGTGCATCGGAAGCCGGTGCCGCAGCTTCGGTTGCTTCGGCAGAAGGAGTCAGCGCTGGCGCGGGGCTGGCATCAGGGGAAGACACGCTTGTCGACGTAGCGGGCGTAGTAATAGGTGCTGGAGCCTCGGTCGAAGGACCGGAAGGAGTAACAGAAGTGGCGGGCGCTTCAGTACCGGCAGAAGCGGTCGAGCTCTTTTCGGCAGCGATGTTATCAGCCAATCCGGGATTCCCTGCCAAGACTATGAAACCGCCCAGGAGCAGCGATAACAGGCTTATTCGCATTGCGAAAACCTCCGCATTTTTGTGGTCACTTAGGCTTAGTGCCACATGTTTGCGCCGGAATAACTGTTGAGCGACCTCCTTAAGCGAAATTCACAAGAGCTTTTACACTCGAAAAACCGAAATCAACTGTGCCAAATTAAAAGCTCGCACCGCCATTGGTGGCAATACGAGCTTGTGGGGGTCAAGAAACTTTTCGGTGATTGCCTCAGTCACGCCATGAGCGGCTGCGTCTGAACATCCGGGCTTAATGACAGGGTCTTGGGTGTTTGGCTAAAACCTACTTTGCGCAGCTGACTGATTTTGGCAATGCGAATCAAAGTGTCCATCAAACGCGGATCGTTGATGCCGTATATGTCTTGTTGCGCCTTCAGAAGCGTTTCGCAAAGAGTTTGCGCTTTGTCATAGTCGTTTTCCATGCAGTAAAAATCGATGAGTCGATAGAACGCCTTCATCAACTCGCTGTAAGACGACGTCGCGCTGCGAGTGTCGCGCATAGCTTTCAACAAAGTTTTGACGACTTTGGCCGCTTTTCCGTGTCGGTTGCTCCAGCTGGCATCAACAGCCGCATCAATCAGTGGGTCCCAAACTACGCTCTTCCTCATTCCCACCAATTTACTCCACGTGAACCTGGCGCCAGTGCCCGACTCACTTCGTCGGGATCGCTGACAGCGTCATTGAAGAAACTATAGTATAGATATGCAAATTTGCGATATAGGGAATTTCGCGATTTCCGCTCGGGTTTCCCACAGTGTGACGGCAAAAGCTCGTCTGACTATAGCGGCCACTTCTTTAGGACAGGCAATCCCGCGACCGGGTGAGCGAGATTTTAGATTTTTCAAGCCCTTGGTTGCCCGAGAGCCGCTACGCGACAAGCATTACCGCGTTATCTTGACAAACCGATAGTTTCTGACTTCATACTCTGGTTTTCAAAATTTCGATCACGCAGGCAAGACTATTCGCGTTGTGCAATCCCCCACTCCAAAGCAAATCTCTCATCGTTTTGCTCACCGATAAACTTGCAAAAATCACCGCATCTCGAATTCAGCTGATAGATTACGGCAAGTTCGAACCCGTCTAGCTCTTCCTTCAAGTCATAACCGTTTGGATAATCCAGATTTGGATCGTCGCGCAGTAACGCATCAAAGTCGGCGACTGAAAAACCATCGCAATCCGCATCTATAAGACCCCAGCGAAGGCAGACACCAAGCCGATACAGTGGTGGAACTTCAAATTGCTTCAGAAGAAACATTGCCTTTCGCAGATCAAAACCAGCGAACAGTTCCCTATACGCCTTGACTCTCCACTTCACAAAGGTCCACCAAGGCGGCGTGGGCAATCGCCTTCTGTCCAGTGGCTGTGCTGGGTCCTCGTACCCAAGTGCAGTTCTGCCCCGCGCAGCCGGGCCCCCACCGGCAGGCTCTAGCTGCAGCTTCGGCTTGATGGGTTCTTCCGGCTCTTCTTGATACAGTGCTTCCGGCATTCTCCCAATCCGCCCTGCATTCAACTGCTCTTAAACCAGCCTATCACGCAAACGAAGTGCTTGGTCGCACTGCGCTGCTTGTGCAATCATATTGCGACCGGGTGAGTGGAGCGGGCGAAGGGTGAAGACGGGTTCGGCAGTTATTGCATCGTTGGCGTCCATGGCGGCGGCGGCATTTCTGCAAATGCCAATGGACGCCGACAATCTTTCTGGCGCGGCAACGGAAGCAACCAAAGCGGCCAAACACCCGACGCTCCCCAACAAGATTCTATGGGCATGGAAGCGTTCTGAGGATCTGTCCAAAATCAATCCCAGCGAATTCGGTGTGGCGTATCTAGCCTGCCATGTTTTTATTCAGGGTGAAAACATCAAATGGCAATCGCGAAATCAACCACTGAAAGTGCCGCCAAACACTGTTGTCGTGCCGACCATAAGAATCGATGTGGACAGAGGCGAAAAACCCGCCTTCTCGGAAAAACAAATTGAGAAGATCGTTCAACTGATCGAGAGATCCAATACGGTTCCGAACCTAGGTCAGGTCCAGATTGATTACGACGCACTTGAATCGGAAAGACCTTTTTACAACTCCCTATTGAAACGTCTGAGAAAAACACTGCCGGAATCAATTCCAATTTCGATAACCGCTTTGGCCTCCTGGTGTCTTTTTGACAACTGGATCAAAGACCTGCCCATTGACGAGTCGGTCCCCATGATGTTCAGCCTTGGAAAAGACAGAGACAAAGTGCTGCGCTACTTCAGGCAGGGGCGGGACTTCATCGACCCACGCGCCCGGCAATCTCTTGGCTTGTCACTTGAAGATACGCCAGTTAACGAACTAATGATCCCCATCGTACAGAAGCGTAAAATTCCTGTTCGTGTCTATGTCTTCACCCGAACTGCATGGACCGAAAAGAAAATCCAAACTGCTCGTACGATGTTGAATCAACTATGAAAAAGCCCTTTGCACTTGCCCTCTCACTTGCGTTTCTCTTCAATATTTGCGCCCCACCCGGTGAGACTTGTGCGTTCGGCAGCGCACCGTACTTTACATATACGTTGCATCCGGACTTTCCGTTTTCGAAGTTCGCCGGTGGTCAATTGGGAATTCTGCAACACACGTATGCGCGTTCATACTTGATTGTTGCCTATCGCTATTTGAACAACAAACCGTTGACAAAAGAAGAGCAAGACGGTGTCAAGGCGCTCTGGGACGAACGGCTCGAGATGACCTCGTATTCTTGCTCCGGAAATCCAGAAAGCTGGATCAAATTGCGCGCCACCGTGCCTGGTGTCAGCAAGATAGAAACCATCGATACAGAACGTCCGGTCAGTAAAGAAAATTCGTATGAGACATATTGCAACGCACAAACAAGCGCGTTTGAAACAGCCGCAAAATCTCTCAAACTACTGATCGAAAAGTACGGCATCAGTTCACCTCAGGTTAAAGAGTGGGTGCAGGCGCAAGACGAAGTTTTTTCCAACTGCGGATCGCCAAGATATTCCGACAAGATTCCCACCTCGGTGATTCCTGCGCCTCTTGCAGACACAGCCGACATTAATCTCAAACGTGAGCGGGCGTATCAAATTGCCGCTGCAAATTTCTATGCGCAAAATTTTGATGCCGCACTCAAAGACTTCGAAAAAATCGCAGCCGATACCGATTCCCGCTGGAAAGAAACGGCTGGATATTTGGCAGTGCGCACTATGATTCGCCAGGCGACACTGGCGAAAGAGATGAACAAAAAGCTTCTCGAAACGGCAGCGGAAAAAATCAAGCAGCTGATCGCCAATCCTTCATATGCGACTCTAAAAGATGATCTCAACCAGCTGGGTAATTTTGTAGCCGTCAGAGTAGCTCCCGATGCCCATCTTGAAAAACTGGCGACAGAGAAACTCAACAAAGAAAATCTCGAAGAACTGACCAAAACTCTTGATAATTATCTTGATCCGGACAATTCTGCAACGACTGTAACTTATGGCAGCGTCCCAGCGAATCTAAAGAAGGACCCAATGATCGATTGGGTCCTGAGCTTCCAATCTACTGATGAAGCCAGCACCAAGCACGCAATCGATCAGTGGAAGAAAACAAAGTCAACCGCATGGCTTGTGGCTGCGATCGTTGGAATTGATTCTGAGGACCACAATGCTGCAGCCCTGATTGCGGCAGCCCGCGCTGACAAATCACCGTATGCAAAATGGACGCTTTTCTACCACATCAACCGCCTGGAGTCGGATCTTAATAAAACCAAAGAAGTGAAAGCCACGCTTGATAAGGTTTTTGCCGCACCTCCGGCCGATCTACCGCTTGGCTCTCTCAATTATTTAAAACTGCTCAGACTGCCGATTGCCGCCAATCTTGATGAGTTTCTTCGCTTCGGTGTAAGACAGCCGCTGGCAATTTGCAGTGACGGAATGATGCCTGAAGTTCCGGACGAAAAGCCGGAGTTGGAAGGCAAAACCGTCTCCAAACCTGAATTTGCGCCCGACGCCGGATCGGTTTTGAATACGAAGATGCCGCTCAGCGTTCTTAGACAAGTTATCGTCAACAAGCAATTGCCCGCCGATTTGCGCAACAACGTTGCCTGGACTTCATGGGTTCGTGCAGCTCTGATCGGCGACGAGGCGGAGGCAAAGCAATTGGCGCTCCTGGCGCAGCCGCTCAATAAAGCGAAGTCCAAACTATTCGCATCCTATTTATCAGCAGCAACCCCGGAAGAACGCAAATTTGCAGCGGCTCTTTTGATGCTTCATTTTTCTTCCGCAGAACCAAACCCTACTATCGGACAACTAAATGAAGACGATTACGGTGATGCCAGCGGCTGGTGGTGGGGCAGCAACCCTGTATACAAGCCTTCATCCATGAATGAAGAGGAAGAGTCGGAACCTTTCGATCCGCTGTTCCTCACGCCGGCGCAAAAGGCTCAAGCCACTCAGCAAATGGCAAAACTCGCGAAAGTAGAAGGGGCGCCGAATTATTTCGCAAAAATCGTTATTGCATACGCGCAAAAACACCCCGCCGATCCACGCGTTCCAGAGGCGCTGCACTATGCCGTCAAATGCACTCGCTATGGAGTGACTGACGACAACACAACAAAATTCTCAAAACAGATGTTCCAAATTTTGCACAGCAAGTACAAAGGAAACACCTGGACGAAGCAAACCCCTTACTGGTACTAGGAAATCATGGTCTTTGTAGAACACACTGTCGAATTCAAGGGCGATCTTAAGAGCGCCTGGGATAAGCTTGTTGACTGGAAATCAATGCCGTCCTGGGACATTTTTATCGATGATATCCAGTTTGATGGTCCTTTGAAACCCGGCTCGCGCGGGCGCATGAAATCACGCGACGGGCACTTTTACGATCTGGTCGTGACCAGCTTGACCCCGCTGAGCGACTACAGCGACGAAGCCAAAATTATGGGCTCGACGTTCGTTTTCTATCACGAACTGAAAGAAAAGGAGCCCGGCACGATTGCCATGCGTTTCACAATCTCTGCCACGGGGTTTATCGCATTCATATTCAAGTATCCAATTAACAACGCGCTGGCGCAAAAACTTCCTATTTTGATGAACAATTTCAAACTGCAATACGAAGAATCAAGACAGCAATCGCCCACATAATCAGAAGGAGCCGAATTTATGTTGTATCGAAAATTAGTGTGCGCAGCCGCCATGGTGGCCTTATCCATCGGCACGTGCTCTCAGCCTTCGATTGCTGATAATACTTCGGCTCCTCTAAGCGGCGGCATTACTATCGACATTCCGCCCGGCGCAACCAGATCGATGTTGACGCTGAATCAGGAAACAGTGACTATGGATATTTTTCCAGAGCGCTGCATCACAACCGCGCGGTTTAACATTATCAACCTTTCGCGCCCGACTACCCTGGACATCGGTTTTCCAACCAAGGATTTGGGCGGGACGGATTTCTACAAAGTCGAAGGTTGGCTAAACGGCAAAGGGATGAGATCACAGCGCAAAGCATTTGCGCCACGCTGGGGTGAAGTGCCGCCGCACAGAAGAGGTCCAGGCTGGATCGTCTGGTCGGTGCATTTTCCGTTTGGACAAACACAATACATCGACGTTGCATACGAAACCAAACCGGCGAGAGCAACCGCTCTCAACTATGGCTTGGGCGAAATCGAAGATCCCAAATACAATCGTTTTATCGAAGAAAATGATCTGCGGCACGTTCAGTATGTGATGTACAGCAAAGACATTTGGAAAGGACCAATCGGAAAGGCTGATGTCACTGCGAAATTTCACAAGCCGTACACGAAGGACAACGTTATTATCGCTGCTCGCCACATTGCCTCCGACCGCTCAAAAGTGCGCTGGCATTTTGAAAACCTTTACGACAATGACAAACCTAAATTGGGCTTAAATACATTTGAACCACATGCGGTGGCATTGGATTTTTCGGCAACAAAAACTTTGAGGGAAGTCACGAGTGCCGCACGCCGCGAATTGGAAAACGATCCGCTCGATCCGTACATGGTGAGCTTCCTGGGCGAGTGCTACGCAACGGACAACCGCCGCCAGGACAAGCTGAATCTCATTGCCAACTTCCTTTCAACAAATACGAAGTATCTGGCAGATTACGCAAGAGACCACAATGAGATCGTGCGCGAGCTCACAGTAGAAACGTTCAGGCTGGCCGATGAAATCAATTCCCCGCAAACTGTAAAACAACACAGATATGCACTTCGCACTCTTGCAAAGGTTTGCTTGAACTACGAGAAAACACACAAACCCGTACCGATGACGGCAAGCGCCAGAACGAATATCTGGAGACTTGAAAATCTGCTGGAGAAGACCGATCCGGTCCGAGTAGCTCGCTACGAAAGAAGGCGCAGATAACGCACTGACGATTTATGCCGCCGGTAGTTTCACTAAAAACTTTGTACCGCAGCCCTCACGGCTGAGGCATGAAATCTCACCCTGGTGTGCTTCAACAATCTTACGGCAGAGAAATAAGCCTAGCCCAGTGCCCGGAGAAAATTTCCGGCCGGCCCGGCCTTGAGCAAATCGATTGAAGACTTTGGCAAGTTCATCCGCAGACATTCCCGGGCCGTTGTCCTCAATCTCAACACAAACACAACCATTTGTCGGTGCCACTTTCAGCGATATTTCGCCACCCGCCGGAGTAAACTTCAACGCATTGTCCAGAAGGTTTTGAAACACACGTCTCAGAGCCAATGCATCTGCATGGACCAGTTTCGTATCAGCGAAACTGGTCTTTATCTCGATCTTTCGATTGGTCGCAATTGGCGTAATCTCTCGCAAACAGGATTCTACAACCTCGCGCAAGCAGATATTCGCAAGCACCACGGCATTTATATCTTTCTCGAATCGGTAAACATCCAGAACATTTTGTATCATCGACAGCAAGATCTTATTGCTGTCCCTTATTTGCATGAGCAAAGTCGCATGCTCTTCCGATACGGGACCCATAGCCTGTTCCGCAAGCAGCTCCAGCACTCGGTTCGTACCAATCAGAGGATTCTTCAAATCGTGAGTCAACGTGGCCATGAACTCTTCTCGTTGCTCGAGAATGGCCAGACGCTTTTCATTTTGCTCGGCTTTATCGCGCTCAATTGCGTAGCGAATCGTTCTTTCCAGAAAACTCGCACTTACCTCACTTTTCTGAATAAAATCTTGTGCGCCAAGCTGAACGGAAAGCAACGCAGTGTCTTGATCATTCAGTCCCGTCAAGACAACTATCGGCACAGATACTCGTTTTTCTTTGAGTGACTGGACTGTTTCCAAACCAACAGCATCCGGTAGCGACAGATCCAACAAGATTACATCGAAGTCACGATTAGACACTTCCTTAAACGTGTCGTTCAATTTCGTCACATGCACGATGTTGAATTTGAGTGGGTCTAATAAAGTTTGCACATACTTGGCGTCAGCCTTACTGTCTTCTACCAGCAATACAGAAGTTTTATTCAGCATACCTTGGACTCGCGAGGGAACTTTACAGCGGCAAACCAGAATTCATCCAAAGACCGGATCACTCTTTCGAATTGTTCGAGCTCGAGCGGCTTAGTGACATAGCAACTTGCGTGCAGGCGATAGCTCTTCACCACGTCTTCTTCAGATTGAGATGTTGTCAAAATAATGATTGGAATACTGCTCAGATCTGGATTTCGCTTCACCTCCGCTAAGACTTCACGCCCATCCTTCTTCGGCAGGTTGAGATCCAAAAGAATGAGATCTGGTCTGGCACTTTCAGAAAAACGTCCGTTTTTGTTTAGAAAGTCCATTGCCTCTTCGCCGTCACGCACAACCTCTATGTCTACTGCAATCTTTTCGTCCTTGAAGACTTCAACTATCAGACGTGCGTCAGCACGACTGTCCTCGACAAGCAGTATTTTTATTCGCTCGGCCATTATGCAGTTTCCTTTGTCAAAACTCCTTTGGGCAACGTAAAGAAAAAGGAAGCGCCTTGCCCCGGTTTTGAATCAGCCGAAAGGCGACCGTTGTGCCGTTCAACAATTTTCTTGCAAACAGCCAAACCAATTCCGCTGCCAGGGTAGGTTTCTCTTTCATGCAGTCTTTGAAAAATGACAAAGATTCGATCCAGGTATTTGATGTCAAATCCAAGCCCATTGTCCTTGACCGCGAACTTCCACATTCCACCTTGCGGTTCTGCGGTGATTTCTATTACCGGCAACTTGTCGGATCTGAATTTGATTGCATTTCCAATCAAATTTTGGAAAAGCTGAACTAGCTGCGAGCTATCTCCGCGCACAACCGGCAACTCATGGGCCGTAATCACCGCCCCGCTTTCTTGAATAGCGACACTTAGATTAGACAAGGCGATATCAATGACCTGCCGGCTATCGACATTTTCGAATCCTTGTCCTTTGGTTTCTACTCTGCTGTAAAGAAGAAGATCATTAATCAGTTGATGCATTCTTTTTGTCGCATCAAGCGTGAAATCAATGAATTCATGCGCATCTTCGTCTAGAACTTTTCCAGAGTAACGCTTTGCCAGAAGTTGAGTGAAGTTAGAAATTACGCGCAAAGGCTCCTGCAAATCGTGAGAGCAAACGTAGGCAAACTGTTGCAGATCTTCATTTGATCTCTGCAATTCGAGAACTTTTTCCTGGAGCAGCGCTTCTGCCTTTTGCGCTCCGTAATGTCGACAATTGAAGCAAGCACAAAGCGCTCACCTTGCGACATCAGTGGATTCAAGCCAATCTCGACCGGAACCTCGGTGCCGTCTTTGCGAAGTCCGTACAAATCGCGACCACTTCCCATCGCCCTGGCATGAGGATCGGCGAAAAAAGCATTCCTGTGCTCAGGGTGTTTTTGACGCGCAGTGGTGGGCACCAAGACTTCTATCGAATTACCAAGCAGCTCATCTCGCGAATAACCGAAAAGCCGCTCCACTTGAGAATTTACAAGGACAATTTTGCCCCCGGCATCTACCATGATCATACCGCTGGGAGCAGCTTCGATGGTAATGCGCAATCGCTCTTCAGCCCGCTTTCTTTCCGTAATATCAACAACAGATGCCAGAACAAACTGTTGTCCATCCGTCATTACAGGATTCAGGCCAATCTCCACGGGAATCTCTGTTCCATCTTTGCGCAGTCCGTAGAGGTCGCGCCCGACCCCCATTGCTCGTGCTTGCGGAGCGGCAAAGAAACTGTCTCTGTAAGAGGGGTGCTTGCTTCGCGATGCGTGAGGAACGAGAACTTCGATTGAATGACCGATTAACTCCGCCCTTTCATATCCGAACAATTTTTCAATTTGCGAATTGACCAACACGATTTTACCGGCGTGATTCACCATAATCATCCCGCTTGGAGCCGCATCAATTACCTGGCGAAGCTGCTCTTCGCTTAACAGAGTGGTGCTGCTCCCCATACTTTTGCCGTCAGGCATTAGCGCTATGACTCCAGAAAAGAGCATATCGGTAAAAGGTTATTCGGGCGCCGGGATTCCGGGAAAACCAAGATTACACGATAGTATTCTAAAACAAAATCTTACTCTTTCACCAGTCATATGTAAAAAATTTCCCTTAGACATCAGCCGCTCGTAATACCTGTAGACAGTGGCTTTACGGCTATGTCAACCGGACAACATAAGGACGCTTCTGGAACATCGCTACCCGCATGTTCGATTTCAAACAATCAAAATTCAGGCACTTTTGACCAGCCGAATAATCTCTCGCACGTGGTCGAGAAACTGCGTATCCGAAGAAATTTTTGCAATTGCAGCTTGACCGTCTCTTTTCAAAGTTTCATGTTCTGCTACATTCTGATCATTGAGCCGCGCTTGCTCCGCCACAAGACGCTCGTACTTCCGCACGAGATCCTTATCCGTGTTGTGCAACTCATAGGCAAAGGTTCCTGCGATGTCAGGCTTCAAGCTGGTTTCAAGAGATTCAACAGCAAACTCGAGTTTCTCTACTCGGTCTCTAAGTTCCACAACATCCTGGCGCGGATATTTGACTGTTTCCTTAATCAAATTCAGTTGAGTCCAGATAAACTCATACGCACGAATTGCCGGACGCAACAAAGTCAGCAGCAGCGCAACGGCGCCACTTATGTATCCAACGCGAGATATGCCCAATGCCGAAAGTTCGAACATGGCCGCAGCCGTAGCGATGTGAAGCCCGATGGCAAGCCAGAGTCCCCAAAAGGAAACCTTCTGAACGTATTGTCGTTTCTTCTTGCTGATTTCAATTCCAATGCTCTCAGAGAGTTGAAATTCGTGAAGGACACTTTTCGCCTCAAAATAAACATTCCAGGGCACGGTCGTAATCACGAGCATCCACCAGAATGAGAGCATTCCCGCGATCCAATCTATGAGTTGCCCTGAATCGATCTTAGCGAATCTCATTCCGAAAACACCAAGAATGATAATCAGCGCAAAAACAAAGCTGTATCTCAAAAAAGCGCCAAGAGTTTTGTTGTACATGACCACACCTGCCAGCTCACACATCAAGCTTAGTAGTTGGCGCGATCGAACAAACCAAACAAGCAACAGTTGCAAAATTGTTGCGCAACGATAGTTATTCAGTCTTTGCTGAGAAATTCGAATTTGATCCTGGTGCCAAAATGATCGGAAGGATAGATACTGCTGTCTTAGTTCTCAGTTTGAACCCTCAATCTTCAGTGCGCGCCAAAAACCATGGTTTTGCCATATCTTTCGGCTCGGAAGTATCTTCGTACATGCCTACCCATTCATGAAGGAGGTCCGCGTCATAAAAGCGCAAGGTACTTTCATGAGAGAAGTTATGCGCCTGACAAAATTTCTTCAGTTCGGGAATTGCCTTGTCGACATTCGCGAGGCACATATCGAAATAGACGCTGTCCTTGGTATCAGATCCGGTGCCAATGACACAGCCAAAATTCGCTTTGCGCAGCGTGGCGTCAAGCTCTTTTCCGATAGGTTCATGCTTCTCAGCCGGCACAAGATCTTTGGACTTCGCCAGTTTCAAATAAACAAACTTTTCACCAAGCTTCGAGAACTGCTCGGACTGAAAATTCTTTCCGGAGCCGAGAGTTTCACCAATCTTCTTGAGCGGCGTATTCATCGTTGGTCGAACAGTGTGGAAGTGCAGAACTTCCGGCTTGCCGAGATCAGCAGTTTTAAAATACGGAACCGCAGGCAAAGAAGCAATCAACGCCTTCTTCTTCGCATTGAACAAATCGGCGTAGAGTTTGGCATTTGCAGCGACGTTAAACGGCCCTCCCAATGCCCCTTGCTTTGCATTTATCACCCCAAGCCAATTGTCCGAGTTGTCTTCACCAAGAATCAAGTCAGTGAGTATGGAACAAACTTTCGCATTGTCAGCTTCGTCTTTCGAAAAATCAGGCGAGGTAAAAGTTACATCCAGCCTGTTGCTGGCAGAGATGTCGACTTGCGTTTCAAAGGGCAAGACATCTATTCCAGCACGTCTTTTGAAAGCACCTGCCACCGTGTCTAGAGGCACAGGCTGTTTATGCGCGCAGAATTTCCACTTCGGCAGTTTGGGAGCTTTTGCCACAAGCACATCAACGATTTGCTTGATTTCCTCATGCCCATCTGTCGAAAAATCGAGCTTGTGGCCTGGCTGTCCGGGGAGAGGTCCAAACTCATACGTAATGGCCGGATCTACATACGACAGATTGTCCTTCATGAAGTTGGTCAGCATGTCGCGGTTCGCGCCGCCGCTCTCGCCTCTCAGATTCTCCAGCGCCAGCGTCAGTTGCGATTCCTGTTGTTTGAACTTGCTCCAGAACTCATCGATATATTTGAGCGTCTTTTCTTTGAGCCTGACTTCGCGCGGATACTTTGCATCAGCTGTACTCCAGCGCGTCGGCATCGCTACGTAGGTCGAGTTTCGGCTCTCGTCCAGAAGCGGTGATTCTGAAGTGCAAGAGGTTAACAAGATTGCCGCCAACAGTGGCAGTCCATTACCAACGATTGAGTGTTTCTTCATGGAATTGCTTTGTGATTCAGGAACAGATGAGCCCCCGCTAAGATTGCAGCGACTTTCAGTCCACATATTATCCATCACGCGGCATAGCAAAAGACCGACGATTAATCGCCGGTCCATTCACTTTCGAAGGTGTGATGTTTCAGGTGGTCAGGAAACTGGTCTTAACCGCGGGAAGCTGACTACCGTCGCCATCGGCTCGGTCGCTTCGCTTTCCGCGATGCTTTGTGAATGTGCTTCGCGCTCCAATTCAAGAAAACGCTGCAACACAGACATCGCTTCTTCATGTTTACCAAGCTCTTGCAGTCTCGAAATCTGAGACCGGAGCAAGCTGGAACTATTGGCAATAATCATCTTGGTTAATCCTCGGGTCTACTTAGCTTTCTTTGCCTTTTTCGCTTTGGCTTTTGGCGCCGATTTGGCTTTGGCAGACACTTTGGTTTTTGCCTTGGATTTGCTCGAACTCTTCTTCGAAGCCGTCTTCTTGACAGAAGCCTTTCCTTTGACCGGTTTCTTCGCGGCTTTCTTTGCCGGTTTTCCGACAGCCTTCTTGACTGTCTTCTTGACCAGCTTTTTCACCAGCTTCTTGACCGGCTTGACTGTAACTTCCGGTTCGTCTTGCGGAACATCGGTGATCTCGGAGAGAATCGACTCGAGAGTGTCGATCATGAAGTTGATCTGAGATTCAGTGATGATCAGTGGCGGCTCGATACGGATGGTGCGGTTCGAGTTCATCGTTGCAGCAACCAGAACGCCGCGATGGAAAAGCTCGGTTTGAACTTCACAACGCAAAGCTTGCGAGGTGAATTCCAAGCCGATCAAAAGACCGCGTCCGCGAGCTTCCATGATGTGCTTCGGATACTTCGCCTTCAGTTCTTGCAAGCGACGCATGAAGTGGTTGCCCATAACAGCGGCGCGCGCGGGAAGGTGTTCTTCCATGAGAACTTCGATAGTGGCTGAAGCAGCTGTACATGCCAGCGGGTTGCCACCAAATGTGGAGTTGTGAATGCTTGGGTTCGGCTCGAGCACTTTCCAAACTTTAGCCGACGCCATGAATGCGCCGATAGGCATAACGCCGCCGCCGAGAGCCTTGGCCAGACAGATGATGTCCGGAACAACGCCTTCGTGATCGCAGGCGAACATGCGGCCGGTTCTGCCCATGCCGGTTTGCACTTCATCAAGAATCAGGAGCACGCCTTTCTTCTTGGTCAGTTGGCGAACCTTGCGCAGGTAACCTTCCGATGGAACGTTGATACCGCCTTCACCTTGAATAGGTTCAAGGATGACGGCTGCTGTGTTTTTGTTGATCGCTTTTTCCAGCGCCTTGATATCGCCGAACGGCACATGCGTGAAACCATTGAGCAGGGGCTCGAAGGGTTTGCGGAAGCAATCGCGGCCGGTAGCCGAGAGCGCACCCATGCTGACGCCGTGATAAGCGTTGCGGGTAGAGATAATCTCGGTCTTGCCCGTGTAGAGGCGAGCCAATTTGAGAGCGCCTTCAACAGCTTCCGTTCCGCTGTTGCAGAAAAATGCATATTGGATATCGCCTGGTGCGATGGCAGCCAATTGGCTGGCCAGATGTGCAGCCCAGGGATTGAGCAAGTCTTGGCTGTGCAAGCAGACTTGGTCGAGCTGTGCCTTAACAGCTGCGATTACTTTCGGGTGACGGTGACCGACGTTGAAGATACCGTATCCGCCCAGGCAGTCGAGGTAACGCTTGCCGTGGGTGTCGTAGGTATAAACGCCGCCATCTCTGAACTCGACTGCGCCTTCCGAGCCGCAAAGCTTGTTGGCGAAGTAAGGGTTCAAGTGATTGATCGAATTCTCGAGTGCTCGTCCTGCGATTTCTTCGTAGTGACTGGGGCCACGATCGACAACCGGAAATCTCTTCACGGTGGTGTCTTTCTGATACAGAGCCATAAAAACCTTCCTGAAATTGTGGCGCAAGACTGTGCTTGCTACCGTATTTAGTGCATGACACCCTGGAGAAAGCCTCATAGAGCTCTCTCTCCCTGGTTATGTTCAAATCCAAGTTGGGCGCAGATATGCCGCCCCGCCAAATTGGGCTACGCTAACTGAATGGTGTTTTGATCTTACGTAGCTTACGCATAAAAGGACTGCTTCCTACTTAGGATACTTAGGATGGGTCCAGATAACAGGACATAAATGCGTGAGCATGCATACGGACGCAGCAATCTGCGCTCGGGATGCCGGTTCACTTCCGTTATCTACTCTAAATGTACACCCGATGGCGCATTCCAGACAATGTGCAACCTGTCCAAAAAACGACCTCAGTTATTAGCCAACTTGTCTAAGAAAGATTACAAAACCTTGACAACCAACCCCTGGAAAGCCTTGCCAGGCGCAGGATATCCAAGATATACAGGCGGATTTTTGGGAGATCGATTTTGAAGGTTTCAAACCACAAAAAAACAAAATCTTTTTTTGAAAAGCCACATAAAATCTGCCTTTTGCTTGTTTTTAGTGGGAACAAACGCCCGTCAAAGCCATCATTACTTGATTGTGGGCAATTACTAGAAAGCACATCTTGACTTTTCCACCGCCCGAATCGACAAAGTGTCCAATAAGGAAGACCGGGTCTCAGCGAATCCAATGCGGATGGCGCTCGACAGTTTTTACTATTGAGTTTTCAGATGTTCTTTCTCACGCCCGACAATATGTAGAAACTCTTCTATATAGAGATGGCAGGTTCCCTAGCCAAGTAGCATCGGTCATAATATTGAGCTTGTGACCCTGAGTGGCGTTCCGATTGTTTTGCAGTGTATTGGGCGTTGTCAAATGGCGCTAAGGAGAGAAAAGGTGAGGCAGTTATCCGTTCTTCTGGCAATCTCTATAGCGATAGGATGCAATGCAGCTCTGGCTGCGGATAAAGACAGCCCCGGCATGTCGAAGGTGCTGCTCGACCAGTACTATCAAGGCGTCTCCTTATTCAAGAAAGGCGACCTCGACAATGCGCTGAGCGCTTTCAAGTCTCTTGCCTTGAACTGCCCGGAAGACCCTCTGGTACACCTGAGTCTGGCTGCGGTTCTTCACCAGCACGGCGATGTTGATGATGCAATCGCTGAATACAGAAGAGCAATTTCGCTGCGTCCTTATGATGCATTTGCGCGCGAGTCGCTCGGCTCGTTGCTGCAAAGCGAAGGTCAGCTGGAAGAAGCTATTCAACAGTATGAAGAAGCGATCAAATTGCGCCCGGATGTCCCTTTGTTCTACCTCAACTTAGGTATCGCCCACCGCATTCAAGGTAACCTCGAGAGTGCCATCGCTGAGCTTCGCCGTGTAGTTGAGAATTATCCTGATCATTTAAGAGCTCGATCGCAGTTGGCTGCAACTCTTCAGGACAAGGGTCAGTACGCTGCAGCGACCGTGGAGTACAAGCGCATCCTGGCGCACGAGCCCAACAACTTCTCGATGCAATACAACCTTGCCAATTGCTTGCTCTCGCAAAAGGACATCGACGGAGCAGGCGAAGCATTTGCGCGCGCGGCCAGAATCGATCCCAATGTGCCTGAAGTGCACGCCTTGCTAGCCACCACTTTGTCGATGAAGGGCAAATATACGGATGCCGCCAATCAACTCAGAGATGCGCTTCGGCTCAAAAACGACAAGAGCGAATGGCATGCTCAACTCGGTGATGTGCTCACCAAAACGAAAGAATATTCCAAAGCAGTCGACTGCTATCGCACCGCTCTCAGACTCAATCCGCAAGACTCAGACAGCGCCTACAGCATGGGTTACCTGCTGCAACTGACTGGCGATCTCGATGGAGCGGCCGACTCTTTCACTCAAGTTGTCCGCATCAAGCCAGACTTTGTAAATGCCCACTACAACCTGGGTATCATCAGACAAAAGCAAGGCAAATTGACTGATGCCGAAAACGAATTCAAAGCCGTAATTGCGGCTAATCCGAATGATGGCACGGCCATGATCAACCTGGGCCGTAACTACCTTTTGGGCGGAAACTACAATCAGGCAGTAGAACTGTACCGTCAGGGTTTGAGCATTGATGGAACGGATCCGGCTGCATTCCTGGAGTTGGGAAATCTTTTGATCAAGTTGAAAGACTATCCGGGCGCACGTTCGGCACTCGACTCAGCACTCGGACTTTCGCCCACGGACAAAAATACAATTCTGGCAATGGCTAATTTGAACCAGTTGACCGGTGCGGCAGACAAGGCAGAAATCACTTACCGCCAGCTTCTACAAAAGACGCCGGACGATGTGAAAGTCTTGGAATTGCTGGCTGAGAATTTAGAGATGCAGGGCAAACGCGCACAATCTATTGAGGCATATCAACAGATCGTTCAATACAATCCTCGTTCTGCCGATGCCTATAACGACCTCGGTCTGGCGCTCGAGCGAAATAGAGAATTGACCGCCGCGCTCGGGCAGTACAAGAAAGCTTTGGAGATGAATCCGAATTTGGTGGAAGCGTACATCAATATCGGCAATATTTTCCTCAATCAAAAAAGCTATCAACAAGCCCAAGACGCTTACGTAAAGGCAATTCAAATGCAGCCCGACAACGCGCTTGCCCATTACAATTTGGGCGTATCGCTGATGGGTCAGGATCGATCGGATGACGCTCTTATTGAATACAACAGAGCAATTAAAGTCGATCCGAGTTATGCCAATGCCTATTACGCGCTGGGCATGATTCACCAAGCCAAGGGCGATCAGCAAGATGCAGTCACTGCTTACGAAAAATATTTGCAGTTGGATCCCAGTGGTGCATATTCGCAACAAACAAAAGATTCGCTCGACAAACTGAAGCAGGCATTGGGACCATCGGTGGCGCCTACTATTGAGCGCGTCTCGGAAGGCGAGGCAGTCAGAAACTAAGCCGTGCGATCTCTAATCATTGCAGCAGGCGTCCTAATCATCCTCGGTCTTGGCGGCTATCTTTATTGGATCACAACGCCCCTTTATGCCTTGCAATCAGCAGGCATTGCTGCAGCTCGCCACGATTTAGAAGGTTTCGAGCGCCACGTCAATATCGATGAATTGGTGAGCAACCTGCTTGATGATTTGCTGGTAAAACCGTCAAAAAGCACGCCCGGGCTATCAGGAATTCAAAGGGAGACCGGCGATCAGATTGTCGGCGCAACCAAATCTGCATTGCAAATGCAGCTTGTTAACATGATCAAAAAATCCATCGGTAACAGCAGCGCCCAGGAAGGCAAATACACTGGTTATAGAACCACATACGGTGCCGACGCGGCCATGGCCGGCCCGCTTCCAAGTCCAGGCGAGGTTTCCGGCTTTTTTCGTGCGGCAGGAAATGAGCTTGGTCGAGAGGCGGGCAGGTTGAAAAATGAAACACAAATGCGTCTTGTCGCTTGCGCGCGGCAGCAACCAAAAACAATAACCGGCAAGCTGCTCGGTGCACCGCCGCAGATAGTCGCATTTCAGGCAAAACTCCTGGTCGATGAATATGGCTTTACCAAAGATAATTTCCGCGGCATAACCGACGCCAAATACACAAAAGATTCACAGGGATATAACCGGGCCGAAGTTGGCGTCAAATTCCAGAGCCCTAAAGCAGGCAAAGAAATCGCCGTGCAACTGGAGATGTATCAGCAGAACATGTTCGGTGATTGGAGCATTTTTCGAGTTTCCAACCTTCCGGAACTAATGATGTCTTTGGGAGAAGACTACGAGTATCAAATCCATTCTTTGATGACTTGCTCGCTTGCCGGCGTGTCAGAGCAGTCTGTGCGCGACGAAGTAGGCGGATTGACCAGACGCATAAAAGAACATCCCGGCGCGCAAGACCTTCTCAATCGCCTGCGCGGAAAGTTTCGCTAGTGGAAAATCGCGCACTTCTCTCACTTCAACGTTTTAGATCTAGAACTGGAAGTAGATAAAGGGCTCGGCTTCGAAAGGACTGAGACCAATTGCAGCAATGAAAACGCCGGCATACAGGGCAATTCTGCGAGGCAAAGTTCCTACCAGCAAAGCAGCAATCTTGTTGACCAATTTTGTTTGAACAGGCAACGGTTTGCCGTCCGGCGCCACAAACAGCAATGCATAGACTGAGAAAGCTGCCAGCGCCGCTAATACTTGCGACCGAAGCAAAGCCTCGACTACTTGTGCAGAAGGGGCGAGGGCAAACATTCGCATGGTTATCTGAAAGGCTTCACTTACGGTATTTGCACGAAATAAATTCCAGCCGACGAGTACAGCCAGGAAAGTAAATGCAACACAAAGTGCCTTTGCAAATGATGTGGAATGAAAGCGTTGCAATGCTTGCGACTGCTTAACCATCTCATCGTATTTATGGCACACCATCAAGGCAGCGCCATGAAATCCTCCCCATGCTACAAAGTGCCAGGCAGCACCGTGCCACAGCCCACCCAGAAGCATCGTCGTCAACAAATTGATATTGGTTCGCGCCGCACCATGCCGATTGCCGCCCAATGGAATATATAGATAGTCTCTGAGCCAGGTAGAAAGCGAGATATGCCAACGTTTCCAAAAATCAGGCAAATTACACGCGATGTAAGGCAAGTTGAAATTCTCGGGCAAACGAATACCCATCAGTAATGCCGATCCACGCCCCATGTCGGTATAGCCGGAGAAGTCGAAATAAATCTGCAAAGCGAAACACAACGATGCGATCCACGCATCGGCT
>PNKB01000062.1 GCA_013997645.1 Cyanobacteria bacterium PR.3.49
TTTCATACTAACATCGCGTTCTGAAAACCGCTTGCTGCTGGCGTTCTAGAGTCCATTCTGTAAATTGATGTTTCAATTTTGATTTTGTTTTTGGTGAATGGGAACTGCGTGAACGCAGTGCCGGTCTGTCTTTGCTTGTGAGTCATGTATTCAAATGGCAGAAAATTCAATACTTCCAGACGTCCGTTATCCGCAAAATTCTGGAACCTGCCGAGCAGTTTTGCGTCTTTTTTGCACCCATCAATGAAATCCCGGATTTTGCGGCGAATTTGCAGAGTTGTGGATGCCCGTGCTCTTCCTGTTTTACAAAGGATTTACTCAATTGCATAAGTTTACTCAATTGCATAAATCAATTCGCCCCAATCCGAATTCGATGAAGACTTTTACTTTGTCCATCATACTGCTGATGTTCTGCACTGTCTTGACCGGTTGCAAAATGCATCAGGAGACATCGTTTATGTGGCGCGGTCCGAGTCCATCTTTGAAGACCCTGGATAAATTGAAGGCGATGGGCATAAAAACCGTTATAAGCGTCCGCAACAATCCGTCGGAAAAGAAGCAAGCGTACGCGGAAAAAATTGGCTTGAAGTGGATGACCGTAAAGACTTCCGTCATGAAGTCGCCGAAGCTCGAAGATATTCGCAAATTCATTACTATGGTCAACAATCCGGAAAATCAGCCTGTCTATGTCTGCTGTGTGGGTGGGCGAGATCGGTCGGTCTTTTACGCCACTGCGTACAAAATCGCGGTCATGGGTGCTGATCCTCATGAATCTGTGAAACACATGGACGGCTCGACATGGCATAAATTGTGGCCTGGATTTCGATATTACGTAAAAATCCTTCTGGCGGGCGCCAAGGACAAGTATGGCTGGTCGCCCGATGGTGTAAGGGCCGACCAGGCAGAATTGGATAAAAGAGTCATGGATGAAGCCGTCTCTCACGAACCGGACGACGACTGAGACAAGCTGAATTCTCTTAGCCTCTGAAAACAATTAACCGTATGCCAAGCAGGTAAAATGTGCAGGTCGCCTCTCTTTTGAAATAGCATGGCGCTGCCACCAGTTCAAATCCGCAAAATTATTCATGTCGACATGGATGCCTTTTTTGCATCCGTAGAGCAGCGCGACAATCCAGACCTGCGTGGAAAGCCCGTCGGTGTCGGCGGCAGCCCGTCGCAGCGCGGAGTGATTGCCGCCGCCAGCTACGAAGCGCGCCAGTTCGGTGTTCATTCAGCTATGCCGTCACGCACCGCAGTTCAGCGCTGCCCTCACCTCGTACTTGTGCGCCCGCGCTTTGATGTTTACCGTGATGTGTCCGAGCAAATTCGCGAAATATTCTTTCGCTATACGGATCTGGTCGAGCCTTTGTCTCTCGATGAAGCTTATCTCGACGTTACTGAAAATAAGCGCGGGATGCCTTCTGCAACACTGATTGCGCGCGAGATTAAGGAGAGCATTCAAAAGGAAACCAACCTGACGGCCTCAGCCGGAATCTCGATCAATAAGTTTTTGGCAAAAACCGCATCCGGTATCAACAAACCTGATGGGCTGACTTTGATACCGCCTGAAAAAGCGGAAGCCTTTATCGAAAAACTTGCCATCGAGGATTTCTACGGTATAGGCAAGGTGACCGCTCAAAAGATGCATAGCTACGGTATCTACAGCGGCGCCGATTTGAAAAAATTGAGCGAGGTCGAGCTGATCAAAAAATTTGGAAAAACCGGCAGCTATTATTTTCGCATTGTGCGAGCGATAGATGATCGCCCTGTCGAGCCGAATCGAATTCCCAAATCAATCGGCGCCGAAGAGTCTTTTGCAGAGGATCTGGCCGACCGCTATTCGATGGTGGCGGCTCTCGAGGAATTGGCCCAGACTGTCGAGCGCCGCCTGGACAAGAGCGGCACAGGCGGAAGAACTGTGACGCTGAAAGTTAAATACGGTGACTATCAGCAAGTGACGCGCAGCAAAACCCTGACCGAGTCGATAAAAAGCGCCCAAGACATAATGAAAGTAGTGCAGACCCTGATGACCTCAACAGAAATCGAACAGCGAAATGTGCGCTTATTGGGCGTTCAGGTATCCAGCCTCGACTGCGATCGTGAAGAGCAGGATTACGTGCAATTGACGATTGAATTCGCCTGAGCGTTTGAATCTGCTGAAAATCAATCAGGAAACGTCACGCAAACCATAGTCATCGTAGTTAAGTTGATGAGTCACATCCATATTCTCGAGAAGTCCAGGCATCGGACGCCTGAGTGGTTCCTCTTCCGACGGAGTCATTTTCACTTCCGCGCGTTGCGGCGGCACCAGAACCGTTACGGCTTGCGGCAGAATTGTCACTCTCATTGGTGTGACACCACATTCCTCGCCGTCGATCATGATTGGTGCTTGAGACATGCGTGACGGATCAGCCGTTTTCTTTCCTGCCAGGAAATTGCGAACTTCCTTGGCCATGCGCTGAAATTCTGATCGCACTCCGCGTCTTGGGAGCGACTCCACAACCGCCTCTTTAACACGCAAGATGCATTCGGGAGCTTTCTCGTCGACGCTGCCTGCAGCGAATCGGAAACCAAGATTGACGTAATCGGTAAAGTTGACCGGATCGACAATGTGCAATTCAAGAAATCCGTCGCTGAGATTTCCCACTTCGCTGCGTTTGCCCATGCCCAGGTCTTCTACATTTGCAACGAAGATGCCGGACGCCTGAACTTTAAATGACATTCCGCCGGTGGTGATGCGAAAGACTCTTGGTGGCATGGCTATCGTTTGTATCATCGCGCTGATATATGCCATCAATCTGAATTTGGTCTTCAGTTCGCGTGCCGGGCGCATGAATGCGTCCGAAATCGGTCCGACACCTGCCATTCCCGCGAAATATTCACCGTTCATCAAGGCCATATCAATTTGGACAGGGCGTCCATTCACCAGATAATCGAATGCGTGTTCGAGCGGGTTTGCCAAAATACTCTCTCGGACAATGCCGAGATTTCGGGCTAAAACGTTGCCAGTGCCAAGCGGGAAAATTGCGCATGGGATGCGGGATTTCGCCTTGGCGAGCGCGGCTAATGCAAAACGAACAGTGCCGTCTCCGCCAGCGGCAATGATTAGATCGAGCGGCGGTTTGAACAGCGGCACCAGGTGCTCGGGGCCTGTTTCGGCTGTGGTCGGATAAAACGAAACCAGATATTCATCGTGCTGGTTCAACTTTTCGACAAGCTGCCCAATCCAGGTTTCTGTCTGAACCTGCGATTTTGCGGCTGGATTGTAAATGACAAGTGCATGTTTTGGCATGTGATAGTACCCACCAGTATTACTGCTAAAGGCGTGAGCGATGTGCAAAAGTTCCCAAACCCGCCGGGAAAAGGCCGTTTGGGTGCTTGTCATGGTGTTTGGCGCGTGAAAACGGCGTCTCTACCGCCCGGAGAATGGTTTTTCTGCGCTGTTGGGGCTTTCAGAACGCCTATATAAGGATTTCCGGAACTTACGCCCCCTGCCTGCGTCCACCCCGCAGAGCCCAATGGAGGATCGGCGATGTCAGCGAATGCGCCGGAAGAAACAATACAACAAGAACGAATTTCCAAAGCATCCGGTTCAATTGAACATTCTGTTGGTGGACCGTCATGGTTGCATTTTCACACTGTTGCATTTGCCGTCGGTTTTGCGGCTCTTCTTGCTCTGATCATTTTTACTGTTCTATCCTTTTTGAAGACGCACGACAATAACGTCGTTGAAATCAGCGGTCGTATCGAGGCACCAGAAACACATATATCAGCAATCGCTGCCACCCGTGTGAAAGCTGTTCGTGTGCACGAAGGCGACAAAGTCACCAAAGGACAATTACTAATAGAGCTCGACACAGGTGTCGTCAACGCCAAGGTGGGCAATGTTCAACAAGCCATCGCTCAGGCGTCGAGAGCCACCCGTCAAGCCGATCTTCATGCTGCCGCAATGGCCAATCAGGTAGCAGAAGCACGCAAAAAATCCAACGGATTTTGGACGAAAGTTTTCACTTCTCCAAAAGGGCGAGCCAAACAAGGCGAGCGCTTACGCGGCGATATGCTGCAAGCAAAAATGATGCAGATGCAGGCACGCACCGCATTGGCAAGGGCAAAAGCCATGTCGTCTGCGGCTTCTGCAGCCAAGACGAATTTCAATATCACCAGTCCGATCAGCGGATATTGTGAGACTCGCAGTATCGAGCCAGGTGAACTGGTAGCTACCGGTCAGGTCATGTTGACGATCATCGATCCGCAACGCGTCTACATGAAAGGGTATATCGCCGAAGGCGACATAGGCAAAATCAAGCTCGGTCAAAAGGCTGATGTCTACCTTGATTCAGATAGCAAAAGAGCGCTTCCTGCCCACATCACAGCTATCGATTCCACGCCGTCATTTACGCCGGAGAATGTTTACTTCAAAGATGACAGGGTTCGTCAGGTATTCGGAATCAAGCTTGACTTGGACCATCCGGAAGGAATCGCCAAGCCTGGTATGTCGGCGGATGCAAAAATTAGATTGAAGGGGCGAGAAGAGTAAGGGAAAAGGGGCAACCAAGTGACTACCTCCGTGTCGACAAAGTCAGAGGTAAAACAATCCACCGGGGCAATAATCAACGTCGAGGGACTGATTAAGCGCTACAAGGATGGTACTGAAGCGCTGAAAAATCTCACGTTTGAGGTGCAACCTGGTGAATTGTATGGTCTTGTCGGTCCTGATGGTGCCGGCAAAACAACTGCATTGAAAATTTTGGCTGGAATCATGGAGCCGACCTCAGGGAAAATTGCCGTCCTTAACAGTCGCCCGAGCCAAGCGCGTCGCTATATCGGTTATGTTCCACAAGGCGCTGCGCTTTATCCGGAGCTCAGTGTCGATGAGAATCTCCGCTATGAAGCTGGAATGCATGGTGTTGCAAAAAAAGATTTCGAGCAATTGCGCCAAACGTATCTGAAAGATATGGGACTTTTGCAGTTTGCCGATCGACTGGCCGGTCAGTTGTCCGGCGGCATGAAGCAGAAGCTTGCGCTTTGCTGCGCGCTGGTCACACAGCCGAAGGTGATTTTTCTTGATGAGCCCACAACGGGCTTGGATCCGATCGCAAGACGGGAGCTCTGGCAGGCGCTTGCAGTATTGGGCGCGCAAGGTGTGACCGCTGTGGTGGCAACCCCATTTCTGGATGAAGCGGAGCGCTGCCATCGTGTCGCCTTGATGTATGACGGCTCGGTTCAAGAGATTGGCACGCCGTCAGAATTGAAAAAAGCTCTTGGGCTGAAACGGCTCGAGATTGCCATCAAGAACGACCGACAATCTATTAAGGCTCTAGCCGGTCTGACTTTCGATGCGTCGGACAATATCGCTGATATCTGCCCGTTCGGCGATCATCTCGAAGCATTGTGCAAAGACGCTGCTCGCGGAAAGGAAGAGATCGGCATTGCGCTTTCGAAGGCAAATATAGATGTCGTGAATATCAATGAAACACCGCCGAATCTGGAGAATGTGTTTATCACGAAATTGAAGTCGCTTACTGACAAACACGTCCGTAGCGTGCCCTTCCAAGGTATTCGGGAGAAAGCGAAGAATACTGTTTCTCAGGCTGGTTCGGCTAATGTGCCTTTGAAAACCGAAAACCTAACTAAGCGATTCGGCAAGTTTACTGCTGTCGACAATGTCAATCTCGAACTGCATTATGGCGAGATATTCGGATTGCTTGGCGCTAATGGTGCCGGTAAGACAACTACGATCAAAATGCTTTGTCGATTGCTCGCGCCGTCGTCAGGAACAGTTACTTTGCTGGGCGACAGCAGCAATGATCGCAGCCGCGAATTGCGTAAGAAAATCGGCTATATGAGCCAGAAGTTTACTCTGTACGATAACCTGACCGTAAAGGAAAACCTCGAGTTTTATGCAGGCATATATGAGATTCCTTTTGAACTGCGCCAACGTCAGATCGGCTGGGTAATCGATGCGTGCGACCTCGAGGAAATCAAAAGCTCGCTGGTGAAAAACCTCCCGCTCGGCTGGAAGCAGCGCATCGCCTTTGGTGCGGCCGTGATGCACGACCCGGAAATCATCTTTCTTGATGAACCGACAGCAGGCGTTGATCCTCTGGCGCGCCGCCAACTCTGGCGTTTGATTCGTGACTTTGCCGACCGAGGCGCAGTTGTGCTGGTCACCACTCATTATCTGGACGAGGCTGAGTTTTGCAATCGGATGGCTTTTATGGCATCGAGCCAAATTGTTGCTCAAGGCTCTCCGCAAGAACTAAAGGCCATGCCTGAAGGTGAGCTTTTCGAAATTAAATCAAGCGATACGCAGGCTGCCTTCCAGGCACTAAGTGAAGCGCTCGACCACTGGCGCGTGTCAATATTCGGAAGCAACCTGCACGTGATTTTGGACAATGGTAAAGCCGAGCTGGAGCAGGTGCGTTCAATTCTCGAGTCTGCCGGAATAATAGTTGAATCTATTCGCCCAATTGAATTTTCTCTGGAAGACGCATTCATAGATGTCGTTCAGCACCAGGGCAAGCGACAAGCTTCGCGACAGAAGAGCCTGCTGAAGGGGGATGCAAGTGAATAAAGTAATGGTGCAAGCCAACAAAGAGTGGTGCGAGCTCAGACGTGATCGTTTCAGTCTGGCGCTCGCTTTCTTGCTGCCGTTGTTTTCGCTCTTTCTATTCGGGTACGGTATCAGATTGGAGTCCAAAAATATTCCTATCGTCGTGCGGGACTTGAACAATACCCTTTTGAGCAGAGAATATGTGGATAGGTTATATGCCACCAATCTCTTCAAACCGGCTCCTGCCCGCGCCGAGTCAGCAACACCATCAGACGCTATCAAAAGCGGTGATGCCAAAATGGCGCTCACCATACCGAAAGATTTTACTCGCCGGATTTACCGAGGAAATTCGGCTCAGCCTGAAGTACTTATCGACGGGACTGACATATCCAATACGCAGATAATTTTCAACAGCATCAAAGCCGCTAATTTGTACTATTTGGCGATGCTTAAGGACGAGCGCATGCCCGATGCAACGGTTCAATGGGTAAAACCTCATTTGCGATTGCTGTTCAATCCCGGCAGAGAGGAAACATTGTTTATCGTGCCGGGAGCATTCGGTGTCATCCTCTGGATGTTCCCTGCTTTGCTGGGAGCCGTAGCGGCATCGCGCGAGAAAGAACAAGAAACCATCATTCGTGTTTATTCCGCCAATCCACATCCGCTGCAATTCTTGCTTGGTAAGGCAGTGGTTTATTTCTCGATTTCGCTGGCTATGGCAGTGTTGATTTCTCTTGCGGGATTGTTGTTGTTTGGTATAAAACCGGTCGGTGATCCTACACCACTTCTGGTCTCAACACCCATATACATTTTCGTGTCTGTCGCTTTCGGCCTCATGCTCGGCACCTGGGCAAACTCGCAAACCACAGCCGTGCAGGCAACATCAACCCTGGGGTTCTTCCCATGTCTTTTGCTCTCCGGATTTGTTTATCCCATAAGCAATATCCCTTTTCCGCTTTCGCTTTTCTCCTTGATAGTTCCAGCCCGATACTACATCGAGCTGACCCGCGACGCCTTCGTGCGCGGCTGCGGCTGGCCGGCTGTCTGGTATGTGCCACTGGTTTTGGCAGTTTTTGCGATAGTGCTTATTGGTATTAGCTGGCTTGGATTGCATCGTATGCAATTGAAAGACTGAGTGAAATTGCAAGAGTAAGTAATGGAAATCTACTGGACAGAATCATGAACATCATTCGCGACATCAAAGCAAGCAGATTGATATCTCTCATTCTCAAAGAAGCACGAGAGATAATGCGCAATCCGTATTTGCTTTTTTTGATTCTGGTGCCACCAACGATACAGCTGCTTATTCTGGGCGGTGCGCTCGATCCGCAAGTCCGGCATCTCTCTCTTGCCACTGTCGACCACGCCCAAACTCAACAGAGCCGTGATCTGGTTGCCAGCCTTACGACCAGCGGAGTCTTTCCCAAGAACGTATACCTGCCGAATGAAGATGCTCTTCTTTCCCAACTGGAAAAGGGTGCGCTCGATGTCGGAATGGTAATACCAAAAGACTTTTCAGTTGAGCTGAATCGCAATAATCCTGCTGACGTTCAAATATTGGTCGATGGTGCCGACGCATACACGGCAGGAATCGCCCGGGCTTATGTGCTGCGAACAATTCACGACTTCACGCCGCAGGGTAAGAAAGAGCCTCGCTTTACGCTCCCCAGTGCCGTTCGCACGGACAAAATTGACAAGGCCGAACAAATCATCGACCCGAAAGTCGACATTCTCTACAATCCGAATCAAGAAAGCAGCTGGTTTTTCATCCCCGGCATTCTTGGCGCTTGCTTGACTCTGACCGGCACGCTTGTCGCCTCCGCAACCGTCTTGAAAGAACGAGAGCGTGGCACCATGGAACAGTTGTTGATGACGCCGGCTGCCGGCTGGGAAATCTTGCTGGCAAAAATAATTCCTTTGGTGACATTTCTGATTGGAGATGTCCTGCTCGCTATATTTGCTGCGCAGATCATTTTTCATATGCCGTTTCGTGGAAATCTCTTTCTCTTTCTTTTCGCCTCGGCTCTTTATGCGTTCGTCGGTATCGGCTTCGGTATGCTGTTGGGCTCTATCTGCCACAGCCAGCGCCAGGCGCAATTAGCGTCCTTCTTCATCAACATCCCGCTCATACTTTTGTCCGGTACTGTTGTACCGCTTGATACGATGCCTCCCGTCATGCAGGCAATTTCAATTTTTGACCCCCTGCGATACTACACTCTTGTGGCTCGCGGTGTGATTCTCAAAGGTGCAACTTTCTCTATGCTCTGGCAGGAAGTGGCTCTTCTGGCTTTTGCAGCCGCTCTCATATTGGTAGTCAGCGCTAATCGCTTCCGCCGCCAGCTCATTTAGTCTTGCCCCAGGTCGACAATGGAGATTAATTGGCTAAGATAAGTAATACCGCGAGAATTTCCCATCTTATGCTTGCACGCGATTTGGAAATACCGATTCATAACTTCCACCAGGTGTCAGACGGCATCTTCAGAGGCGCTCGTCCGTCAAAGGAAGGCTTGCGTGCGCTTAGGCAGCAGGGCTTTAAGACAGTGCTCTCCTTTAGATGGAGAAAGGCTCCCCTGGCTGTAGAGCGCGCCCACGTCTTGGAATTGGGCATGAATTTCATCAGCATTCCGCTTAATTATTGGAGCTTGCCGAAAAAGCAGCAGATTGATGAATTCCTCGCCATCGTTGATGACGAGTCGAATTACCCGATTTTTGTGCACTGTTTTCATGGCGCCGACCGCACTGGTTTGCTTTTGGGCATCTATCGCGTTCTTCGCTGCGGATGGTCATTTCAGGACGCGTATCGAGAGATGGTCCAGTGTGGCTTTCATCGCTTTCGGACGCAGCATTATAAACTGGCTCTTTGGCGAATGGCGCGAAGAAGCGGTGGAACCAACGGTGGAACAACCGGTGGACCGACTGAAACTAGCCGCTAACAAATGCTTCTAATGTCTGTTCTTTACATCAGTGGGAACCGCTGATGTCCCTTCACGTCTCACAGGCGTCAGCCAAAAGGGCGCTGCTGCTGAAGGAATTGGAACAACAGGAATTCAAAAGGATTCGGAGATAGATATGAGAAGTTTGGCATTAAGTAAATCGACCGATTCGCGTATCGGCTTTGAGCAGAGATTGCCGGTTTATTTCATTTTGATGGTTCTGGCTTGCTTCGCATTAACAGGGTGCCGTTCTGGGCAAGTTAATGAAGTCGTTCATTGGGGACCAATTCCCAACGCCAAGAAAATGGTGAAGTTGAAGGAAGAAGGTATCAAAACCATCGTCAATTGCCGCCTCAACCGCCTGCCGAAACTTGAAGCAAAGGCAAACGAAATCGGGCTCAATTGGGTTCACATTCCCACCGGTCTCTTCCTGCCCCCTGGCGATGAAGAGATCACCGCATTCCTGAATGTAGTTAACGACAAGTCTATGACGCCTATCTACATTTGCGACCAGGTCGCCCGCGACAGAACGCAATTCTATGCAGCAGTTGGCGGCATGGCGACAGAGAAATGGCCCGCTGAAAAAGCTTCAAAAGCGATGTATTTGAACGGGCTTCGCCACTGGTGGCCATGGTTCTACAAATACAAGGAAGTCGTGAAAGAATACGAACCACAAATTCATGGCACTGAGAGGAAAACTGCAGAGGCACTATAACTGCGGTGTTCCACTCAAACGAAAAGGGTCGGGAGTAATCCCGGCTCTTTTCGTTTGAATCATCTTTGCGGGTGCTCGATCTATACGTGTTACTCGATGATGAGCACATCCGGCTTAGATATGATTATTTCGCTTTCGTCATTTGGCAAAGTGAATTTTGCCGACGGCATATGATATCTTCCGGGGCAGAGCGCGCGAGATTTGTAGGATAAAGTGTATTCTCCCGGCTCAAGGGACAATGCATAGGCTTTTGCTTCGTTCTTATCGAAACCCAGCGATTGATACCATCCATTGATGTAATATTCTTTTTCCAGATAATCTTTAGCATCTTCTCCGTTCTGGCTGGTTGATTCGTTCTTGAGCACGCTCACTCCACCCGCCGGATAGTCGACCAGAACCAGATTTTTTTTGTCTGTAAAACAATTAAATGTAAGGGTGGTTGTTATTTTGGCTCCGCAATTAGCATGCCAGTTGCCATTGCTGTCCTTCCAGACTTTCGATTTTGAATCTGAAGCAGACAAGGTTCTTGCGATTCGCACCTTGCTGAATGTCTTTGCTGAGTCGACATGTATCGCTTCTGTTTTTGATAGGTCATTGCATGCGATGGCCTCTTTCAAAGCAAGAATGCAAGCGGCGCTTTCAACGTAATTTTTCCATCCATGATTAGTGATAGATCGCAGCAACTGCGCTGCCAATTCTCGACGCTGTTCTTTGGTGCCAATGTCCAATCGGCAGCAAGCTTCAAGCAACCAGGCGGTTTGCATGGTATCAGAATCTAAAAGAACCTCAGTATCTCCCGGCTGAGCTTTTCGAAGTTCCGGGTTTGCGGAGAGCAAATCGGAAAGCCGTGTTTTGAGCTCCTTCTGCAACCCGGGATAGATCACTACGCGTTGACTGAGGAGTGCAAATGCTGACGCCGTCTGTGCATCAAGCGTTTGAATCTTCCTGCCTTGCAGTGATTTTTCGGTTAATGCTGCGATTCCTCGCAACTGACTCTTCCTATCTTCTTCCTCATAATAATTGCTGCGATTTGCCTTTACTAGCATCGCCCAGGAAAGATTTCCCAATGCTTGCACTCTAAATTTGGTTGTCGGAGACGTTTTTTCCGGACATTCCAGATATTCCATGCGCTCGGTGACGGTATTGACGATCCCGTTCTCGAGAGTTAAACCTGCGTCATTAGCCATTGCCAGCGCATTTGCAGTCAGTATGTATGCCAGTGGAGAAGGGTAATTCAGATTGTATGCATCTGTCTGATTGATCCAGCGCAAAATTCCAGCATTGATCATCTTGGCCAACTGACAAAGGTCTTCGCGTGCTACGTCGTCGCAACAACCGGAAAAGTCTTTTTCTCCTTTTATGTCTTTGAGCGCTAGAAGTGTGATCAGGCGCGACGCGAGTTGGTCTGTTGAGTTGCATGTTTTACTTTGCATAAACGTACCTACATCGTCGAGCGCTTCCAGAACCGATTTTGTTTGTGGAAGTTCAACCCTGACGTGTTGTGGTTTATCAAATCGTTTTACATCAAACGCAAAGTCACTGTTTAAGCTTTCAGCTTTTACTTCAATTGCGAATTTTTCAGCGAGTTTTTCTGCACCCGCAATCTGTACGACGCTATCTTTTGTTGGTCCGACCTTAACTTCGCCAAGCGTAGAAAAATTCTGCTCTGTGCCATTTTTCACCGCTACGGATAGATTTTTCTCTACCTGCGAAGAATTGGAAATTTTGATTGGAATACTAAAATTGTCTCCGCCATATACAAACTCTGGTTTGAGAACACCCATTTGCAAAGGCTGTGCGGCGGAGACAATAAGTGATGTTTGCCCAAATCGGTCGTCGCCACTTACTGCATATGCTGAAATTTTGTAGTTTTTGGAATTAACAGGCAAAGGAACTTTCACTGTTGTGCAGCCGGCATCATCGGTGGTTTGAATTGATGAGAAAAATGTCTGAACGTCTTCAATAATTGGCTCGGGCACACTATAGCTGTTCAAAACACAGTGCTTTTCCGGTCCCATTTTCGAAAGTTCTCGAAGCCTTTTTGTGTTCGCTTCCAACACAGTCATCGGAGCATTTACCCGATCGGTAGATACTGGTGTCACTTGATCAAAAAAGGTCAAACCGGATGAAAGCACATTGAAAAAGTCAGAATTTGTACCGGCAAGGCTGATCTCTTCGGCTCCTGTTACAACGATATCGGCTCTGCTGCAAGGTGTTCCGTCAAGATTTTTCACCTGAATTTTCACGTCTACAGACGATCCCGCCTGTGGTGCCGAAGTAAGGGCTTCGAGATAAACCGGCAGGCGCGCAAATGATCTGCCTTGAGCTTTTATAACACCAACTGCCGACAAGGCTTTACCATCTTGATTGAGTTTGTGTTCGTATACTTTGGCCAAAATCTCAGTACCATTTGGCTCCATGCTGGGTTTGAACGGCAGAGAAACAGGCGTTCCATTGGTCTCGACGGTGTGAAAATCGGTTTCTTCCGACGAGTTTGAGACGAAAAAACCGTGTGATGAAGGAAAAGGAGAATCGACAATTGCTGAGTTCGTGTTTGTGGGATTAGGACCTTCAAATTCCAGATCTAGACGGACCTTGCGCTCTGCTTTGTTGACGATAGTGTCTCTTTCAGGCTTTGTTAGAGCGTTCGCGCGATGCACTCTGCCAAGCTGGTCCGAGACTTCTGCAATCAAATCCAACTGATCTAGTCCATTCAATTCTGCCTTGATCGTTTGAAGACTCGTTGTTGATGTCGCGGTTGTGTTGAAAAGTTCTTGTCCTGTTTTGCTATTTTTGATGGTGATGTTGACAGGTCTTCCTGCAACAGGAGTGCCATTTTGATCGCAAACCAAAAAATCGATGAAGACTGATTGTTTGTCAAAACTTCGCTGTATTCGGTTGGCAATTCCCACCAGAAAATCGGCAGGTAGAACTTCATAATGTGTCAGTTGAATCGCATTGGTTTTGCCGTCGGTTGTTTGAACATTCAAAACTGCTGGTGTGGTGAAGTCGGCTTTGAAAGTAGTGAGCAGTGCGCTTTGGCCACTTTCATCTGTCTTCGTCTGCACTGAATTCAACTGTTGAGTTTTTTTTGAAAGCTCGCTTTTGTTCGAGCCGGAGGACGAGAGATTTCGACCGAAAGAAAGCTGTGACCATCCGGGCGGTGTCCAATTTCGCTGCTGCAAACTGGATGTCCAGACTATTTCTTTTCCCGCAACAGGTGCGCCTTCTTGCGTCTTCATCTTCAATACGGTTCGTACCGTTTCGCCGGGTTTGACGTATCGAATATTTTGTTTTTTCAGGTCCATTGAGATGGCGGGAGTTTCTTTCGCCTCGGCAATTTCGAATGCGGCGGAATGTTCTTGCTCAGAAACCTGCTTTCCATCTTTCATCAAGCGAACGTTCAGCCAGCAAACTCCGCACGATGTATTCTGAGGAACCGTAAATGTCCCTGCAAAACCCCCATTTGCAGTTAATTTGGCACTGCCTGAGTCGATTGTTTGATTCTGAGAATCAACCACTTCGTAGGTCACAGTGGCATCGCCGACAAGTTTTGGCGACCAACGCTTAGTTGCAAGGGACGGCTCAGCCGCTTCGCGTACCCATCCGAAGAATGAGGTTTTCGACTCCCGCTTTACAGAGCTGTTATCAAAATTGACAGTCCAAGCGAATGGTCCCAGTTTGGAATCGACTACTCCGGAATTTAAGTTGAGAGTGGGCGCGACTACTAATGATACTTTTTCATTTTGAGTTGATGCCGTCACTCCGGTAATTGAAAAACTTGACGGGAAATTGCGAAACTCGCAAAATCCGCTTTTGTTTGTCTTACCAGATAATTTGACAGGTGAGGGAGGCTGGGGAAATCTTGCTTGACCGTCAATTGTTTCGACTGATGCATTCTCGACCGGTAAACCAGTTTTTCTGTCCGTCACCAGGCAGAAAAGACCTTTATGGCTGGTGACGGCGGTGAGGTTGAGGTTTGTCGATTGAACCCAGCAGCTGTACTCATTTGGTTGCTGATAGCGCGAGTAGATGTAAATTTTGCCCTCAAATTCTTTGGCAGGAGGATCTGCTTTTGTTACGGTGACTAAAAGTTGTTTGCTCTTTTCGAGATAGGGCTTCAGATCAAATGTAGTTTCTACGCATTCATCCGGTTTGAAGTTGAGCTCAAGCGTCTCTTTATGTAGAGGAGTTCTGCTAGTCAGTCCATTGCCGTAAATACTCTGCGCCGACAGCTTCTCGTCCGTTGAATAGATTGCAACTTCTGCTCTACGTATGTTGACTGAGTGAATTGGAAAAAGCGTGCTGCCTTCCGGATCAAGCCGGACGCAAAAATCAGGTTTGACAAACCTCGGAAAAGCTGACTTTACAGGAATCGTCAGAACGGTGTCTTGCGTGATCTGTAGCGGTTTCCCACCAGCAGATTCCAAACCCTTTTGACCCGATATACCGGCTTTCAAAGTCAGTGAATAATTGGTGTTTGGCTGTGTCTTGCCAGTGACGTACAACCAATTATCTTTTACATATACATTCATGTCGGAAATAGGAGGTTTAACTTCCAACCTCTCCGGAGTAACTGTCTCGATATCGATTGCCTGGTTGAAGGCAAAAGACCATGGTTCCAGAGGCTCTACCGGCAGTGAGTTGAAGGCTCGTGTGATTAGGCTTCCACTAACCACCGCCATTGGCGCCCATTTAACGGGGTATTCAATCTTGTGGGTTGAAGGGCGGTTGCCATGTAGCGGGAGAATGCCACTTTCAATCACAACTTTTGCTTTCTTCGATTTTTTCAGCGCGTCGAGATCAGTAGGTCGAAGTTCGAAAGTGGTGCTGCCGATTGCTGGGGACTTGCCATAGACTTTCGCAACCTCCGCGTCACTGTAGAAAACGAGCGGGATGTTTTTTCCGTCGGCAATTAGTTTTGTTTTTGCTAGAACCGATTGCTTGTTAGGTGGAAAGTTAAACATCATAGGAATAAACTGACCGGTGCCTACACGATCTCCTGTGCAGTTCGAAGGTTGTATACGGCCGGTTGCGAATGTCCATGCAAATGGTTCGGCCAATTTGCTGCCATCATGAGCGGTGACACCTGCATTGACCTTTATGGTGTACAAATTCGATGGAAAGAATTTTGACCTGGGCTTGCAAATCAATGTTCGATCATTTGCCCAAAGCCAATCTCCATCTACATATGGCGAGATGCTCACGATGCGCTGATTCTGCAGCGGTTTAAGTATTGATGTCTGCCCAACCATGGGTTTTGAGAAGCTTATACTTATTTGCTTGTATACACTGATTTCACCAACAGGAAATGTCTTGGTCACTTCAAGCTGCTTATTTTGGATCAATATATTCGCAATGGACTGGTTGTTCGGACTGTCTGCAGAACAAGCAGTATTTTTCTCTTGTGCACCTGGTTTTTCTACTGGCGTGTCAGGTTTCTTCTGAGCGTTGTTTGGAACGGTGAGTGTGAATCTCTCGCTAGGTGAAGTTTGGTCTTCTTCACTAACTATCTTCAACTCGACTTCAGGCATACCCGTCCGGAGATCTTCGTATGGTGAGCGACTAATATAACGGTCCAGCGCGTTTACGCCTAGGTCAGAAAACTGATCGGTGGATAAACTTCCGGTCTCTTCGCTCTTCTCCTTTTCGGGCAGAGGTCTGACTTTGCAGCTTGCGGCTCCATAACTGGGGACATATAGTCCGTTCAGCACAATTAGTGCGCATTGAAGTACGGCGGCAACTCTTTTGCGACCGTTAGTTTCAATATTCCTGGTCATTTTGCATCGAGAAAACTTCATATGACTCTTCGTACGCTTTGAACGTATCTGTCTTACCAAAGAAAACAATAGTAAATCGGGAAGCGCATGACGGCACAGCTCGCCTGCATTAATCGTAATATGCCGGCATAACTTACGCTATCGTAAATGTCCCACTGAGGTGGTTAGCTCCAGCCTTTGACCTTCGCGTTGCCGTTGATCATGGCTTGCATCGGGACACTGAAGAATACGTATGGATGCGACGGCTCCAGGCTGCTCAATTCGTCCAGTTCTTCTCTATGTTCTTTGCTGATCATGAAATTCAGCGCGCCCAGGTTGTCTTCCAATTGCGGCAGCTTGGTCGCGCCGATGATTGTTGACGTGATACCAGGGGAGGTGGCTACCCAATTAAGCGCGATTTGTGCAGGTGTTCTTCCAATTTCTTTTGAGAGTGATACCAATTTGTCTACGATTTTCCAGTTGCGCTCTGTGAAGAGTTTTTCGAAGCTCGGGTTGCCGGTATCCTTCATTTTTGACATTCTGCCGTTGCCGGATTCGAGTTTGTCTTTTTTGTATTTGCCTGTGAGCATGCCGCTTGCCAGCGGACTCCATGGACAAATTCCCACACCTAATTCCTTGCAGGCGGAGATGTGCTCATTCTCGATTGTGCGTTCGAGGAGAGAATATTCGACTTGCAATCCGATCAATTTGTGCATGGCTTTCAATTCGGCGATTGTTTGCATTTTTGCCAAGTACCATGCGGGCACGTCGGACAATCCGAAGTAACGGATTTTTCCTTCCTTGACCAGGTCGTTCAAGGTGAGAAGAACTTCCTCGACAGGCGTAACCATATCCCATGCGTGCAGCCAGTACAGATCAATGTAGTCCGTGTTCAGCCGTTTAAGCGAGCCTTCGAGCGCACGATAGATGTTTTTTCTGCCGTTGCCGCCTGCGTTAGGATTACCGGGTTGCGCGCAGAAAGTGAACTTTGTGGCAATGATCATTTGATCGCGCAATTTTTTTGCGTTGACAAATTTACCAACCAGTTCTTCGCTCTTTCCGTTTGTGTAACCATCGGCGGTGTCAATGAAATTGCCGCCTTTGTCCACGTATGCATCGAAAATTGCTTTTGCTGTTTCTTCCGAACTACCCCATCCCCAATCTTCGCCAAAGGTCATCGCCCCTAGGCAGAGCGGGCTGACTTTCAACCCGGAGCGTCCCAATGTGGTGTATTGATTCAGTTTCATTTGTCACCTGTTCATTACGAGTTGAAAGTCGTGTGCGCTATTTACTTTACTGCTGCTGCCAGTTCAAGACTTCGCAATTTGTTGTTGATGTCGTCAATTTCCTCTTTGGAAAGTTTGACGTCTTGTGCTTTGAGATTCTCTTTTGTCTGAGCTGCATCGCGTGCGCCTACGAGCGCTGCGCTGATACCGGGTTGCGCAATTGTCCAGGCAATGACGAGCTGACCTAGTGTCGCGTTGTGCTTGTCGGCGATTGGTTTGATCGTTTCGAGGAATGCATTTACGCGCTTGATATTTTCCGGTTGGAAATGCACTTGATTGGCACGGTGGTCGCCATCTTTGAATTTTGCATCCGGTTTGAATTTACCGGTGAGCAACCCGCGTTGCAGTGGGCTGTATACAATCGAGCCGATGTTGTGTTCGCGGCAGTATGGCAGAACATCTTTTTCAATGTCGCGCAGCACCATGCTGTACGGCGGTTGATTGGAGGCGACTGGGCATACTGCAGTAGCTTCCTTGAGATCGCTTACCGAGAAATTACTGACGCCGACTGCGCGAATTTTGCCTTCTTTCAAAAGCTGCTGCATCGCTTCCATTGTTTCGGAAACCGGCGTTGAAGGGTCGCGCCAGTGGCATTGATACAGATCGATGTAATCTGTCTGCAAGCGCTTGAGGCTGTTTTCGCACTCCAGCATTATGCTCTTCTTGCGAGCATTGCGGTAGATGGTTTTGTCCCCGTACTGCTCATCCGACCAATCGAAGAAGTGATCGCCTTCTGTTGAATCCCACCGCAAGCCGTATTTTGTCAGGATTTGAACTTTGTCTCTTTTGCCTTTGATCGCTTTTGCGACTATCTCTTCGCTGCGACCATAGCCGTAGATAGCTGCCGTGTCGATTGAAGTTGCGCCACCGTCGATACTGGCATGAATGGCTTCAATTGCGTCTTTTTCTTCGGCGCCCCCCCACATCCATCCTGCGATTGCCCATGCGCCGAAAACGATTGTCGATAGTTCAAGGTCGCTCGACCCGAGTTTGCGAAATTCCATGAGAGAGTCTCCCCTGCCGAAGTTGGGTCCCGGACTCATCAGCGAATCCGGTGGGTCAAGATTCTATCTCAATAAATCTCTTGAGAACGCGTTTAATAATCACCTTTTGGCGCTCTTCTCGATTGCTTCTTTGACGAATTGAGGCGCTTGCTCTCTGTTCTTTTCTGCACGGCTGCGAATGATGGCTTGGTTTTCTTACGAATTGTTGGCGGAGTGAGGACTTCCAAAATCATCTCTTTCAGCTTTTCACGGCAATCTTCGATGTTTTTCCCTTGATCTCTGGTTTTCTGGCTGGTGATGAGGATAAACCCATCAGTGGTTAGGCGACTCTCAAATTTCGCCAAGAACCTGTTTTTCGCGCCGAACGGCAGGCTTGGTGTGGCTGTCACATTCCATCGCAAAACGGCCTTGCTGTTTACTTTGTTGACGTTTTGCCCACCGGGGCCGCCACTGCGTGCAAAGGTTATTTCGAACTCTTCGTCCGGAATTTCGACGGTAGGGCTGACGGATAACATTGCTTCCTCACGTGCACTTGTAAACATAATACCTGTAAACGCAGCAGGCGTGTGTGTCAGCGAGATTTGCTAGATATGCTGAAGCAATATATGCTGAGAACAGGAATCCGAGGTTGGTTGTGAAGAGAAAGCACTCATATCACGCGCAGGCATTGGCGTTTGGCGCGTTATTGCTGCTCACTTCAGCATTTGCAAAGGATGGAAGCCGCAAAGAAACTGATGCGGCGTCTGCTGTAAAGAAAACAGCTGCCCACCTGGCGCGCGAGGAGAAGGACCGCAACACTTCCGTCAAGCAGTTGCGCGAGCTGGTGAAAAAGCAGCGCACGCGCACCGGATGGCTTGGTGACGGCAGCATCCCGCCGAATGTGCGCATTGTAAAAGATCTCGCGTACGGCGGCAAAAGCCAGAGCCAAAAACTGGATTTGTACATTCCTAAGTCTGATGTGTTGAAGACCAAGTCAGGTTTACCGCTTGTAATTTGGATCCATGGTGGCGGCTGGAACAGCGGCGACAAAATTGGCGGACCGATCAATCCGTTGTTGGAAGCCGGCTTTGCGACTGCATCCATCAACTATCGCTTGAGCGGTGAGGCAAAGTGGCCGGCGCAGTTGGATGATTGCCGCAGCGCTCTAACTTACATTCGCGCGCATGCAAAAGAGTACGGCATCGATCCGAAACGCATGGGATTGTGGGGCGGATCGGCCGGTGGACATCTGGTTTTGATGCTGGCGCTGAAGGGCGAAACTCCGGACGTCGTATCTAAAACTTCATCCAATGCGGTATCAAAAACGGTGGCGTTGAAGCCACTAGATGTAGCAGCTGTTTGTGATTGGTTTGGTCCCACTGATATTGTGCGTTATGTGCAAGAGCCTAAACAAAATCAATACGCCATAGATATGATCCGCTCTTTGATCGGAACGCAAGGTGCAGCATTCATGGCAGGTTGCGCAGATGCGAGCCCGATTACCTATGTCGGTCAGTTGAAGCGGGTGCCACCGCTTTTAATAATGCACGGACGAAGTGACATGCTTGTATCTATTAGTCAGTCACAACTTTTGGTTAATCGTATGAAGGCGGAAGGGCTGAATAATGTGAGGCTCGTGAGTGTAGATGGCGGACACGGATATCCTGGTTTTGAACTCGATACGATGTTGGATGTAGTCAAATTTTTCAAAGCTCACCTGCACAAAGAGGAGCGTGCTGTACGCTCCTCCAAGTCATAGTTGTGCTTTCACACCGTTTTGGAAAGGTGATCTATTTTGTGATCACGCCTGCTCTCTCGTGTCCTAAGGGGTTGTTACTTGGGACTCTTTCTTGATGGTGGTCGAACCGAAAGGCGACGTTGCCGAGGTTTCGTCTTCAACTTTGTGCGAAGAGCCAAGCGGTGTGTTTACGCTTTTCACTTTGCGTTTTTGCTGAGTAACTCCACCGGCAGCATTCAATTTGGTTGACGAAGCGGAAGATGAAGAGGCAGATCCGGCGGCATTTGCGTCGGTTGCAGTTTCGGTTTCCGTTACGCCATCAACTGATGCACTGCGCGTTTTCGAGCGTACTTTTGTGTTGCCGTAAATATCACTCGCTTGCTTTTTCACCTTTGTGGATGTGCCAAGCGCATTGGATTTTGTTTCAACTTCTGTCGACGCACTTCCTACTGGAGTGTCGGTCTTAATGGTTGTGGATGTAGCCTCGTCTGCGTAGCACGCGGGCACGAGAGCGAATGAAATGATTCCGAGAGAAATTGACAGTGTTTTAATGGATCGCAACATGATTTCCTCCATTGCGGCGGTAAGCTTGCCTCTCACTACTTGCAAGCAGTGGTTCGACTGAGCGGCCTCACTCAGGTTCCCTCGTTAAACAGATATTCAGCAAAATTCACCTAAGACGTAACAGAACCCCTGGGAACTATAGAGAACTTTTGCGTCTTTGTAGTGGAGATTGCATGCCCCGGTATAAGTTTGCAATCTCCCACGATTTTAATAGTCAGAAAGGAAGCTACATCGCCCTAACCATCACAAATGCGGCATACTAGAGGTGCATCATGGGTTTGCTTACGTTGAACAGAAATTCCGATCAAGTCACTTCTTCTGGACGCCGCCCGGGCATCCCCCCACGCGTGATAATAGGGTTAATCGTTGCCGCGGTATCCGTTTTCAGTTACTTCGCGAGCACCAGCTACAACCCAATTACTGAGCAAAAACAGCACATTTCTATCTCGCGCGACCAAGAAATTGCTCTGGGTTTGCAGGCAAAGCCGCGAATGGAAAGGCAGTATGGCGGCGAAAGCCGTGATTTGCGCAAGCAAGCTCTCGTGAAGGACGTCGGCAGTGAAGTCGTGAGCAGAAGCGACGCATCAAAAACACAATATAGGTACGAATTTCATCTGCTTGCTGATCCCAGCACTGTCAATGCATTTGCATTGCCGGGCGGTCAAATATTTATCACAGAGGGTTTGTTCAAACATCTGCGCACTCGCGGTGAATTGGCAGGCGTGCTCGGTCACGAAGTCGGGCATGTAGCTGCTCGGCATTCTGCTCAACATCTTGCAAAACAGCAATTGACTCAAGGCTTGACCGGCGCCACCGTCATAGCCACATATGACCCTGAAAATCCGAACAGCAGAGCTTCTGCTCAGCTTGCGATGGTTATTGGCCAGCTGGTGAATTTGAAATTTAATCGTAACGATGAACTTGAATCTGATCGTCTCGGAATTCGTTTCCTATCTCAAGCAGGGTACGACCCTCGTTCTATGATTAAGGTCATGGAAGTTTTGCGCGAACAATCACGCTCGCGCACGCCTGAGTTTTTCGCCACGCACCCTAATCCTGAAAACAGGATTGAGAAGATTCAGTCGGTCATCAAAGAGCAGTTTCCCAATGGCGTGCCTGCTGGTTTGAAGCAATAGGCTAATTGCACTTCGACTAACTCAGTTTTAGTTGAGACCGAGAAATAGTTATTCTGCGCGGGTGAATTTCCAGCGGAATTTCGGCGAACCATCATTCGGACCAAATTTTGCTTCTGATGCCAGAGGCGGTTGTGTGAAAACAAAAAGCGCATCGCCATTTCTGGCAGCACTCTTTATCAACATGCCGGATTCGCCGGATTCAAGTACGAACACAGATTTGTCCGACCCAATCATGGCCGGGCAGTCTGCAACCGGATGCGGTTGAAAATGCAAATCGTCGCTTTCGCCAGCCAATCTGATCGTGTAACGATTCGACGGCTTGTTGGTTTTCGGGTCGAGCTTGCGATTGATTACCCACTTTTGCAATCCGCCTCTATCGTAATCATGAAGAAGCACATTCTGCCCAACTGTATTGCCGGCGGGTTGTAAAGCTTCGTCACTTTTCATGCTGGTAATAAAGTATGTTCCGCTATCGGGGAGCGGATCTGTCTGTGCTTGGGACGGCAGAGATGACAGAACAGTGAACGCGAGAGCGGTTGCTAGAGCGATGTTTTTCATAAATGCCAACCCCTACGAAAACTTTGGAAACCTTGGAAGTCTAGATTATACTTATTGATCGCTTAGATTTCACTGAATGTTAATGCTGAAAGTCGGCGAGGAGTTCGCATGCCGCAATTACCAGTTCCTGAAAAATTGAACCAAGAAAAAGGAGTAGAGATTCTTCGCGTTTGGGCGGAGGAGGGCAATCTGGCTATCGTGACGAATACGAAAGTCAATGATGACCCTGCATTCTTCGGAATCGCTCTGGCAGACTTGCTCAATCACCTTTCATTTATATGCGCGCAGAAGGGCGGTAAAACGCAGGAAGAAAGCCGCAAAGAAATCATGGATGTCTTCTATAAGGAATGTGGCCCGCAATGATCGAATTGCCCTTACCTGAGAATATTTCGTCCGAGGAGAAAGCGCGCGAGCTTATTCGTATGTGGCATTCGGAAGATGGCGAGCTAACCGTAACAATAGATGGATGGTTGGACAATCCAAATGTTTGCGGGCGCTTGATTGTTGATCTGGCAGTATTGATCGCCAAAGATTATGTGGCAACCGGCGCCTGGCGCGGCACATTGGAAGCTGCTCTTTATCGCATTCTTTCTGCAGCTGATGTCGAAATTCAGAATCCAACCAACACGCCTGTTCTGGAATAAGTCTTCGTTCGGCAATTTGCTGCAGCTCGAGAGCCTACTGTCTGTAGATAATTCCATTTCGTGAATAGGGTTTGTTGGCTAGGTCCAGTCTTGGATACTGGTATCCATCCATTGTTATCACGCGCTCCGGCTGCGTAAATTTTACGAGTCGCAGCAGCATGTCGTGTGCTTGCTGTTTCTTTTGCGCGTCCACATATGATTTGTACAAAAGGATCAAAAGTGGATTGGATTGATCGACTTGCTCTAACTTCGGTCCAAGAGCATTTTCCAGGTAAGTCCGACCTTCAGATTGTCGACCTGTGTCATTTAACGCTGCGATGTACTCTATCTGCTCGGGCCAGGATTCCATGCCCGATTTAAAATAGCGCTGGTACATTTTTATTGCTTTGTCATTATCACCACAGAGTCGATACGTATTCGCTAAAGAACCAAGTGTCGGTATCAACGCCTCCGAATGTTTTCCAAACGACTGCTCTTCTATTGCGAGAATTTTTTCGAGTGGTGCAATGGTTTCTTTTCTGATTGGATCTACGTTATCGCGACTGCCTGAAGCTCTCCATTGCAAGTAGGCATGCAACCTGTTTCTCATGACACTGGCATCATAACCATGAACATGCTCGAATTCGTAATATGCAGCTTCAATATCACCCCGCTCGAGAGCGGCACGTGCGAGCGCTGCTCTTGTCTCGGCCGAATCGGGCACCATGTTGAGACGCGCAATGCAGATTGCTAGATTGTCACACTCGAAATTTAGTTTGTGATCTGATTTCGAAAAATAATATGCAGCTCGTTCGAAGTATGGCAGTGCCTTTGCCGCAGGCAAAGTGACGGCTATCTCTGTGTTGGCATTAGCGGCGTAATAAGAAATTGTTTTGTCGGAGTGACTGGTGAGAAATTTTGCTGCAGTGTCTGCGCACTGTGAGTATTTCTTTTCGAGCCAAAGCTTCTGAACTTTCTTCAGTGTTTCAAGTGTACGCTTCTCGTGGAAATCTTTTGTTTCCATAGAGGTCCACAGCGAGGAAATGCCTTGCAGAAGATTTACTGTTTCAGTTCGGAAATAATAACCTTTGCCGTAATACTCTAAAGCTTTCTCGTACTCAGCAATAGCTTTTCGTCCCAACTCCGGGCGGCCGAGACCGCTTGAAAGAACAGATAATCCTGCATACGCTTCACCCAGTTCGCGGTGCATGGCCGCCATCGTGCTCGGAGGTTTACGCAACCACTCTCCTTGTTTGATTGCGGATTTCCAACTGTCTATTGATTTTTGAGGATTATAATTTTGCATCATCGCTGCTTGATCGATGTGTTTTTGCAAATTCAATTCGCCCATTGCGCGCATGCAAACGAAACCTAGAATTAAATAGGCGGTCATGCCGGCTGCAATTTTATTTCCAAACAAATCGAGAAAGCGAAAAATAAGAAGCTTCTCGGCTTTGGGCGGCAATTTCTTTGTACTGCCATTGCAGATGCAGTCATTCACAAGTTGAAGAGCATTCATCAACTCTCTGACGTTGCGAAAGCGTTTTGCTGGTTCTTTTTGTAAGCACTTTATGATGATGCAGTCGAGCAACCTGAGAGCATTATGCTCTGGTGAGTTCTTGGGAAACTGATTTGCCAACTCGTGCAGATAATTAAGCGCCGATTGGCTGACTTTACTGCCTACGAAAGGCGGGCTTCCCACCAGTGTTTCGTACATGACGCAACCAAGCGAATAAATGTCGCTGCGGGCGTTAACTTTGCTTTTATCGAGACATTGCTCCGGACTCAGGTAGAAAGCATTCTGCACCGGGTCTGGTGGCATGCCAAAATCAATGACCTTGACCATGTCGGTATCGATTTCATTTGGCGTTAGAACAATCTTCTCGGGTGAAAGATTTCCGTGAAACAGATCGTGGCTGTGCGCCTCAATCAGTGCTTCACCAACCTGATTAAATATATTCAGAAACCGGGCAATATCCAGGCGTTTGGAAACAGCAAGAACATCCGTCAGGCTGTTGCCTTCAATTAGATCCGAAACCACATATGGAGCACCGGAATCGTCTGTTCCACTTTCGAAAACGGTGGCAATATGCAGGTGAGTAAGTTCTGATGCTTTTTCTGCTGCGCGCTGCAATTCTTTGATCTGCAGACTATCGCAAACTCGTGCGTTGAACACTCGCAGTGCAAGTATTTTATCGACGGCACCATTCTTGGCTGCATACGTCGTGCTGAGAGCATCTTTTGAATGCTCCCACAGAATTTCGAAAGGGATTGCGCTAGTGGGAATTGAACTAGGATTTGGATCGGCGCGACTAGAGTCTGAGGGACTGGAGTCGGAGGTGCTACTGTCGGAAGCGCTTGAATCGGGAGGGTCGTCGGGCGTTCGCCCAAGAGGCTCCTCGCTTTCCGGCTGTTTGTGCTCCGTTTGAACCACGCGCTCTTCGGCGCACGCAACAATGGTCGTCTTAGCCGCGGCACGAACCGCAACGTAAGGCTGGCGCACCTTTTGGGCGGCGCGACCCTTATTTTTTTGATTCATTTATTCGTTTGTCTTTGGTAAGAGGGCAACGGCGGAATCATCGGTCTGCAACTGTAATACCAGGTTGCCAAGAAATAAATAGGGTTTACCCTAGTGACCAAAAAATGCGCACACATTTTATTTCGGAATTGCCATTCCTTCGATAACTTGAGCGTTGGGTAACTTCAAATATTCTGAAGGGTGCAACAATACCTTTGTCGAACGATTGCCACCGCCGGCAATGACCTGTGGTTGCGCCATTACTGCCGAGTCGATGAACAATGGAATCTGCTGAAGTCCGAAGGGAGTGACTCCTCCGATTAACATGCCGGTCAGTTGCAATGTTTGCTCTGGTGTGGCAAACGACACTTTGCGGCCGTCCATTATTTGTCGGACTTTCTTGTTGACGTCCAATTTCGTTGTTGCCAACACAATGCAGCAAGCGAATTGCACCGGCTCGGACTTTGTTGCAACTACAATCGCGTTGGCCGCGTGCTGTAATTCATATCCGTAGTGCGAGCAAAAAACTGCAGTGTCAGCCAATTCCGGATCGCATGGCAAAACCTGATGCTCAATGCCATACTTTTGCAGGCATTCAGCGACAGCCGGGTCAAGTTGAGTAGTTTGCTGAGTCATAGATGACATAATAACCTCAAGCGGTCGCTAAATATCGCGGCGGTAAAATTTCGTATCCACGCTGACGATTGGGAAGTTTGGTGGCAATTGTAAGTTGGTCACTTCCGTAAATCCGTTTTTCTCATAAAAGCGGTGTGCGGCATGCATTCTTTCTGTCGTTCCTAAAAAGATTTGTTGCACACCTCGAGCAGAGCACCATTCCACCGCGGTATTCATAAGCAGCTGTGCAACTCCTTTGTCTTTGCCTCTGTGCGAGCTTGAGACAAACATTTTCTTGAGAGCTACTTGCTGGTTTGAAATATCAACCACGCCGATAGTGCCAACAACTTCGCCATCGTCCAGGGCAGCCCAGAAATTGCCGACGCCATGCTGGAATGTGCCGGCTATGTCCATTAAATCCGGCTGTTCTTCGCGAGTGATTTTTACTCCGAATTCATTTTGTTGAATTGGCAGAACCAGCTTTTCGATTGCTTGCTGATATTCGACTATATAAGGCGTTATGACAATAGAATTCATCGTTAACACTGGTTCGACCTCTCAACTGTACCTCTACTTCGCGACTGCGGTCAGATCCATCTTCATAAACGTATCGGCGCGATCGTATTCTGTCTCGTGGTCGAGTTTGTCGACCTGCACGAAACCTAATTTCTTGTATAGCGCTATCGCAGGTTTCAATGCGGAATTGGTTTCGAGCGTAATGACATTCGCATTGCAGCGCTTTGCATAGTCAATACATGCGCTGACCAAATCTTTTCCAATGCCGCGACCTTGATATTCCTCGTCGACACCCATCTTGGCCAGCTCAAAGACGCCGTTGCCCATATTCAGAATTGCGCATGTCCCGACGCCTTTGCCATCAATCTTGGCAAAGAATATTGCACCGCCGACATTGAGAATTGAATCGGTATTCTCCAGAATACGCAAGTCGGCGTCTTCCATTTTGAAAAACTTTTCGATCCACGCCTTATTCAAGCGAACGAAGTCACCCTTATATTCCGGTGCAAACGGAACTATTTCGGCACGTGGCATTTGTTTTGCAGCTTTGAGTTGTAACATTCTTTGCCTCACAGTTTTTGATGAATACTTTTCTTCAATAGCTTCGATTTCTTGCAGAATGCGTCCGCCCGCTTCATTGATAAGGTCGTCGACTGCGGCGCGAATCTCTTGCCAGATTGGCTCGAGCTCTTCGCCCAACCGTTTGCCCTTCGCTGTCAGAGAAATCATCCTCCTGCGCTTGTCCAATTTGTCAGGCGCGGAGGATACAAGACCTTTCTTCTCCAGCTCATTCACCGTCATGTTGACTGCAGGGTGAGTGATACCAAGCTGATTAGCGATCTCGGTAATCGAGAGCCTTCCTTCGACTTTTAGCAGGTGAAATAACGGAAACCACTTCGGTTCGAAATCGATGTCGCACATCTCATAGATTTCTTGAACATCTTGAAAAAATTTTTCCGACAGCCGCTTAAGGCGACTGCTCATTGCCAGGCTTCCAAGTAAACGAATATGGTCCATTTGTCCCCCGATGCCCACACACACTGTGGTTCGGAAAGTAATTACGTAAGTACTTACATATTGTACCCGGACTGCCAACCCTGTCAAGCGATTGTGGGTTACAACTTGCTTAATCCTGTCAAATTCGTTCTATATATAGGTTGCGCAAATAGAATTTAGATGCCACGGAGGCAATTGGAAATGCGTCCGGCAAATCGCGCTTTGGTAACTCGTTGAAACCATTTGTTTCATAAAACGCTTGCGCCGCGATCATCTTCGAATTTGTTGCAAGAAAAATCTGTTTCACGCCTTTTTCTTTGCACCATTGAATAGTCATGTTCATCAGAGCTTGCGCAACGCCTCGCCTTCGGTAGTCC
>PNKB01000063.1 GCA_013997645.1 Cyanobacteria bacterium PR.3.49
AAAGCACCATCAGGCCTGTAAGCACGGCGCCCACTGCGCTTTCATACACAAGCCCGCTGACAGCCTCAGTAACATAAATCGACTGGTCGAAATTGAATGTGACGTCGATATCTTTCGGGATTACCGCTCGCATACGAGGAAGAGCTTCCTTCACAAGTTTTACGACTTCAACGGTCGAAGCTTCCGACAATTTTGAAATTGACAGAAAAACGGTTCTGCGTCCATTGACCAGAGCCCATCCGGTAGGTATATCCATGTCGTCTTGGACGGTGGCAACGTCTCCCAGAAAGACTGTCGCGCCGGCACCGAGCCTGAGTGGTATTTTTTCCAGCTCGTGTATGTCCAAAACAGTCGAATTCAGATTGGCAATTCTCTGAGTGCCACCAGTTCTGACTAATCCTGAGGGCGTGATCATGTTGCCTGTGGTCAGCGAGCCCACTACTTCATCCGGATTTAAACGCAGAGCGCGCAGTCTGGCTGGATCAATAGTTATGACGATAGTGCGCACATTGCCACCGAATGGATGTGTGGTGGTGGCACCGGGGATAGTCGAGATGATTGGACGAATACGCTCATCTCCATATGCTGCAATTTTTGCAACGGTTTCGTTTTTGCTGGAAAGTACGACATATCCAACTGGCACGTTGCCGGCATCAAAGCGAAGAATGAAGGGAGTGACAGTGCCAGGAGGCATTTTCGAGCGAGAACGCTCAACCTGCGCAACAACGTTGGCCAGAGCTTCCGACATGTCCGTATCAGGTTTGAAAACTACTTTCATGACTGCAACATTCTGAATAGCCTTGGACTCGATATGATCGACTCCGGAGATGTACAGAAAGTGATTTTCGTAGTGAGCAACAACAAAGGCTTCAAGCTGTGCGGGGTCCATGCCTCCGTAAGGCTGAACCACATAAACGACAGGAAGATTGAGATTGGGAAAAATGTCGACTTTCATCGTCTTTACGGCAAGAGTAGCCGCGAGCACCAACGTTATGATGCTCACGATCATTGTCACCGGTCTTCCCATCGCCAATCTGATCAGCCACATCTACTTATTTTCTCTCCTTGTAGCGCGCTCGGCAGCACTCAAGAACGGCTGAAGATCTCCATGCACATTGGCCACAGAAAGCAACGACTTCCATACGCCGACATTTGCTACAGCTTCTTTCACACGAGAATCCGCCAGAATTTGATTGGCTTCGGCAACTTGTGCCACTGTTGCCAAACCAGCTTGATAGCGTGCTTCTGCTTGCCTTGCAGCAAGCGCAGCAGCCTCAACTTGAACAGGCATGTTTTTTGCCAGAGCGACGGCTGCTCTGACGGATGCTCGTGCCTGCACATCGTCGCGCTTTAAACTTTGCATTGACAGGTCATAGCTGTGCTGCGCCGCTTCAATCTGCTTGAGCACCACCTTCTTTTCTGCCTTTATTCGAATGATATCCAAGAAAGGAAAATCCACTACAAGACCGGCGTTCCAGTTAGGAACAGTAGGAAAAAAACCACTCACATCGGGAGCTGGAACATCGCCTCTGTTCGTGAGAAATGTGGTTCCTCTCAAATTTACGCCGCCAAGCCAACGAAATTTCGGATAATATTCTTTGTCCAGAATTTTCTTACTGGCCATTCGAGTTGAAATCACAGCTTTGCTTTGCACCGTCAATGGATGCCCGCTGAAGTCCGGCGCAGTGACCTGGTCGTCACGAGGTTCGGTGACCTCGATTATTCCTCCCGGATAAATATCCACCATGTCACCGCCTCGACCAATTGCAAAACCGAGGGCAGCTCGAGCCAATTCGTCATTGAGCTTGGCACGGATTAGCTCATTGTTTGCGTTTGCCAGTTGAGCATCCGCCAGAGACGCGTCAGCTCCGGCTTGCAGACCGGCATCCACCTGCGCATGCACCACAGTACTGAAATCAGCAAAACGTTTTACGTTTGCTTGCGCTACTGCTACCTGCTCGCGCATTATCAATGCGTCCAAAAAGCTGAGCGCTGCTTGAACTGTTACATCCAGGCGACTCAATTGATAGGTTGCTGCAGACAATTGAAAATCTGCCTTTGCTTTTCCTATCATGGCCTTGTGAAGGCCAAAGTCGAGTGGTGCCCAGTCGAGAATGAAACCGGCAGCGCTGAAAGCGTCCGCTCCCATTCTCACGTTTTCCGGACCAGGACCTGGTGTAGTCGGTAAAACAGAACTGGAAAACAGGGTTTGTGTCAGGCGATTATGAGTAGCCGCAACGTCCTGATATGAAAGCATCGAATACGGATTGTATTCACGAATTTTCTGCAGTGTGACTCTCTTTTGGGACGCTTCCATCTCCGCCCTGTCATGCAAAAGCTTCGGAAATGCGCTTTGCGCCAATTTGACAGCGCCCAGAAGAGTAATGGGTGATTTGATACCATCTGTCAGTTCTGGTCTAAGCTGAATTGGAGAATCAGGATTGGCCAATGCCTTAGGCACAGAAAAAAGCGAGATAGTAAAAACAATGATCAGCAAACGCCACTTTTGCAAAAGGCGCCCGCGAAATTTTTCTGAAATTACCTGTCCTGTCAGCTCTTGAAGCAAATCTCAGCAACTCAATCCAAATAGGATCTGAAATAACTGACAAATGTATGAGATCTAAAATGAATTTGTGTGCAATTTTTGTGCAATGCCGGCCTTTCTGACAAAAGGAAGAGAGACGATAAATCTGCTACCTTCACCTGGCCGGCTGGAAACACTCACTTCCCCTGCTAGTCCGTGAACAATCGCCTTAACGATTGAAAGCCCCAATCCGCTGCCGCCTGAAGACCTCGTGCGGGACTGGTCGACCCTGTAAAAACGATCGAAAATTCGAGACTGACTCTCTTCCGGAATTCCAATGCCTGTATCCTGCACAACTATTTCAACTTGACTACCCTGAGCATGGCAAGAAATTGTCACCGCCCCCTGCGGCTCCGTGTATTTCAGGGCGTTCTCAAGAAGATTGCGTACAACTCTTTCCAGTGCTTCGCTATCGGACTCGATTTTGATTACACTGTCACAATCGAGCGAAAGAAGCACTCCTTTTTCCTGGAAACGAATCTGGTATTCGAGGACAATTTCAGCTATCAAATTTGTCAAATCGAGCGTTCGCAATTTCAATTCGGTTTTTGCATCCAGCTCTGCAAGCAACATCAGATCTTGAACAATCTTGCCCATGCGCTCGGCCGAATTGATAATGATCGAGATATCATCGTTCTCGATCCCTTGCCTTTCCAACTTCCGGCCAAGCGACTGAGCGCGAGCCTGTACGACTCCAGCCGGCGTATTCAGCTCGTGTCCAGCATCGGCCACAAAGCGTCTGAGTGCGCCGACCAGTTCTTCAATAGGCTTTACCGCCAATCCGGCAATAAAATAGCTGCAGATACCGAATGCAAATAACACGAAGGGTGCCATAACCATCATAGTCAAAAGAAACTCGTGTGTTGCTTCTTCGCGCCTTTTGACAGAAAGCTGAAGTTGCAGATAGCCCACTAATTTTCCCTGATGCATGAGCTTGGTGTTGCGAACCCTGACGGTCAGACCGTTGCGTGAAACCTCGGACCCTGTCACAAACAGCTCCGGTATTCCAGTCGCACCATAATGTTCAAGCATCTGACCGCGCTCATCAAAAAGCTGCATAGTGGTAACCGATCGCGCCGGTTCTGTTTTCACCACTCTTAACCAATCACGAAAAGTCGGCTTGTCCGCTTCCACATCAATCGCATGACCAATCTGAGAGGCAAAAATTCTCAAGTCCTCATCAATTGCATGCGACACGCTGTTGTAAAAAAAGACGGCTCCCACAATTGAAAGCAGCAGATAGATTAAAGAGGACAAACTAATGAAAAGCAGAGCGATTTTCCATCGAAAGCTTTTGAACAATGACCTCACGCCTCTATTTTGTAGCCCATTCCGTGCACTGTCGAAATCAGCGAGTCGGCTGCCTTTCCGTCCACCTTCTTGCGCAGTGCCTTCAGGTGCGATCGAACTGTTTCAGGGGCAATTGTCGAATTGGTGCCCCACACGTGTTCGATGAGAGCTTCTGTACTCAAAACCTGTCCTTTGTGTTTGAGCAACACCTCAAGAAGAATGAACTCTTTAGGCAGCAGTTTCAATGGACTTCCGGCCTTTGTTACAGTTCGGCTGTTGGTATCAAGTTGAATGTCCCCGGCTTCGAGCACAATCACGGGGCTGCTTAGCGGGCGCCTCAAAAGCGCTCTTACTCTGGCTGACAATTCGCGCAAATTGCATGGCTTTGTCAAATAGTCATCTGCACCCGAATCCAGTCCTTCTTCCTTACACGCCATGGTGCTCTTTGCTGTAAGCATGAGAATCGGAGCTTTGCCACCAGCTTTCCTGTACTGCTTGCAGACTTCAATGCCACTCAGGCCAGGCAGCATGAGATCCAGAACGATCAGCTCAAAACTCGCCGATTTCAACAGCTCCAACGCAACAAGTCCGTCGTCAATTACGCTCACAACATAGCATTCGTCCTCCAGCCATTCTTTCATGGCCCCGGACAACCCTTCTTCATCCTCGACAACAAGAATTCTAGACATCTACAAACACTTTCATTTCTGTCGCTCATTTTATGCCATATCACTACACACGAACGCTGCTGCACAAATATTGCACACATAGTTCTAACAACTCTGATAGCTTAGAAACTCAGCATGAGACTTCTTACATGCCAGGTCCCAAGCTGAAATTGAGCCTGTTTATCGATTCTTACAAGACTGCGGTGACTCTGTCCAGGTTGTACGCAACCCTTGAATACCATCCTGGTCCAACGTCCTTCGGCTTCAAGAAAGAGGACTAAACAATGTTCTACCGAAGCAAAGCTCATATAGGCAATGGACTTATTCTTGCTGTTCTCTTTCAGATGATTTGTACGGCGGAATCTTTTGCCATCCCTTCCGTATCGCTGTTGAATGCGACTGTTAAGCCGAAAAATGATTTTGAAAGCGCAGTTGGACTTTTGAAACAGCGCCAGTTCGGCAAGGCCGAGATAGCTTTCAAACAATTGCTTCCGCAGCTAGACGGAAGAGATAACAAGAAAGTCGCCGACATCCTCAATTACATTGGTGTGGCGCTGCGAGCTCAGAAAAAAGAGAATGAAGCCGCGCGATATTTTCGACTGGCTCTGGCGAAATTGCCAGCGGACAGCAGCAAAGAAAAAATCATGAGAGCAAAGGTTCTCTCAAACCTTTCGTCCACCTATCTTTCCCAAAAGAAAATTGCTCTGGCAACGGAGACTTGCAGTGAAGCAGTAACGCTTTTCCGCTTGGCTGGCGGCTCGCCAAAAGACCTTGCCGTTTTGCTCAACACCTATGGGCGACTGAAAATGGAGAACCACGACTTCAAAGAAGCAGAGTCTCTATTCAACGAGTCGCTTAAACTCCGCCAGAAGGCGAGCGGTGATACGAGCATTGAGGTCTTAGCACCTCTGATAAATCTATCAGCTCTCTATCTGCAACAAAAAAGATTTTCGCAGGCGGAACAAGTCTGTCAAAGAGCGCTGGACATTTGCCAACAGCACGAAATGTCAAACAACGCATTGTTCTTCTCCGCCCTTTCCAATTTAGCCGAAGCCCAATTAGAAACAGAGCAATTCCGCTCCGCAGCTGCCACTTATAAGCACGCGCTAAAAATCTCGGATAAACAATTCGGTGCATACAGCCAGGAATCGCTGGCAATTCTTCTCAATCTGTCAGAAGCAGCAGAAGGTAGCGGTCAACGTGAGATCGCTCGAGAAACTCTTCGGCGCGCTGTGGACCTTTGCCGAATCGTGTTTGGGTCTCAGGACAATCGTACCCTGCAAGCAACTGAGGCTCTTGCCGATTTGGAACAGGGATATGGCAATTTATCTGAGGCCCGCAGGCTTCGGTTTCTGAGCCGCTTATCGAGAAAGCGGTCACCGTAAGCAATGCATAAGAATAAATCTGCCCTAGAGCTGCTAAAGCCGTTCGTCCGAGCCACCTTTGAGAATGGTACCCAATTGGACTTACTTGAGATTATGCATGCAGATTCGGATTGTCCATGGACTGTCGAAAAACTATCTGCGTCTCTCTGCGAGAAAGACCAAGTAATCCAGCACGCCTTGATGCATTTAGAATCCCGGGGTTTGCTAAAGCAAATAGGACACCAAGAATTTTGCTTCCATCCGAACACTGCTCTTTCCGGCGCACTGGTAAATTTATTGATACTTCAACTTAAAAGTCGGCGCTTGCAAATCGTTCGTTTGATTTACGACGACAATTAAAAGCTGTGCGGTAAAATCATCGACCTCATACCAAAGTACGAGTTGCAGCGTTCCGTCGCTTGATATCATAGATTTTGACGGAGACATTTTGTGATTGCCGAAGAAAAAAGAGAGAAAATAGCTGCCTCGCCAGGACAATGTCCTATTTCACTGGTTTTGAATATTATTTCTGCAAAATGGTCCGTGGAAATTCTAAGAGAATGCGCGCAGAAGCCAACACGTACCAGAACACTCTTGCGTCTCATTCCAGGGCTGAGCATGAAGTGCCTGCAAGAGCGGCTAAAAGAACTGGAAAAGCACGGACTCATAGTGCGCAAAGAGTATGATGTTTTACCGCGACGCGTTGAACATTTCATTACGCCTCGAGGGCAAAAAGTGCTAAGCATATACATGCTTATGAAATCTCTAGCCGAAGAGATTTTTGAAGTCTCCTGTGTTTGCCCAATGGACACTTCCAAAGACGAATTGCTTAACGAGCCGGAATGTCCGAATCGTGCGATCGGACCGGATTGACGTTAGTCGATCAAGCAAGAAGCTCAGTTCTTTGCAGAATTAAGCGGAAACTTTCTTATCTGAGATGTTAGGGCCGCAAACATAATTCAAAACGTCCTGCGCGCTGTAACTGTCATTGCTATCGCCAACTATCGCGCGAATTTCACCCACATACTTACCTGCGGTCACCAGCGGCGGCTCTACATAACCATCTCTTTGGACTTGAGCCAGACCAACAGTAGACATCAGGCCATTGCAAAGGCACTTCTTTCCGCAAGTAGCTTCCTCTGCCCCCCCTTTTCGAACGAAAGACTGCACTGGTTCTCCCGAGCATCTGAAGCCTAGCGTGCCATCTTCATTTTTGTATGCTTGTCTTAGATATCCTAAGTCGCAAATTCTTCGTCTGGCAAAATAAATATCGTCTTGCGACAGTGACGTATTTAGAGGCACAACTTTGAAAGGATAACTGGAGGCAGAAGCTAACGGATCGGTAAAAATGTGTGGATCACCATTTTTCACCATATCAATCACTTCTCTCTTTATGGACTCGTTAATTCCAGATTCTTCGCAAAAGGCAAAGAGGCTGCCGACTTGGACACCAGTAGCGCTAAGCTCTAAAGCCTTCGCCAGGCCGGCTTGAGTTCCGTAGCCACCAGCCAACCAAAATGGCAATCCCAATTTTTTAAAGCTGGCAACATCGATGTCGTCTTTAGGTCCATAAAGCGGCTCTCCGCTTTCATCCACTCGCACTCCTCCCCTGGGCGGTGCATTGTGCCCTCCGGCAGTATGATGTTCGACTACAAATCCATCGACTTTGCCGCTGGCCTTTTTAGACAGTGATTGCGCAAGAACGGAAGAAGACACGATCGCCAAAAACTTCGGACGTTTGAGAACCGGCTGAGAAATCGGATAATCGGCAGGATCAAAACTAACCGCATAGTTGTCTTCGGCTGAACTTCCTTCAACATCGATTTTCAAGCTGACCGCTTTCTTCATGCTCAATTGATCGAGAATGCCGGGAATTGCACGTGGAATACCCGCACCCATCAAAACATAATCAACCCCGGCCAGCATTGCACCGAACAAAGAGGGCAGTGTCGGCAAATCAATCTTGGTTAAATAGTTTATTCCGACAATGCCGCTGTGTCCTTCTTTCGCCAGGAGAACCTCAACAAAATTGGCAAGCATCGTCAGCTCAATAAGATGCTTTGGCGTGTTCATACTGTGCATCGACACCGGCTTATAGGGAACGCCGGCGCTCCTCCCGCCTTCGATAAAGTAGTCATTCAAAACTTGAGAAGCAATTTCTTGGAATGGAAACTTGCTAATTGCGCGACGCAAAGAGCCGTCGAGATCTCCGTCTTGAAGGCGTCTGGCCAGAACAGTATCGAGCATCGTCCCCGATACCACGCCCAATTGACCGGAGCAGGACACAGCTCTAGCTAATCGATAGTTTGAAACCGCGACTCCCATTCCGCCTTGAATTATTGTGGGAAACATTTTGTTTTTTTACTTCCTTGCAATTAATGCTGCAGCGAAATGACCATGTAAACAGATCTTTCAGGTGCACTCAGCGGTGCACGAAATCCTAACAGTCGAACAGAATTCGCACTATGGCCACAAAAAGGTGCCCATCCCTGGGAGCGCTGCGAATAGTCTCCAGCCGTTTGATTGGTGCAATGTTTCGCTTTCGTAAAGAGCGAACAGAGGAATTGCCTGTTTTCAAAACCATCCTAAAGTATGAGTTTGCGGAAATTCCCGGCAAACCCCGATTGGTTGTTGTTTCACAGATATCACCAAATATTGCGCACCGACCTTTAGGACGATGGAGGCTTTCTATGGACCTTCTAACCTGTCGCTGTCCGCCAAGGGCAATCGCGCCCGACCGTAAGCACAGGCAATTATCGGAAAAATGGAAACTCTCAACTTAGTACCTGCTTATCCTCCACTGCCATTTCCGATGCCAGTGTGGTTGATGCAAACATTGCTCATCTTGGGCTTCTATCTGCACGCACTGCCTATGAATGTTATTTGGGGCGGCTCCATTGTCAGTGCTGTGCTCTTTTTCTTAGGGCGGGGCAATGCAAATTCCTTCAGCTTCAGGAGCGCAAAAGCACTGGCTATTTCCTTACCGCTATTTATCTCCTTCGCGATTACTCAAGGCATCGTACCTCTACTTTTCTTGCAACTTCTGTATGGTCCGGCTTTTTATGTTTCATCGATCTTGATGGCTACTTTCTGGCTTGGTCTGTTAGGCATTCTGCTCGTCTCATACTACGTTGCTTATTACATTATTTATCGCGTTCTGAAAGGCGAGTTCGGTCGCAATACAGCAGTCAAAGCCTCGTGTTTAATGATTTCCATTTTTGTCGCCTTTGCGTTGATTGCCTCTCTGTTCAGCAATAATCTAACGCTCATGCAAACGCCGGAAAAGTGGCTGCCTCTATATTCATCAAGTCCGCACGGAATGAATCTCAACGGCAATGAACCTCAGTTGGTTCCACGCTATCTTCACTTCTTCGTGGCATCGATTGCGGTGGCTGGCATGACTCTGGGTTGCTTCGGGCTTTACCTCAAAAAGCGCAATGAAGACTTTTCGAAATGGTTGCTCAAGACTGGTTCGCGCATCTTTCTTGTCGCTACTGTTCTGCAAATTCCAATTGGACTGTGGTTTCTCAAAACTATTCCAGCCCAGTTCGCTTCTGCTTTCATGGGCGCTGACACCCTTGTAACGATCACATTCGCAGTTTCGATGTCCCTCATGTTACTGGCCATCGTCTGCACTTCCATCTCTTCCGGCAGCGGTGGTTCAAAAGCCTTCGTTGCAGGGCTGGTTGCAAACGCCCTGCTGATACTGGCAATGATCGTCAACCGGCATCAGCTGCGCCTGATGTACCTCAATCCGCATATCAAACCGGATCTGGTGGCAGTCAACACGCAGTGGGACTTGCTGGCAATTTTTCTAGTATCGACAGTGGCGCTAATTTTTTACCTTGTCTGGTTGTGTCGCCTTGTCTGGTCTGCGTACCATCCTGCCTCAACCCAAAATGTTGCATCATCTTGAGAAACGAAAAATGGAAACCGAAAAAAACGAAGACAACAGGGAAAAAAGGGAGAAAACCCCAGGGCAAGGCGGTTGCGGTGCAACATCCTCGTGCGGTAATACTCCCATTTGTGGTGCGGCACATCCTTGCAGCGAAACTTCAACCAGCGAGCATAGCCACCCATGTGCACAAGTTTCTTCTGACTTTGACATGGATGACGAGGAAGAAGAGGAAGAACCGATAAGCCGAGCTCATTTCATGCGTCTGGCATTTGCCGGCACCGTAGTTGCTTGGGGCGGCGTAGCTTTAGCTCCAATAGCCGCTTACTTGACTCCTCCGGAAGGTGAAAAAGAAGAGACCTCGAAAATCGCCAGTGTGGAAGTATGCAAAGTCTCTGAGTTGCCTAAAGGAACTGGTCGCAATTTCAGATTCGGCTCATTTCCTGCTGTCATTGTTCACGACATGGAAGGGCAGCTCCACGCTTTCAAGGCAGTTTGCACCCATCTTGGTTGCACAGTGCAATTTCGAGCCGACAAACAATGCATTTACTGCGCCTGCCATGGCGGCGTCTACGACGCCAGCAGCGGCAAAAATGTGGACGGTCCACCACCTAAGCCTCTGCCACCATTAAAGGTGGCGGTTATCGACGGCAAGATTATCGTCTCTAAAGCCTAAATCGTAGTGCAAGGAGCTACAAATGGTATCCGACCCCACACACCGCCACCAATCTGTACTCCAGAGTCTCACGCAATATGTAGAAGAACGCGTGCCTCTGGAAGAGATTAGAAAACTGGCTGGCAAAAAGAAAGTACCAGCGCACCAGCACTCACTCTGGTACTACATGGGCGGAATCGCCGGTATGTTGCTGGGAGTGCAAATAATTACCGGCATTCTGCTGGAAGTCTATTACGTACCGGAAATCAATTCGGCTCACGCCAGCATACTCAAACTCAATTCTCAAATAAACTTCGGCTGGCTGGTGCGCTCGCTACACAGCTGGGGAGCGAATTTGATGATAGCGGCTGTGCTTGTCCATCTTTTCAGTGCATATTTCATGAAGGCTTACCGCAAACCACGAGAGTTTACCTGGTGGTCAGGATTAGCCCTCATGGCAATCAGTCTTGCATTCGGTTTTACTGGTTATCTTTTGCCATGGGATGAAGTATCTTTCTTCGCCACCAAAATCGGTTTAGATATTGCCGAAAAAATGCCCCTTGTCGGTCCAGTTATCGCCTACATGTTGCGAGGCGGAGATTCAATATCGCAAGCAACAATTTCCAGATTCTTTGTCATCCACATAGCTTTACTTCCAGCGCTTCTGCTGGCTCTTCTGGGTGGTCATTTGATGCTCGTGCAGGCGCACGGCATTTCAGAACCTGATGATTTCAAAAAATTGCCGGCGGAAAAAAAGAAGTACGAGAAATTCTTTCCCACATTCTTTTTCAAAGATATCCTAGTCTGGATACTTGCTCTGAACATTCTCTTTGCTCTCTCCACACTTTGCCCCTGGGGAATTGGTCCGGAAGCAGATCCATTCGCAGCCGCACCGATTGGGATTAAGCCAGAATGGTATTTCCTTGCTCCTTTCCAGTTTCTCAAACTGATACCACCTGCAGTGGGCCCTATTGAAGGAGAGCTGTTCGGCATTCTACTTATGTCACTGGCAGCATTTGCTTTTGTTCTAGTGCCACTATTCGACAAAGGCAGCTCTAATGCACGATCTCGTGTCGCAACTGTCTTTGGCGTAGTTGTACTACTGGCCTTGATCGGATTTAGTATTTGGGGAGCCCTGTCATGAATTATCCACTCTGGGTGGTACCGTATCTTGGTGGAACATGGGTAGTGGGGATAATTTCCATTATCCACGTTTACATCTCGCACTTTGCAGTGGGTGGGGGCATCTTTCTGGCGCTTGCAGAAGAGCTTGCCTACAAACGCAATGATGATCGCATGTATGCTTTCCTCAAACAGCATTCTCGATTCTTCTTGCTGCTTACGACGGTCGCAGGCGCAGTAACCGGAGTAGGTATCTGGTTTTCAATCAGCCTGGTAAATCCGGATGGAATTCATTCGCTTATTCAAAGCTTTACTCTTGCCTGGGCGGAAGAGTACTTATTTTTCGTCGCCGAATTGGCGACTGCATTCGCTTACTACTACACGTGGGATCGTTTACCTCGTGAGAAGCACTTGCTTCTCGCGCGCTTCTACGCAGTACTCTCAGTCTTTACTCTAGTCATCATAAATGGCATTCTCACATTCATGTTGACGCCAGGAAAATGGCTGACAACACATAACTGGATGGATGGAGTCTTTAACCCGACCTACTTTCCATCTCTCTGTATCCGCCTTTTGATCATGTTGGCTATAGCGGGCATGTATGCCCTGATCACCTCTTCGATGATCAAGGAATCGAAGTTTCGCACTGTCATGGTGCGATATGCAGCAAAGTGGCTGCTGCCGATATTTATGCTGGGGCCGCTGGCAACCATCTGGTTTCTGACACAAGTACCGCAAGCGTCTATAGATACTATTTTCACCGGAATTCAAAGCTCTGGAGTTGGCAATTTTTCAGTTCTGACCCGAGCACTCTATTTAAGTTTGGTACTCTCCGGCACCATCCTGCTTTTTGCATTCTTCGGTCCTTACCTCAATCCAAAAGCTTTCACCTTCAGAATTGCCGTGTTGTTTCTAATCTGCGGGCTAGCCGCCACAGCCAGCACAGAGTGGATGCGTGAGATGCTTCGCAAACCATATGTTGTGTACAACTATTTGTATTCGAACGGGCTTCACAAAGCTGATCTAGAGTCAGTGACTCGCAACGGCTATTTGAAACAAAGCAAATGGGCTGGCGCAATCGCTAAGGAATGCACAGCAGAAAGCGATCAGGGAGAGGCAATCTTTCGTTTTCAGTGTATGTCATGTCACACGCTCGACGGGTACAGAAGCATGCGCAGACTGCTTGGCAGTCGAGACGAAGATGCTATCGCCAACTTCTTGAATATTTTAAGAAGCACGGATCCTAAGAAAAACAATTATTCAGGCATTATGCCTCCTCTGGCCGCTAACGATGCCGAATTGAGGTGCCTTGCAAAATATCTGGCAGGAGTGAATGCAGAGCAGAGAAAGCTGAGTGAACAGCTTGGAGGTCTTCCTTTGAAAACAACGAATTAAGCGAAATAAAAACGAATTCCAGTGACAGCAACTTCCAACTTGCGAGACCACACCATGGCGAAAATTGAATCGGAAACAAAAGCTACAGAAGAATTGTCCATCCGCCAAAACATGAAGCCGGAAATTCCGGTCAAAGGCTTCGACTTTATTGAATTTTACGTCGGCAACGCCAAACAGGCACGCTACTACTATGAGCATGGAATGGGCTTTGAAGTCGTGGGTTACCGGGGATTGGAAACGGGTGAACGCGAACTATGCTCCTACGTCCTGAAGCAGAACAATATCAAGATCATCCTGACCAGCGCGCTGAGCCCGAACCATCCGATCGCCGACCATGTTCTCTCTCATGGAGACGGGGTAAAGTCGATTGGATTTTGCGTGGACGATGCGGCATCGTGCTACAACACAGCGATTGAAAGGGGTGCGACCAGCGTATCCAAACCCGTCGCGTGCGAAGACAATCACGGAAAGGTTATCTCCGCATCAGTAAAAACATACGGGGATACAGTTCACACGTTCGTCCAGAGCAACGATTATTCAGGCTTGGCATTACCGGGTTTCAAAGACATCAACTCGTGGTCCGGCGGTACCGGACTTTGCACTATCGACCATGTTGTCGGTAATGTCGAGTCGGAAAAAATGATGGAATGGGTGCAATTCTACAAGGACGTATTCGGGTTCCACGTCTTCCAGGGATTCAATGCGGACGACATCAATACGCAATACTCGGCGCTCACTTCGCGCGTCATGGCTAATCGAGCCGGCACAATCAAGATGCCTATCAATGAGCCGGCCGCCGGTCAGAAAAAATCGCAAATTCAAGAATACCTGGACTTTTATTCGGCTCCCGGCGTGCAACACATAGCTATGAGCACAAACAACATCATCGCTACCGTTGAAGAATTGCGCAAGCGAGGCATCGAATTCCTCTCGGTTCCCAGTGCTTATTACGACACTTTAAAAGAGAGAGTGGGCGCAATAGAAGAAGATGTGCAGACACTTGCCAAATTGGGCATTTTGGTTGATCGTGAAGCGAATGGCTATCTGCTGCAAATTTTCACAAAACCAGTCGAGGATCGCCCCACCTTATTCTTTGAAATTATTCAAAGAAAAGATGGCGCGAAGGGATTTGGCAAGGGAAATTTCCTGGCGCTGTTCGAATCTCTCGAGCGCGAACAAGATTTGCGAGGTAATCTCTAATGCCAATCTATCAACGCAGCGGAACTGGTCTATATTTGCATCAAAGCATTAGTTCTTCACTTTCACACGACCGATCATGCCTGCACCGCTCTTGCTCTCGAAGACTGTTTCTTCAACAACGCCAGCAGGACCTTGCGTCACGTAATCTTTGCCGACCTTTACAGTAACTGTTCCATCATCATTGATTTGCGCAACTTTCTTGTTGCTGCGGTCGAAAATGCCACCATCTTTGTCCTTGCGATATCCATTGGGCAGCGGTTCTTTAACCGTGGCTTCGGGATCCATTACTACATCACGGCCGCTCGGCATATGCTGCAGAATCAAACTGATTTAGCTGACGGAAAGAGTTGCTTTGAAGCAAATCCGGCAAGATTGCTGAAAGGTTGCTTGCTTGACGCGATTCCATTTGTTCAGCTCTAAAATCGAGTTCTTGTCCAGCCATTTTCTCCTCCAGAGCCTTACTGGCTCAGTCATTTAGTATCGGGGGGGGTTGCCTGAACACGAATTTACCGCTGGTTTGTATCCAATTTGTTTATTTTCCGCCGCCGCGATAGTTAATGAAGAAACTCCCCCTAATAGAGCAGTCTTCTCTGTATAAAGCCTTATTACGCTGCGTATAGGTTCTTTCTTTTGTATGATTGATTTATGAAACTCTCACTTCCTAGAAGTGCATTAGCTGTTTTAATCGCAGCCTATCTGAGCTTATCGCCAGCACTTGGTGATTCGCCGGTGATTAAGGGCGTTATTGAACGCAATAATGTAATTCAGCAGGAAGAATCGCAATCCGAATCCGGCTCACCCGAGCGTGCACCGATCGAGGGTAAGAGTGATGCAGCGCAGCTAGGTGCATCAGTGGAGGAGCAGCAGCCCTCGGACGGAAAAATAAGCAAAGAGCTGAGGGATAAAACGTTCCTGCTTCAAAATAGTCAGTCTTCTGCTCAGCTAGGAGTTCAGCAGCAATCAACATTGCAAGCAAAAGCAAGCGGCGGCGAAGAAATTTACGGTTGCCTTGGCGCACTTCTCAATTTGTTTAATGGCGGAATTTTGCGAGTCTTTCCGCAAAGTGATTTGAACAGATTTGATGTGCAACCGGGCGATCGCATAGTTGGTGTCAACGGACATCGATATGATTTCAGAACAATCATCAAAGAAATGGTTGGAACGCCCGGCACAATCGTCGAACTGGATATTCGAAGTCGCGACCGCACAGTGAGACATCTTCAAGTGCGCCGGACTGATGCGCGCCTCTTGCCGCAAACCGGCATGTACAAACAGCTGACGCAGAAAAATAGATTTTGGTAATTTTGCCTCCGCCGACTGAAGTATTGTATTTCTGGGACTTGCGCCAGGATAAACAAATTGATTGAACAGTTGCCACCCACAAAAATCACGATTTCTCTTGCACTTATCGCAAGTTGCTTGCTATCTGGATGTAGCGAATCCTCTGCGACTCCGACGGCTGAACTGAAAGAGGGAGACATAATCTTCCAGTCATTGAACTCCTCTCAAAGTACGGCAATTCAACTAGCAACGCACTCGCCATACACGCATGTGGGAATCTTGTTCAAGAAAGGGAGCGATTGGCAAGTGCTTGAAGCCATCGGGCCCGTCAAATACACAAGCTTGAATGAGTGGGTAGACAGTGGAGTTGGGGCTCATTACACGATCAAAAGACTTAAGAACGCGAAAACTCTTTCAATATCGAGCTTGGAAAGATTGCGACGGGCAGGAGTTCGATTTATCGGCAAACCATACGATCCATATTTCGGCTGGTCGGATGAAAAAATCTATTGCTCAGAACTCGTTTGGAAAGTCTACAAGGAAGCAATTGGGATAGAAGTTGGTGTTCCGAAAAGGCTTGGGCAATTTGATCTAACGCCACCCAAAGTCAAAGCAAAACTTGCAGAGCGCTACGGCAATAACGTCCCGCTTAACGAGCGCGTCGTCGCACCATCAACAATTTTCGAATCACCGCTACTAACGACAATCCGTACCAAATGACAAGTCAGTGAAAGGCAAATATCGACTTGGCATCTACCTTACCGCTGGTTGTCTCTGCATAATATAAAATTGGAAGATGAAACTCCCACTTCGCATATTTTGCTCGGCTCTGTGCGTCGCTCTCGCGATGAGTGCATGTTCTTGTACTTCATCTAGCACTAACAAACGCGCAGTGTCATCCAAAATTGATTGGTCGACTGAACTAGAAAGTGCCAACTTGTCCGAATCTCAGTTTACAGAGTGTATGGCACAACTCATTAATGAATCCGGAAAACTTAAGGCGCGGATAGAAGGGCCTCTCTGGCTAAGAGTGAAGGGTCCGTGGAACGAGAAAGAGGGTTCAATCTATCTGGACAACGCATGGAAAAGTTCCAAGAATTATCCGGGCAAAAGGAGCGAATCTCTTAAGCCTTTTATTGCCTCATGGAATGATTTATCCAGCGCAGCACCACCTGATGCAAAGGCTGCCTTGGCGGACATTGTTCCTGTAATACGATCGGCAGATATCAACAAGAACATCGAGGAAGAAGAGAAGGCTTATACAGAACCCTTTATAGACAATCTGGTCGTGTTATACGGGATCGACACTCCAAAGACGATTACCTATTTGCGGCCAGATATGGTGCGCGCTCTTAAACTAGAACCTGCAAAGCTGCGTACTATTGCACTAGGCAATTTGCTGAGAAAAATTCCGAAACAACAAATCAAGCATGGCGACAACTTTTCGATGTTGATCGCAGGCGGTGATTACGAAGCAAGTTTTCTTCTTGATGATTTGTTCTGGCAAGACAGGATGAAACACTTTGGTGGACCCGTTGTGGTCGGAGTACCGAGCAAAGATGTAGTGATTTTTGCATCCGAGAAAGATAAGAAAAAAGTGGATATGATTCGGAATTTTACCAAGAAGGGAGATGCCGAGTTTGCTCACCCAATCAGCGACAGGTTGCTCAGGTATGATGGAAAGTGGCAAATTTACTAGCTTAAATCGATATGGCTGATATGCTATACGCCCCAAGCCATGGAGAGCATCGCATGATGACAACAAGACGCTGGAAGCTTGTAGCGCTGAGCTTTGCGATCAATCTGCTCATTTCGCAACTCGCAGCGAACGCCGATGCAGTAGACAACTGGTGCACCACTTACGCCAGCACCTACAAAGGGCATCTGCACAAAATCACCATCCGTAAAGATGACGGCAAAGTCAAGATTCGTGCATTTGGAACAGGCTTCCCTGATCCTATTGACTGGGGCGAGTCAATTGCAGAAGTATATTCCGGCGAAGGAGGTCATCTTCCAAGGTTCATTGCACACTATTCTGTGGGAACAACCAAGTCGATGCTTGTTGTCGCACCTAATTCCGGCGGGGGAGCACCACACGAAGGCGGATCAATAGTTTGCGATGTTTACATGAAGACCGCCGAAGGCAAACCCCAACGTTACACCGGTCAGAATCTGAACACAGACTCTGACGCAAAGAGACAGTAACGGCACTAGTTTTGCCTACTTTTTGCTCGCGTCAATCAGCCTTATAAACGCACTTCAGATTCACATAATATCGCCGGTAATACAGGCTTCCGCAAATTCAAGATCATCTTCTGGGAGATCCGGTTATGTGGCAATCCAATCGCGAATCACCTTTTCCGTATTTGGATGACGCAAGTGACCAAGTCCATGTAGAGCGGCGCCCTGACACTCTTCCGACTCTAGATAGAGGATCTTAGTTAGTGTCTCGAACATCACGTCTTGAATTTTTCTATCGTCTTCCGATGTTGTATGAGTGCGGCGTCCAATATTGTAGGTGCCAGAAATGCTATCCCACCACATGTTGGTCGATGTCTCCAGATCATCGACGGCAAATAAATCGCGGTAGAGATAGAACATTGAGCGAATACATTCCGCTCGCTTCTCAAAGGGAACGCTGAGGTCATGCATCACATACTCTACTAAACCAATTAGGCGTCCACTTTGGAGAGTCCAAAAACCTTGTTCTAGCTGTTCTCGCGAGTATTTGTCCAATAACGGTCTTGCGTTGCAAAAGAGTTCTGTGAGAAGTTCCGCGTTATGAACCGCATCAAAGACAACCTCGACCTTTGAACCACTGTACCAACTCTCTTTCTCGACTGGATGATCAAAAACGAAGTCGAGAAACTCGTCGTAGCTACTTCTTCTTAGGTCGTAGATTTTCATCAGTGATCACAGCCGTGGAGCCAATAAGTTTCAAACAAATGCGAAACAAGCGACTCTAACAAATACCTTCCATAATCTCATTGCAAAAATCGGAAGCCGCGGTACCGTATTCGGTGAGATCGCGCCCGGTAATTTTCGTTCCAGCCTGAGGTGGATAGAATTTCTCACCCATAGCTTTTTTGTCATCCGTATCCCAACTCCGAACTTCGTACTTCATGTGTTCAGGACCGTCATATTCGATTTCTGAGTGTTGGTAAAATCCTTGTGCTAGCTTGTTTCGAACTTCCGTCAGAAAATCGAACATCTCAAGATTATTCTTCGGAACAGCGTTGCGGTCGTTGACCCACTTGTAATAATAGGACGGCTCTGCAAGAAAGAATATTTCAAGCGCGGTCGCAATATCGCAATCCTTTTGGCGAATGATCCACAGTGGCACAGCATGGTCGTAATCCCAATTCCAACTCGTTGCGACATAATGCCAGACGTCAGGATCATTCGAGTCAATAAGTTGCTGAGCAAAAGGCACAAAGCGCGGCGGCCCCATATCGGTCCAAGGAGAACAATGCTCCGCCCAACTAAGCAACATTGCGTTGGCATCAGCAATTGATTTCCATTGTTCAGCAGCTTGTCGAGCGCGATCCATTTCTGCTCGCCGTTCGGCTTCCTTGCGCTCTCGTCTTTCGTGCGCCTCCTTCAAATCGGCGCGCGTTAAGTTGATACCCGAAACCTTTCCATCTTTTACTACGACGCCAACTTTTATAGAGTCCAAACTCGCACTGTATCCGACAACACCATATTGGTTGGGTTGTCCAGTCGAACCTTCAGGAAGAGCAAGACCAGGCAGCGCAGCGCAAGCGGCTTCAGGAGTCATACCGATTCGCACACCGCACACGGCTACTTCTGGAGGAAAGCTAAATTGATGCCCGAAATGCATCATGTCGATAACTCCGTCCGCGTGGGAGAAAAAAATCTCCAGACCATTGAGTCTTTTGAAGTCACCGAATTGATCTAGCGCACGCTTTGTTTCTACGGGTCCAATCAGAGCTTCTATATCCGCCTTAGTCATTAGTGGGCGGATTTCTGCGATTTTCTCAGCCAGAGACATGGTACGTTCCTTACACTTTCCAACGTCCGAATTGGGTTACCGGGTCTTCGTGAAACATTGTGCCCTCAATAGCCCTTGAATCACCGACAAGTGTCTATTAAATCGTCACGACGGTGTACTAAACCCCTCCTAATTTAGGACAAACCTCCCGTATGGCTATTTATGCTCAGGCCAAAGAGCTAAAAAGCGACTTGAGATTATTCAGCTGTAGTTTCTAAAGAGGAATGATGTTTAAATTCAGAAGTGTAAAACCGATATCTCTGCAAAGCGTTAAGCGCATCTCGCAAGTGAGTTCGCTTGCGATTCTATTCGGAATCTGCGCCACTAGTGCATCCGCCCAATCCCTTAAAGCGAATGCTCCCACCCCCATGCAAGCGGGAGTAAATCATGGGCTAGTTGACGCCCTCGTCGGACCTCACTACTGGACCTTCACTGCGCTGCCAGGAATCAATAAGGTTCGTGTGTCGTTCAGTGCTATGGGAATATACGGAACTGCTCCAAAGACACAAGTCACTTTCACGGTGTCCGATGCTGCCAACACCTTCCACACCAGCAAAGTTCTTACTTCACAAGGCACACCTGTCGACACTAGCTTTGAAGGAACGCTTAAGGCTCCAACGAAGGTTGTCGTGAGCGTTGTGCCACCCACCAATGCGCTACTTCGCGTTGGCGGAAACTACGAAATAGAGGCAACCGGCGCTGTTTCATTTTCTCAATCGGAATCTACAACTGCACCGATTGCCGGAATGTACAAACAAATGGCTGGTTATACCAAGCCACTCGGAGATTGCAAGTTTTCTGAAGACGGAAAGATTGTCACCACCAATGGTGCCACCGGCGACTGGAAGCTCTTTGACAAAGACAGTCAACTTTATGTCGTCAACATTGATGGTGAAGAGCGGCACTCCCTTAAGTTTGTTCCTGGGCGCGGCCTGATAGAAAGCGACATCATTATCTACCAGCTATTGAGATGAGATTCTTTCGTAATGCGGGGTACAATTGCACGCACTCGCTTACCAAGGAACTTCAATGCCTAAAATTGTTGTTTATTCCGGTCCTCACTGCCCATTCTGCGACAAGGCAAAGGCTTTGCTAAACCGTAAGAATGCCAAATTCGAGGAGTTCAACGTCAAAGAAGATGTGGACAAGCTCGATGAGATGATCAAACTGTCAAACGGGCGAATGACCATTCCACAAATTTTCATCGACGATAAGCACATTGGCGGCTGCGATGACCTTTACGCGCTAGAAAGCGCGGGAAAACTTGACGAGCTTTTGTCGTAAGTTGAGGCAGCGTCATTCGATGCTTACACCCAAAACATTCTCAGCACACCAAGCTTCCATAATTGCTGATCGCCTGCCCCAATAAAAAACGGTTCTGACTTCGCGTTGCCGCTCGGAAAGAACCGTTCTATATACCTGCCCGGAGAGATTCGAACTCCCGACCTCATGGTTCGTAGCCATCGAATTTTCCACTTTTCCCGATTTTCCGTCGGTTTTCCGATTCTTTGGAAATCCGCATCACCATTATGTTATAATAGTCCTAGAAGTTTTCGGGGTGTTGCTCAAAGCTACCCCAATAAACCAAAATACTACACCCACACTACACCTGAAAAGGGCTGAAATGGCTAGTAATTATGGGAAAACTTCCTCCGAGACGCCCTGAAAAACGGTGAAAAAGATGGGACGAAATTCTTTCAATTTTACACAATCTAGACTATCAGATCTACGCGCCGTTGCGCCTGGCAAGCGGGATTACTATTATGACGCCAAGCTGGAAGGGTTGGTCCTTCGAAAGTCAGATACCGGTGCAATGAGCTTCTGGGCTTATAAATGGAGAGACGGAAAGAACATCCGAATAAACCTCGGCCGCTATGAACCTGATGCCATGCAGATTCCTGGGTTTGACGATGACCCGCTTCAGGTACTGGGAAACAATCCTGGACTGAGCATAGAACACGCCAGGCAGCTGGCAGCCGCCGTTATCATACAAATCACCGCAGGCAAAGATCCTCTAGCCGCAAAACGTGGTACTCAGGGCATCACTCTGGGCGATCTCTTTAAGGAGTATCTCCATGGTTATGCTATCGAACACTGCAAGACCTGGAAGGTGATTGAAGAATGCTTCTATCGCTACTTGGACGACTGGAAGACACGTCCGGTGAGTTCTATCAAGCGGTCCGAAGTGCAGCAGCTTGTGAACAAGCTCGGAAAGGAGAATGGCAGAGCGACTGCCAACCGGACAGTTGAGCTTTTGCGCGCCGTCATAAATAAAGGTAAGCAGTGGGAGATGGTTACTTGTGATAATCCAGCAACCGGGATCTCGAAATTCAAATTGAAACACCGAGAGCGATTCGTATACGCAGAAGAGCTGCCCCGTCTAATTGAGGCAATAGAAGCGGAAAAAAACCAAGAAATCAAAGACTATGTTCTCATCAGCCTCTACACTGGGGCACGCAAAATGAACGTCCTTAAAATGCGCTGGGCAGATGTAGATTTGGAAAACGCTGTCTGGACAATTCCTGATACCAAAAATAATACCTCTCAAACTATCTTGCTTACTGGACCTGAGCTGGAGATCCTCCAAAAACGATTCGACAATCGAAAGAAATTCGAGTATGTATTTCCCGGAACTGGGACAAAGATTCCGCATCTTGCTGATCCCAAGAAAGGATGGCATCGCATTCTGAAACGCGCACGGATAGAGAATCTACATTTGCACGATTTGAGGAGGACGTTAGGCTCTTACATGGCAATGACCGGAGCAAGCCTATCCGTGATCGGAAACGCTCTCAATCACAAGGACGTAAGCACCACGCGCAAAGTTTATGCGCACTCCGCGCACGAAGCCGAGCGAACCGCTCGCGAAGTCGCTCATAAAAAGATGTTCGAGAAACCAGATAAGACGCAGAATAAGGTTGTCGACATTGAGCAAGGGCGTAAGAACGTCGAATTTTAGGGCGTTGCTTCCACAGCACTTGACAGCGATCAGTTGTCTTTTTTCTGCTCATCCTTGCCAAAGAGCAAGTGCTTTCATCGATGAAGCTGCGCGCGAAGGAAACAGCTATACTTTACTTGTCACCCCTCGATGTGAGTTTTAACACTGCAAGCCGGTCTTTCGTATCAAATGGCTATAGACTTTTCACAACTTGATGAGCATTCTGAATCCGAGACTCTCGAATTCAAAGAGACGTTCGATAAGCAAACTCTGGAAACCATAGGCGCATTTGCCAACACCGCCGGTGGTGTCATTCTTGTTGGAGTGCGCGATGACGGACATATTATTGGAGTAAATCTTGGCAAGAATACATTGGAAGAATGGGCTCAGAAAATGCAGTCAAAGCTCCAGCCTCGCTTGCTGCCGTCCGTGACAAAACAACGACACAACAATCGCACCATTGCTGTTATCAAGGTTGAACGCACCCGTGCCCTGATAGCCGTAGACGGGCGATACTTCAAACGAGTCGGCAGAACAAACCAGGTGATGGGCCCGGAGGAGTATACGCACAGGTTGCTCGCAGCCGGAGCCTGGGGCTGGGATGCGAAGGTCGAAGAACGAGCCACCATGGACGATCTGGATGAGAAAGAAATTGAAGCTCTTCTCTCACGCTTGAAGGCCGTTGGTCGACGCACAATACCAATGGACGAAGCTAGTCTCACGTCACTAGAAAAGTTAGGGCTAGTCGAAAGTGGACAACCAACCAGAGCGGCAATTCTTCTGCTTGGAAAAAATCCCAAACGCTTTTGTCCATCAGCCTACGTGAAGGCTGGAAGATTCAAGTCGCCGACTATGATTGTCGACGACAAAGAGTTTGATGGAACAATTTTGCAACAGCTCGATAAAACAATGGAGTGGTTCCAAGACAGATTAGCAACAGCTCTTGTAATTGGATCAACCAAACTTTCCAGTGGGCGCAAGCTTTCAGGAAGATCTTTAGCTGAGCGCGAGGAAGTGTGGGAATATCCACTATCCGCACTACGCGAGGGCATATCAAATGTTTTATGTCATCGAAACTATACTTCGCTTGCTGCTAGTACTGTTCGCCTGTACGACGACCGGCTAGAGATATGGAATCCTGGTACCTTACCTTTCCAACTTACTCCTGCCGACCTTCTTCGACAACACGAGTCATATCCGCATAATCGTTTGATTGCCGAGACTTTTTATAACTTGGGAATTATCGAGCGTTGGGGAACAGGAACAGTCAGAATGGCTGAGGCTCTCAAAGAGCAACACCTGCCGACACCTGAATTTGACGTCTCATTTCCCGAAACATTTAAGCTCATTATGCGATCAGAGAAACTGGCGGTCAGCCAGGAAGAACTAAACGAAAGGCAACTCAAAGCAATGGAATTCTTGAGGTCGGCCGCAACAATCTCAAACGCGGAATACCAAAAATTGTTCAATGCCAGCAAGCCAACAGCGACCAGAGATTTGACGGACCTAGTAGAAAAAGGGCTCATTTCCAAGGAAGGCACACGGGGTAAGGGCACTACCTATAGGCTTACGAAACCATAGCCGGTGGGCACATTATCTAATTGGCTCATTAATTGGCTCAATTGGCTCACAATTGGCTCACAATTGGCTCATCCGTGAGCCAATTAAGGGGACTGACTCACTTGATTGGCTCTTCGTGAGCCCATTATCGCAAAACAAACATCAGCTAGTGCGTGTGCTTTACCACCATTGGCTCATTGCGGCTCATCGCGGCTCATTGCAGCCCCCGAGGTAAACGCCTCACGAACGCCTCACAAACGCCTCAAACATCCGCCGCAAAGCGACTCTGAAGGCTACAAACCAAGTCAGGCACACCAATACCGAACTTTGACAAAAATCTCTTAACGACTCATTGCAGCTACGTCGGAGGCTACTCTAATTGTGCAGGTGACGCCTGCACAATTAACGATGGCAATAGCGGACTTTCGTAAAAATGGCTCTAGCTTTAACTGACTCATCGCGGTTCATCACGGCTCATTGCGGCTCATTGCGGTTCACCGAGCTGAGCCGCCTTAGCGTTCGAGCCCAATCAAGGCGAGCTACGTTGTTGACTAATACACAGCCTCAATTAAGTACGACTGAACGAGATTTTTTTTGAAGACAATTGTTAGCTCTATCGGAGCCATGCTTCCAGTCTTACCAGGAATTTTTGTTCTCGCAATTTGGTATAGTAAGCAATCCCTATCCCGCTCAGTGCGCAGCGTGAGCGTAAATTCGTCAGACTTTATAAATCCTCTTCCTTGTCCAAGCGCCTTAATTACTTGGTTGTAAGACATACCGATAAGAGACGGCTGAATAGTTTGAAAGTTTGACCATCGCTCTAAGTCAGACTTGCCTTGTATCAACGGGACTGGCTCCGAAGCGCGTGGACAACTCGTGTCACCAATTAGTCCCTGAGCATGAACCGTGCCAAAGACACCGGTACAGAGAAGCAGTAGTGAAACAACAAACCTTTTCATGGTTGAACCATACAGCCAAGGTGCCAATCTTGACCCCCGGTTGTTCCCAATTAAGCGGAAGCCCATAGACCCAATGCTACCAATGCTTCTTCGTTGCGATCTCTAATCGAAACGCGTCCGAAAACATGCCCTAGCCCTCGATTTCGCCACAGCAGCTGAACTCTGCCAGTCGGCCGCTTATAATAGTGAGAGACTTTTCGCGAGAGTTTTTATGACCGACGATGCAGAACAAAAACTAGACGCACCGAAGATTCAGCCTCCGTCTGATGCGTTGACACGTCCGAGCGTGATCCGGACAAAAGAAGACGAAGCGATCTGGTCCAAGATGCAAGAACCGCATAAACTCGGCGAGCACGAATCGGCGACGCACATTGGGCTGACACCGAAGGTGATTGCCGACATGCAAAAGAAGGGGCAGGCATCGAAGCTTGGATTTTTCGACAGTAAAGCCGAAGAAGCTTTAGCCGCGCTTCAAAAGCCGCAGGTAGAGCAAACTCTGATTGCCTCAAACATAACTCCGCCTCTTCCAAACTTAGAGCAAAAGACGCAATACAGCGATATCCAGACGGATTCCCCGGTACCTGAGCCTGAAGCGATAATGGTGCAGAACCCCGGAGATAAGCTCAGACCGGGCTATCAAGGCATTAGAAATCCAGCACTAGGCACCGATATCGTTAGAGTTGCAACACCTCCAGATATCGGACACCCATTAGCCGGAAAAGAAATCAGCATAATCGGACGAATTCCAGAAGCGGCATGGAAAGAGTCCGCAAGCTTGTTTCCCGAACTTACATCTAACGGATTTACGAAAGAGCGCAGCGCACTCGTGATGAAAAGCATCCTTGCAAATGAGCTTAGACACTACGATTTATTCGATCAAGCAGATGATACGCATGTGCAGATGTTAGGTTCGCCCATTTCAAAATCCGATAGATTAGCGGAAGATGCGACACTTGGGTATGCACAAATTAGCGTCAATGGCGTTCGCAAACTCTCCCAAGAATTCCCACAGGTAAAAGAATATCTCACGAAGCATGGTTACCCGCCGGGACAAGAACTCAAAGCGTTAACCGATCCCAAAATCGCTCCAATCCTTATCGCAGGCAACATGGCTCACACAGCCAAAATGTATGAGCACCATGGTATTCCTGTCACCGAACAATCTCTTGCCTACGGCTTCAATCCAGACATCTCGTTCAGTCGAGAGGACAAAAATCATGCCAAGCCGCTTACGCCTAAAGCGGTCAGACACTTGGAAAGAGAAGGCAAACACGCAGATAAAGTGTTGTTGCCGACTGAGTCGGTGTTACAAACATCTCCGCATGTAGCAAATATTCAACATTGGCTTGATTGGTTCAATAAGAACGGCAACGAGTAAACAGGTAGTACAAGAGAAGCCCGACCAGCCCGGCAATCAAACCTGGCACAACAAACCAGAGAACAAATGGCAAAACTTGTTCTGACATTGGAACGGGTGTGGGTTTAACCAGGTGCGACCATCTTTCCGCCTCTTCGGCGCCTCGCTCCAAGATCCACTGCTCAGCTAGAAAACCAAATACAAAAAACGGCAAGAAAAAGCTAAGTACAGCTCCTACACGCCATTTCCGGCTCTTCTTTTGTGCATTCGGCTCATTGTCCGTTTTGATGCTATCCATGCCGACCAGTATAGAACAGTCTTGCCCTCCCTTGGTATCCCGGTTTTCCCATAGTCCAGCCGAGCAGCTTCAGGCACTTTACTGCGGCAAGTTGCGGCTCATTGCGGCTCCGAGCTAATGCGACTAGAAGCAAAGTTGCCTGCGAAAATTGTCATCAAACTTTGATCATCTGGGAAGAGCGAGTTCAGCTTCCATCATTCGTTCAAGTGCGCGACACCACCGGCACTCTATCTGCTCGAATTCCACCGAAGCGTTCTTACCGCAAACGACACCCACAGTCAGATCTCTTCTTCATTGCGAATAGAGAGAGACGCTACCGATGCTTCCTTCCTTCCGAAACCACTTTGATGTATACGGATTTCGGAAACCAACAGAACCAACAATGAACGGCTTGAATTCAGATGTCTGCCTCCGTGCATGTCACAAGTGCCAGAGACTGACACAACTTCCAGCCTCTTTCCAATGGCAGGCCCCTGGCGGGGCGCGCAAAGCGCGTCCATTGGGTGTCCGAAAGTTGTGTTCTTTTGGCAGGCACTAACACGCACTGGAGGTGCCACCATGAACAATACCATACTCGTGATAGGTTATGTCGGTCAGAATCCGCACTCTATCTCATTCGGAGACACTGGAAACAAGGTCGTTAAATTCTCTGTGGCGGTGAAAGAGTTCTCCGCGAATACCGATGAGAACAAAACTCTGTGGCTCGATGTGGACGCATGGAACGGGCTCGGCGACCGCGTTCTCAAGGCAATAACCAAGGGGCGCGAAGTTGCCATCCATGGAAGACTCGCACTGTCTACCTTCAACAAAGAAGTGAATGGCGTTAAAGTCGAGATGACCAAGCCTGTGATTAAGCTCACGAGCTTCCATCTCTGCGGGAAGAAGCCTTCCACCAATGGCGAGGCAGATCGTGAAACTTCAGATGTGAGCGCAGGCAAGAAAGGACGCTTGGCTGCCGTCAAAGGCTAATCTTCTAATAGCTAATCGCAAGGGCAGGGACTTACGGTTCCTGCCCTTCTTGCTTTTTACAGTTATGCTC
>PNKB01000064.1 GCA_013997645.1 Cyanobacteria bacterium PR.3.49
CCGACAGCGCTATCCACAGGCAGTAAGCAGTCTTGATCGGCAGGTAGGACATCGGCGCGATGAATACGCAAACATAGGGCACGTAGGCATTGTCCGCACCTTCCGGCTCGACATTTATGTTCAACAGTCGCTGTTGGACCTTAATCTGCGTTGCTTTGTCATAGATATTGGTGCGATCATCGGACGCTGCCAGAGTTGCCGATACGTAGTATCTGGCGAAATCTGTAAATCCAGTCCCGCCTATAAGATTGGGAAACGTAAACGGAGTTGGCGTGAAAAGAGGTTCGGCGATCAGGGAACTCGTCGATATGACCCAAGCAACCAGATAGGTCATGACGCCAAAGCGCATCATCTTTCCGTATCTTTGGGCCCTTGTCGGTGCCGTTGTCGCTGAATCGGTCATCTGGGTTGCCTGTCGCTCAGCCGAGCGGAAACGTCCAGATGCATTTTAATCCGTTGAAAACCCTATCGAGCAATTATGCCTCGAATCGCCGCCCTGATAGCGTCCGCGGACGTATATGTGGGAGCGAATCCCAGGGACCGAATCCTTTCTGTGTTCAATTTCACAACAGGAACATCACCTTTCCACCCACGATTTCCGCCGGTATATTTCAGAGCGACTTTTGCGCCTTTGCCGAGCACTTCTTCGATGGCAATTTCGGCGATTTGGTTGACAGTGACGCTGTCACTGGAAGCCACATTGTAGACCTGGAATCGTTCGGTCATTTTTGAATGTGCAAGCCAGACGGCGTCGAATGCATCATCGGCATGGATGTATGATTTGGTCTGCGAGCCATCGCCTAAAATCAACAGTGCCTCCGGGTTTTTCTGCAGCTTTTCGACGAAGTCCAGCGCAATTCCATGCGTTTGTCCTGCCCCGACAATATTGGCAAAGCGAAAGACTATTCCGCTCAGATCAAACATGTGGCAATACGCAGAAAGAAGTGATTCACCCGCCAGCTTACTGGCTCCGTAGGTCGAAATCGGTAGCCGTGCGCAATCCTCTTCGCGCAACTCGGCTGTGCCGGCATCGCCATAGACGCCACTTCCGGATGCATACAGCACTCGCGATACTCCGCTGATGCGGGCTGCTTCCAGCACGTTCTGCGTTAACACCGTCCCTTCTTGGAAGTCGATGGTGGGCTTCGTCACTGCTCTGGCGATGTCGGCGTTGGAGGCTAAATGGATCACGGTGTCATGCCTTTTCATGCTTTCGCAAAGCAAAGAAAGATCTCGTAAATCTCCTTCAACAAGCGCGATTCGTTGATCTGTTTCTCTAATTCTGGAGCGCTCTTTGTTGCACGCGTTGCGGTCGAAAACCGTGATTCTGGACGTACTTTCAATGGCAAGTAAACGTTTTACAAAAACGCTGCCAAAAAAGCCCGCACCACCTGTGATGAAGATGTTTTTCCTTTCAACCTCAGCCACATGCACCTCTTCAGCGCGTCTTCAGCCGGCGCCGGCTTCCTGTAAAACTCTGGCAGAGACTGTTTTTGCAGAGCGTATCACCTGGTCTGAATTGTCATATTGAAATTCTGCGAACCTTCCGCAAAGTTCGATGCCCAGCTCTTTGCAGTATTCTTTGACGATCTGAAGATTTTTTTCTCTGCGCAGATCGTACACAGGATAAGCGTACTTCGTCCTCTGCACTGCCGTCGTCACTACTTCTGATTTGTCGATAAAGCCCTGACGGCACAAATCATCGATGACGCGCTCGCACAATTTGTCTTCGCTCATGGACCACAACTCATCACCATGGCGCGAGGTGATCTCGCAAAGCATCGATGAACAGCCTTCCGGCGCGTAGTTTTTTCCAAAATAGTCTTGAAACACGACGCGATGAAAAATTATGTCCGACTGCGGGAAAAAGCAGGAAACAAGATCGTGTTTTCTCGGGCGATTGAGACCGATGAGAACAACCGAGAGTGAGTTGTAGACGAGCCCCCAGCAGGCGCGTTCTACCTCGGGCGGAACATCGCCCAGACTTTTAATCAGTTCAAAAATCGGCATCGCGCAGATGATTTTTTCGTATCTCTTCTCGCCGTCTTTGTTGGCGACAATCCAGCCCGTGTCTGTTCTTACAAGCCGGTCTGCGGCGAAATTCTTGTTGATTCGTCCGTCGATATTTTCTTCGAGCGAAGTCGGCAAAGTTTGAAAGCCGCCGCTTTTCGGATAGTAGAAATGAAGCTGGTGAATGTAGCCCTCTGTTTCAAGACCCATCGCAGATTTGATGATGTCTTCCACGGGCGGCTTGGGAATGCGTTCGACCCATTGCATGTCCATCGCACTCGGCTCCGTCTTCCAGACTTTTTTGTTGTATGGCAAGAGATAAAGCTCGGCAAGGCCCTTGCCGAAAGTGTTGTAAATCCAGTCTTCGAAATTGTGTTGAGGGCGTTGAGGGTTCTGAATAAAATTCAGTAAGCAGTTGTACGCATCTTCTTTGTCTAGCGATGCCAGCCCGTTTTCAAAGGGGTATTTGACGAAGCGATTTTTGAACCAGCAAGCCGAAGCGCGGCGCAGCTTGTTCAGTTTTCCTTCCAGCAAGGAAAGTTCGAAATTCAAAATTTCCTGATCTTTGGAAAAGAGAATGTGACCGCCCAGATCGAAGGTAAAACCGTCCTTTTCAAAGCTGCGGCACAGCCCTCCCGCGTGTGAGGACTTCTCCAAAATTTCCGAATGTTCTCCCAGAAAGTGCGCCAGGCTCAGTCCTGCAACGCCTCCCCCTAATATCCCGATTTCTTTCAACGGACTCCCTTACCTGCCCACAACAACCAAACCCTCACATTCACTTTGCCCGTTTTCCATCACAGGCCAATCAGGCTGGTGCCGGAAAAATCAAATCTAAAGCGTAATTCTTTGGCGCCCGCATTCGTCATTGCGTCGCGCAACCTGTTTTTCTCTTCAGTGTAAAACAAGAGAAATCCCCCGCCGCCTGCGCCTATCAGTTTGCCGCCCAAAGCGCCATTGCTCATCGCCAGATTATAGAGTTCGTCAATGCGAGGGTTAGACATGCCGGTGGAGCGTTCTTTCTTGCATGTCCAATGCTCGTGCATCAATTCGCCGAATTTATAAGTATTGCCGCTTTCCAGCGCGTCTTTGATGCGGCGCCCGAGTGCTTTAATTTGGTGTAGATTATCCAGCATCGTTGCGTCTGCTTTCATGCTCCTTTCGTTTTGGTCTGAAAGTAAGTCGGCGGCAGAGCGCGAGTAGCCGGTAAAAAAGATCGCCAGATTGTCTTCCAGGCTGCTCAGCGTGCCTTCTGAAACTTTCACCGGATAGGCGTCTACTTTGCCGTCCACGCCAATCTCAAAACTACTCAGCCCACCAAAGGCTGAGATGTACTGATCCTGCTTGCCCACCGGCTCTTTCAAAAGTTCAATCTCAACAAAAGACGCTTGTTCGGCAAGTTCGCTGGGACTTTGCCAGTCGTTTTTTTTATAAGCGTGCAAAGCTTTGATCAACGCCGTTGTAAAACTGCCGGACGAGCCGAGACCCGTGCCTTGAGGAATATCCGCTATACTGCAAATTTCGAGATTTGGTCCCATTTCGAACCATTCCAGGGTGGCGCGAACAATCGGATGTTTGATATCGGAAACTTGCTTGACGCGCTCGAATTGAGAGTATTTTATGATGTACTCGTCGTGCCATGACTCGTTGACCATCACATAGACGTATTTGTTGATCGCCGCGGAGATGAAGAAGCCACCATGTTCTTCGTAGTACGAAGGTAAATCCGTGCCGCCCCCTCCGAGGGAAATTCTCAGTGGGCTGCGAGCAATGATCATTGTTTCCTTTTGCTCCTAAGCCTTCAATTCTGATTCCCACTTCGCCATATTCGTCTGCAAGGCGGGATGAAAAGCAAGAAGATGCCACACGACCGATTGAATACCCTCGGTCAATGGTGTCAGCAAATCTTCATCGACAGCTGGAATAATCACTGAAACGGTGGCGGTTTGCGCAATAGCACCGCCATCGCGCCCAACAATGCCGATCACCGCGGTGCCCATTTGTCTGGCATATTCAGCCGCGTTCACCAGATTGGCGCTGATGCGCTTTTCGCTGTCGCCGCCGCCTACGGAAAAGAGCAGCAAACAGTCGTATGCGCTTAAACGGCTCACCTTCAGCCAATTGACGAGGGTCGTCTCCCAGCCGTCGTCGTTCACTCGCGCGGTCAGCTCCGGTACATTGTCGTAAGGAGCATACGCTTCGATGTTGCACAACTTTCTAAAGTCGGCTGTTGCGTGCGCTGCGTGACCAGCGCCGCCGCCTGAGCCAGCTATGAAAAGCCGTCCCTCCCTTTCTTTCAATTCGCTCAAAACCCGCACCGCTTCTTCAATTTCGTGCGGATTGAGCGCTTCAACAACAGCGCAGCATTTTTTCAGAAAGTCGCTGGAAAAGCTCATATTTCAAGCTCGCAATCTGGCAATCCTCACTGTGAGGCTATTCCCAGGCTGTTGCGGCTGAAAACCTTTCGTAAGGTTAGATGACGGAGCGGTGCAAACTCGACCACTCATGATTTTTGGGATTGTAGAGTACTTGCAGGTGCTGCCCTTTGCGATATTGCATGTTGGCGTGATTTTCTGCGTCCCTTCGCGAGAGGAAAGTCTGGAGGTTGGCGCTTCCTTCGTGCGACACATGGTCGACCAGATAAACGTATTTGACGACTGGCGTGTACTCGGTGTAATAGTTCGACCCGTAGCGTCTGGGCCTGTATTGATGGGATTCTTCGATGCTGACGTCGGTAACCTTACCTGTAACTTCCGGCCAATTCTTAGTGTCCACGAATTGGAAGAGTTGATAGGCGCCGAAAATCAGTAGACCTACGAGCAAAAGACCTTTGATGCTTGGGGCTCCCGTGTATGGTCTGTTCATTGAAATTTACCGTTTTTAGAATCTGGAATTGAGGGCTTTGGGACCGGGCTTTGTTTTTGCCTTGGTTGTCGCCGAAAACAAACCCATTCTATTAGTTTCCGCTTGACAGCCTCGGGAATTTAAACATGTCATCAACATCCGCCTAACCGGGTAAGAAAAAGGCACATTACTAAGTATCAGATTCTAGAATCAGGAACCATTTCGGGCTTTAATGCTATTCAATTCCGCTGAGTTCTTACTGTTTTTCCCGATAGTAACAGCTCTCTATTTCCTTCTTCCGAACCGCTGGCGCTGGGTGCTTTTGCTGCTTGCCAGCTGCGTTTTTTACATGGCGTGGATTCCCATTTACGTCACGATTCTGTTTCTGATAATAATTGTCGACTACATTGCCGCTCGCAAAATTGAAAGCGCGGCGGGCAGCCAGCGCAAGCTTTTTCTGCTGGTCAGCATCATCGCCAACGTTTCATTGCTGGCGATTTTCAAATACTATGCGTTTCTCTGCAACAACGTTGCTGAAATTTTGCACCTTTTGCATATCAATTGGACCTTCCCGGCGCTCAATCTAATCCTGCCGATCGGGCTTTCCTTTCACACGTTTCAAGCCCTGGCATACACGATTGAAGTCTACAAAGGCAGGCAGCCGGCGGAGAAACACTTGGGCATTTACGCTCTGTACGTGATGTTTTATCCGCAGCTGGTGGCGGGGCCGATCGAACGCCCGCAAAATCTCATTCACCAGTTCAAGGAAGATCATCCATTTTCACCGGAGAATTTCGTTAGCGGCATGCGCCTGATGCTGTGGGGATTTTTCAAGAAGGTAGTGATTGCCGACCGCCTGGCGATACTCGTCAATCATGTCTACAGCCAGCCTCACGACTACAGCGGCTGGCCTCTGATTCTGGCGACTTATTGTTTTGCTTACCAGATTTATTGCGATTTTTCCGGATACAGTGATATCGCCATTGGTGCCGCCCGAGTAATGGGCATTAATTTGATGAAGAATTTCAATTCGCCTTATTGCGCCACCAACATCCAGGAATTCTGGCACCGCTGGCATATTTCGCTTTCCACATGGTTTCGCGATTATCTCTACATTCCCCTGGGCGGCAGCAAGGGAAGCCAGGTAGAGAGATTTCGCAATATTGTCATCGTGTTTTTCATAAGCGGTCTCTGGCATGGTGCCAACTGGACCTTTGCAGAATGGGGGCTCCTGCACGGCGCTTTTTTCATTGTCTATATTTTCTGGCAGCGCGCTGTGAAGAACATGCCGAAGATTTTGCCCCAGCCGATTCACCACGCGGTCAGCCTTTTTATCACGTTCAACGCCGTTTGCTTTGCCTGGATTTTCTTTCGCGCCAACACAACGGCTGATGCGGCCTGGATTGTTGGACATCTGTTTCCGCTCAATCAAGCGGAAAAAATTTCCGAGCTGGGGCTGACCGGCGGAGAAATGTTGACTGCAGCAGCGGCGATTTTGATTTTGGAACTTGTTCAATACCTTGAGAGAAACAAAGGCGGCGTCGCCTTCTTCGAACAGCAGAAACTTTCCACCAGGTGGATTTCCTATTACACACTGATATTCATCATTGTCCTTTTGGGCGAGTTCGGCGGACAACGATTTATCTATTTCCAATTCTGATGAAAAAATTTCTCACACAAGCAATGATTTTTTTGTCGATCATCGTCATTCCCTTGATCGGGGCAGAGCTTTCGCTGCAGAGCCTGAAGGGGCATCAGTGGTTTAACGGCTATGCCGACATTTTGCGCCAAGCGCATCTAGATGTGATGTTCATGGGCAATTCGATTATCAACGCCGCTGTGCGCGAAAAGAAATTTGCAGAGCTGATTTCCGAGAAAGGGAAACCGCCAAGAGCGGCTATAAATCTAGGGCAAGGTTATACAACGCCGGTTGAGTATCTGTTTGGGCTGCGGCGCATGGTCGAGGTGAACCCGCATGTTCTGGAAGGCAGCGTGATTTTTATGCCGGCGACGGGCGGATTGCCCGATACACGCAAGTGGTCGGACAACTGGATGAACTGGCACCAGCCGGCTTTGCTGTCTGCGTACATCAGTTATCCTGATTTGTGGAAATATTGCCAGAAACCTAATGTTCCACTTTCGGAGAAAGTTTTGCTGGTTGCAAGCATGCACAGTGAGCTGGTTTCGCAAGGCCAGCTTTTGCGCGTAGCGACGATGTTTTCGCTTGACGAAGCTGCCGAATGGCTGACTCATGGTGGCAAAATCGCGAAGAAAGGCGTGCTTATCGTGCAGGAAGGCGGCATCAGAACCGACGAAAAAGCTGTCGCCTACATGAAATTCGTCGCGAAAAGAAACGCCGCCGAAGACATGAAAGACCAGAAGCCGATCGACTGGAATGACACCGTTCTCAAAGACATTGTCACTTACGTCAAAGAGCACGGCGGCAAAATGTGCTTTTGCTATATCCCCGTGAGCAGCGTCATGCGCGAGCCTCTGTCAACGCCCACGCGTGAGCAGGACATGCGCAATTTCGAAAAGGTTGCTGCCGACTGGGGCTGCAAATACTACAAGCCGGATTTTAAGCCGCAAGGCGATGACGATTTTCCGGACCTTGCTCACTTGAGCGAACCGAAATCATACGAGTACACTAAGGCGCTTGCTGAAGCCTTTCTCAAAGACCCGCCCTAGGTAGCTCATGCCGTGCCAGGCGAACCGCTATCTTCGGTTTTTGAAGCAATCGATTATCTCTTCTGCCGAAATCTCATAATTTTTCATAGCCGTGGCGCAAATTTCTCTCCATCGTGGGTCGTAGCTAGCCTTATCTGCGATAAAGTGAAAAATCTGACCTCTTTTGAAACTTCCATATTGATTCTCGTACTCTTGCTCATAATCTCGCCTTTCGGCGTCTGATACTGCGGAAAAGAGAGAGGTGGGGTTTTGTTCAAGATGAGAGACAAAACTATCAAAGGCCTGCCTGTTGAACCAGATTGGCAAAAATCGATACAAGCTTTCTGTGAATCCTTTGGGTTTGCGTGTTTTATGCACGTCTTATTTCCCTCTTCTTGGAAGTTCGTGTCAAGGTTGCGCTGCTCTCAACTTCTCATTGAGCCAGATTTTGGAGCCTTTGTCTTCTGCCACCACTTTCCAATCAGGATTCTTGGAAAGCTCACCGCCTACAAGACTGTTGGGCGGCATGATCACCCAGTAAAGTTTGTATTTTTCGAGAACCTTTTCGTAGCCGGGCAGAGCGCGTGACACGCTGGCGTATTCGAGGTAGAACGGCTCAGGAAAGAAATCGGCCCGGTCGTCGATAAAGACGCGTTTGCCGAGTTTGTATCTGAGATATCCGCCCCAATTGTCGTAGTTGAACGCATGCGCCGGGTCGAGATCGTTTTTCGCAACGTACTCTAGCGTCTTTACCGGCTTGTTTTTTTCATCGAATCCGGATTTCAGAATCGGATATCCGGCCACCGAACCGCCCATCATGGCAGCGATTACGAGGAAGACAGAAAAAACTATCGGAACAATGTGCATTTTGCACATCAATTCTTGTGCTTCGAAATCTGCGCACGATTTTTTCACTCGCAGGAAAATCTTTTGAAGCGGAGGAGGGTTAGTAGGTATGCGCTCTGCGCCGACTTTTAAATTGCCCAGAAGCTGACCGATTGCAGGCAAACTGGCAATCGCGAAAAGCGGCATATTTCTCTTTGCTTGCAGCGCCATGTGCGCAAAAACAACCACTGTGAAAAGCCTCGGTGCACTGATGTTTTTTGCGCTGCGATACAATCCTGCCACCAGACCGGCAAAAAGAATTTCCAAACAGATCGAATGCAGATCGCCATGGAATGTGGGAGATTGAAATTCGTCGGTTTGCGAAATGACGGCGGCTTTGGTTTTCAAATACGAGTAAATATACTGGTGAAGCTCTATGCCATAAGGGTTTATCAAAGTAACCGCAGCCAGGCAAACGAGCAAAATGAAAAGCGGTTTCAAACGCCCGCGATATTTTTGTACTTCGTTCGGTGACTTTGCAGTAAAACTCGCCAGAATTGCAACCAGGAAATAAATGCCAGTAACGCCGATGCCGAGAGCGAATGCCGGGTGCATATTTGTCCACAAAAGCATGGTGGGCACGAGCCACAGGAAAAGTTTTCTGGCGTCGATTTTATCCGTCCAGTAATCGTCCATTTTGGTGACGAACAGATAGAGTCCCCAGAAATTGGCTAAGTGAGGACGTGCCAGAAAGTGCATGGCGGACAGCAGGGCGCCCACGACGACGAAAATGAGACTGAAGAACACGGACAAACCGTCGCGTCTCATGCGGTCATACAGGGCTAGGAAAAGAAATGCGATGGAGAGGCTGCAAGCCACTGCTAATAGGTTTAAACCGCCGGCTTTCACGCACAGAGCCATGATCAGGTCGGCCAGCCACTGATAGGCAACCCATGGCTTGTCCGCAAACGTGGCGGTCAGTATGTCGGTGTGTGGAATGGAGCCGGTATTCAAAATGTGGAAACCGGTGACCAGGTGCCAGCCGGTCGAGCCATCGCCGAAAAGAAAGTTCGGCAGCATGAAAAGCGTGAGGCTGGCTATAAAAATGAAAAGCATGTCGCCGGCATCGGGCAACGGCGATTTGACCCCTTTTGCCGATTCGGGAAGCGAGTCGTGCATGTTATCCAGAACAGATTCTGGATTTTGCTCAGGCATAGATCCAGTCAATGAATGCTCGCCTTCTGTCTAAGAATCTAAGAGAACGACTGTGTATTCAGCCAGCCGCGAACTTGCAAGGACTCAGCCATTTTGCACATGCCGGTAAGCTCATCGTACATGGCTACTGCCAGTTGGTGCATGGAAATTTGACCGCTGGAAAGCAGATACTCGCCTACCTGCAGCGATTGCATTTGGGTGTCGGTTACGTAGCCTGCGCTCAAAACCAGCTCCTTGAGCGGGATCTCCGGCGCGATAGCCATCTGGTTTTTGAGTGCTTGCACTTCTGCCGGTCCGATAACTCGGCATGCTTTGAGCATGTCTATTAGCAGAGGCAACTTCTCTTCCATCGGCACAGTAATTGCTTGCGGCTTCGGAAGCGGTGCAGTCGGTTGAGCGACCGGGATTACTTCCGGCTCGAGCGAGCCGTCCTCACCGATGGCTTTTTGTTCGATGAGCCAGGTTCTGACTGCAACAAGATCGTGGCTGAGCCGCAATCTTGGTTTTCTCAGGATATAGCCGGCATCGAGCAGACGGTAATAATCTTCACGGCGTTCACGCGGCGACGACTGGCGCAGGAAGACGCGCACGGCACGCAGGTAACCGGACAGTACGGCTGTCTGCGAAACATCGCATTGCAGACCAAGAAGCGGATAAAGACTGGAAGCGTTTTTCTCGCCGTCCGTGCGCGGAGGCGGCAGCAAATCGGGGAAAAGTTGGTAAAGCTGGCGAACGACGGTGAGGACGCCTTTTACGTCATTGATAGCCCAACTCTGACGCAGGGATGCGCAAAGAATTTGGCTTTCTAATTCGATGCGGTTGGCGCCACCAGAGGTCTCTGCCATCTAATCCTCTAACCAGAAAATACCAATCAGCTGTCTAGCCGCTGTTTTAACTACTACCCTTTTTTTCCCGATCTGAGAAGTCTAATTCTCAATTTCAAAAGTCAGTTCGGTATGTCCGACTCTGATTTTGTCGCCTGCCGAAAGGACTTGCCGTTTTACAACGGGGTGTCCATTCAGCAAAGTACCATTTGTCGATCCCAGGTCCTCCAGCCAGAAGTCGGTCTCTTCATAGGAAATCCAGGCATGATGGCGGGAAGTGAAAGTGTCGTCGGGTATGACTACCTGATTGGACGGGTCTCTTCCGATTTTCACCTTGCGGTTTTTCAGTGGGACCTTTTGTCCCGTTTTTTGAACAACCACAATGACCTGTTTGGGCAGCTCAGACTCATCGCCCTCGGCGGCCTTCATGTAATCGAGCTGAAGGCTTTTGAGATCGAGATCGGTCACAGTCGCGCAATAAACGCATCTGGTTCCGACGGGAGTTGGGCGTCCGCAGCTAGGGCAGGGTTCGGTGTTGTCGGTCATTTATCCACTGGAATTCTAAGTATCTGCTTGGAGATCGCTCTTAACTTTTAAGACCTCAGATCTTGAAAGGGTACGCTCTGACCATATTATAGAGGACTTCGGAAACGCGACCTGGCAATAGTTTCACAATTTTTTTGATTGAGAAAAACTCGTAATCGCTCGTCAACCGGGCGTTCTTGGCATCCGCGCTTGATCGGTTGCAAAGCAAATCCCGGCAGCTCGATACTGTGCGCTTTTGGTGACTATGAGAGGGTTATTTCGGGGGGCACAAAATACCGCCCCACTTTTCAAGTCTGTTGTGTAATGTGAAGTACGAAACGCCGCAGGCCCAGGGCACAAGGGGGCGTGGCGGCGTCCGTGAATGTTCTATGTTTCGTCTTGAGGCTCAGACGGTGGCGACTTCGACGTCTCGGTCGTTGGGAGTGTCTGTTGGAGATTGTCCTTCGAGTTTTTTTGTGCGAAAGCAATAGCTACAGTACACCGGGCGATAGCCTTTCGGCTGGAAGGGCACTCTGGTGGGTGATCCGCATTCTGCGCAATTCACTTCGGCAGTGCGGCCGGGGTCTTCCCCGTTGCGTTGAACCCTCATCAAAATGCGGCAATTTGGGCACCTTTTGGGCTCGTTCACTAAGCCCTTGGCGCTGAAAAATTCCTGCTCGCCTGCTGAGAAAACAAATGTTTTGCCGCAGTCGCGGCAAGTGAGATCTTTATTCGAAAATTCCATATACGAGAAACCTAACTGCCCCGGGGATTTCCACATATCGCCCGCTCTAAAGGAGCTAAAGATACGGGCGGTTCTGCTTGCTGACAACGGCAGACTAGCCCATGCTATCACGCGGGACCGAGCTTCGGAAGGCTAAACGCGGGTACTCTGGGGAAAATGCCATACAAATATGGTAATCACCATAGCCAAAGTTGCGACTGGTTGTGCCCTGCCGCATATATCGCCAAGCCGGTGGATCTCATGGGCCTGCCGAACCGCGTGCTGGCTGCCTAGAATAGGCTCCGACATTCAATTTTGCGTTCTGGCTGTGGAAGAAAGCTGCAGCCGCAACCATTGCCGCATTGTCAGTACACAAATGATTGGATGGAGAAAATATCGTATAACCGCTTGCCTTCTGGAATTTCTCGCGCAGCTCGCGATTTGCAGCTACTCCACCAGCCAGGGCAATTGTCTTTAGATTCAATTCCTCTGCGGCTTTGAGCGTTTTCTTGACGAGCACTCGGGTGACCGCTTCCTGAAAAGAAGCGCACAAATCCTCAACAGGTAACGGTTCTGCGTCTTTTGTCAATTTCTCAACCTGACGCAAGACTGCAGTTTTCAAGCCGCTGAAGCTGAAATCATAGCCTTTGACTACGCCCTCTGGAAATTTGAACGCGTTGGGATTGCCTGCTTTTGCCAGCTTATCTATTACAGGGCCGCCCGGATAGCCCAATCCCAACAGTCTGCCCACCTTGTCATAAGCTTCGCCCGCGGCATCGTCGAGCGTTTCACCCAAAATTTCTATGTCGTCGAAATTCCTGAAATGCAGGATTTGCGTGTGACCACCGGAGACTAGAAGTGCCACGAAGGGCGGCTCCAGGTCGGTGTCGATGAAATTGGCGCAGACATGAGCGAATAGATGATCGACGGTTTTGAGCGGCAGATTCCATGACCATGACAGCGCTTTGGCTGCCGAAAGTCCGATCAAAAGGGTGCCTATCAAGCCGGGACCGCGAGTGCAGGCGATGCCGTCCAGATCTGAGTATTTGAGATTGGCTTTTTCCAGAGCTTCATCAATCATCAAATTGATTGTCTGAACATGACTGCGGGCAGCTACTTCCGGCACCACGCCACCGAATTTCTGGTGAATCTGAGTCTGCGAAACCAGGCAACTGGACAGCAGCTGCCGGCCATCCTTGACGATGGCGGCGGCGGTTTCATCGCAACTGGTCTCCAGACCAAGTAAGACGGTCATTTTTCGCTCTAAATAGGAGATCTAATCTTACACTTTTAAGAAGAAAGCTGCGAAATCCAGGGTATGTGCGAATTTACGTTTGCCGGAGTTGCCCGGTCAGACTTAAGGAGGAAGAGTTATCGACAACTCGGACTACCCCAAAATTACCAGCCCTTGTTGCTCGCAACCCTATTGACAAGCGCACTTGAGAAGAGTAGTATTCTGCCATCTATGCCCTTTTCGCCCATGCATTTCGCGGGCACATTATAAAAGGGTTGAGCCGTCAGGCTCGAATGAGGCCATTAGGCTTTCAGTCATAGATACGGTGGATTTCTCCGCCGGCTGTGAGTAATCACAAACCCTTACCAAACAAATTGCCGGACTCCCAATCAACGGGTCTTAACACATGAAGAAGCTGCAGCATTTCGCACTTGCATTTGGAGTCGCAATTTTTGCGTCTGCCGCGTGCGCACCGGTTTTTGCACAGAGCTCCAACCTCGATTTCGGCAGGGGCAATTCGATAACCGTGGGCAACAACGGCACCACATTTGGTTTCAACGGCAACACCGTGCAAATGGGCAATTATGGCGGTCGCATCAGCGGTTCCAACGGCAGCTTCAGTTGGGGCAACGGCACGCAAAGCTCCAGTATGGGTCGCACATACGATCTCGATCCTGCTTACCCATCGCACGGCATGCGTTATGTAGAGCCGCCGGGTGGAGCATATGGTTCGGGCGCGGGCGGCAATCAATTTAATTCATCCGGTACTCAAGGCGTCATGGGCAGAGGCTCACGTCGCGAATCCGGCGATCTCGCCGATCGTGTCGGCCGAAAACACGATTATTCCGGCGACACAGATCCTACGCAAACACCGGTTTCCGGTGGTGGATTGCCTGAGACTCACATGAGAGTGGAGAGTCTCAACAACTACGATTTCGGGATGACGCAAATTCCTTCCGGTCAGTTCAGATATGGTTTTTCCAATACCGGACGCGCCATGATGATCTCGCCGACGCGTCTTATGAATCAAGGCTTGGGCGGATTGCAATTCTTGCCCCAGACATCGACAGGCTCGTTAGACATCAATACTGTCGACCCCTAGATATTTCTTTTTAAATCCGTCACGCACCGAGCGTTTACACCAAACTCCAAGGGTTTATTCAAATGATAAGACAAGCGGCAATAGCAGCAGTCATCCTCACCTCAGTCTTAAATCTGCCGGTGAGCGCGCAAGGCTCTTCAGGCACTCAGGGGTCGGGTGGACGAGAATCGTCATCCACTGGATCTCAAGGCATGATGCCGGATCAATCCAGAATTATTACCGGTCCGCAAAATGAAACCCGCCCGAATATGGGTTTTAGATCCGGTCCCGGATTTGCTCTACCGCCTACGGGCATGGGCATCGGCAGCGGCTTGCAAGGGATGGCGAGAATTCGCGGACCGCGCGGACGCAATGGCTTGCCGCCGACAAGATTGGATAGTTTCGTCAAAGAAGCCGGCGGCAGCGCCTGGCATATCTATGGAGACGAAGGCACCTACAGCATTCCGCCCTTCTTCGAATTTACGCCCGGTCACAGAATCGAGCGCGGCATCACTGGCGGTCGCGCCGCTGGTTTGACCACATCGCACGGCAGTGCTCTGCCTCCGGCCTGGGGTGGTGACGAATTCGTCGATACTGAGGGCTTCACTCAATCCGGCGCGGCGTATCAGCAGATACCGCCGATGATGAATCTCGCTCCGCCTGACCGTGGATTGGGAGTGACCACCACCAATCCGTCCAACTTTAATTTCAACGTCAACGGAGCTCCGGTCAACGGCGGCATTAATCCCAACGGCGGATTCCGCGGCAGCATCAATACAGGATTGGGCACCTTCGGAGGTTCTTACGACCCTGGCTCCGGCACGGGCACCGTACGCGTTCCGGGCGGCAGATCGTTTGACTGGCCATAAGCTCGCAGTCAGTATCTAATCGGAAATCTATTTAGTTGAAGCCCAGAAAGCTCAAAGTCTGCTTCTGGAAAAACATTGCCGTCATCGTGCCCAGCGCTATCGCCAGCCCAAGAGGAATGCGTTTCTTTCTTGCTTCGGTAAGTTTTTCAGAGTCGACTTGCGGCGGGACTAATTTGCCGCCCAGGGCAACTGCAAAGAATGCATTGAGGACTTGCTTCCAGGGAATCAGCCTGGCCAGCTGGAAGACTGAAATAGCGCCCCAGTAAAGTGCGAAGTAAAAGAAAGCGACCAGCACGGTTGTCGTTCCCAGGAAAGAACCCATGCAAGCCATCAGCTTCGCATCGCCCATGCCGATCTTGTCCCCGTCATCATATTTAGGGCCGATTGGTAAATAGATGAAAAACAGAGTGACGGCCGCTCCCACCAGCCAACCCGTCACCGCCTGCAGTGCGCCGTCCGTGCCCTTGTCCAGATAATTGAGCAGAATGCCGGCAGCCGATGCGGGGAAGGTGAGCAGATTCGGAATTTTCGATGTACGCCAGTCGATGACCAGCGCAATGAACACTACGACGAGTGCTATAGCTTGAGAGATTGTGGTCAGTTGAGTCACGATATTTCTTCTTTCCGGATGCCGAAATGCCAGTCCAAATTTATAAAACGGCGATGCAGTCTATTTCTACACCGACGTCGCGCGGCAGCTTTGCCACTTGCACTGTAGCGCGTGCAGGTTTGTGGTCCGGAAAATGTCCGCCGTAAACTTCATTCATTTCCTGGAAGTCGCCCATGTCTTTGAGGTAAACCGTTGTTTTGACGACCTTGTCGAGACTGGCGCCGGCAGCTTCCAGAATTGCCGAGAGATTGGACATTACCTGGCGTGTTTGATCGGCGATCGGCCCTTCCACCAGATTTCCGGTTGCCGGGTTGATGGGAATTTGTCCGGAGACAAAAACCATATTGTTCATAACGATGGCTTGTGAGTACGGACCGATCGCTTTCGGGGCCGACTCTGTGGCTACGACTTTCATGCTCGCGTTCTATCCCCTTGAAGTTCGCCGACGTCAGGTCAATTTTATTAGTAAATGGCTTCCGCCTAGTCTTTGATTCCACCCGACAAAAGCTTCTAAGCGGGAATGAAATTCTTTTACGCTGCCGCCTGTTTTGAAATGACGTCACCAAGAGTGGTGCCGGTTTTTTTTACGGTGCCGGCCGGCAATTCCAGGCATGATTTGGCTTTGCCAAATATTCGCGAGAGCCTGCCCGGAGCAAAATCTTCCAGAACGCCGACAACGACACCGTCTTTGTCGAGAAAAACGGCATCGATGGCAAAACGCATTCCGAACATGTGGATAGACTGGCAGCTCGTGAGCAGCAGCCCTTCTCCTTCATGAAGGGAAGTTCTGTCGAGCAAGCCAATCAAGCGGCTAAAGAATGAATCAGCCAGTTTTGCATGGTCTGCAAGAACTGTGTTTTTTGTCTCGTTCTCAAATTTGAAAACTGCTCTTATTTGCCCAATCCACCGACGATCGGTCCCAAAGCGTTGACGATCGTTACGACGGCTGGTCCAAGCATCGGCGCCAGGATGAGCGGCATAACGAAGATCATGATTACGGGCACCATCTTAACCGGCACTTTGGCTGCTTCTTCTTCTTTCTTTCTCTTCAGCCTGTCGCGCAATGCTTCAGCTTGCTGCTTGAGCGGATACGCGATGTCCGAACCCTTTTGTTCGGCAGCGATAAGAGCCGATGCCATGTTGATCAATTCGTCTACCTGGCAGCGTTCGCCCATTTCGCGCAGGGCGATGGGAACGGATTTTGCGAAGATTTTGACGTCGCTTATCAACTGGCGCATTTCTTCAGCCAGAATCGGGCAGGCGTCACCAATTTCTTTCGATACTTTGTCTACACCCATCATCAAACCAAGACCAGCTTGTGCGCATACGATGAGCAAGTCGATAATGGTCGGCAGCTCACGCAGGATTAATGCTTGTCTCTTCTTGACGCGACCGGCAAGGAAGAAATTGGGGAGCATCCAACCGAGCAATGCGGTCGGGATGGAGAGAATCAAGTTGAAAGCGTTGCCGGTAGAGGCGATCAAACCAAGGAAAACAGCGCCTGCAGCAATGAGAGATCGGATACCTATATAAATCGCTAAGTGCTGGGGAGTTCTGTAGTTGCCTGCAGTAAGCAGCTCGACTGTACGTCTGTCCGCGCAAGCCGGCACAACGCTCAAAACCAGCTCGCCGATTGTCCGGCAAACTTGAGTGATGGTCGAATCTTTTGGACCGTTTTCGCCTTCTGCGTCTTTTTCTTTCGGGCGAACTCTGACTGCATATTGGTCAACGTACTGAGTGAAGAGCGGCTGCATGACGAGGAGTCCGAAGATTATGCAACCTCCGAACGTGAGCATGCCGATAAACATTGGGGACATCGCTATACCTCGAAAGTCGTCATCTTGATTAGGATCCAGAAGCCGATGCCTTCCCAGATGATAAGGGCGATCAAAACGATTCTGGCGATTGGGTGATTCAAGAACGGAATGATATAACCGGGTGAAGCGATGTAAGTCATAAGCGTGATGCCGTAAGGCAAGCAGCCGATGAATGTAGCAGTCGCTTTACCCTGCGCGGTCAGAGAGTTCATGAAGTCGCGCAGTTTGAATCTTTCCCGGATGGCTTCTGCAATACAAGCAACAACGTCAGCGAGGTTGCCCCCTACGTCCTGACTGATGAAGATTGCTTTGGTCAGAAGAGTGAAGTCGGGAGTGCGGATACGAGTAGCCATTTCTGCCATGCAGTCTCTAAACGGCTTACCGAGTTGCAGTGACACCAGACCACGCTTGAATTCTGCGCGGATGGGATCGGGAGCAACTTCGGACAATACTTTGAACACTTCCATAACCGGCGAACCGGCTCTCAGTGCGGATACCATCGTTTCAAGAACTTGCGGCAATTGAGCGGTCATTTTGTCCTGGCGCTGTTTTGCAACAAAGCCAAGGTATTGAATATATCCGCCCATTCCTAGCGGAACGCCCAGAATGAACGCGGGAATCGACATTTCCGGCAGTCCGCATACCACCGCTACGACGGCAAGAACGCCGCCTGAAGCGATCGAGGTCACGATCCACTGCATTTTGATCTGGTCATACTTTGATTCCAGACCGGCTTGCGAAAGGATGCGCGACAAGTAGTCGGTGCGCTGCTTGAGGAAGATGTCGATTTCGACTGCTTCCTGGTTTTTTTCAAGCATTTTGCGCTGGTGCTTGCCGAGCCTGGATAGCTCGTCAGCCCATTGGCTTCTAGTGGCGGCCATGATGATGAGGCCGGCCAACAGAACGAAAACAAAGACTATTCCGCCTACGCTCATTCTTCCTACCTATTTATCTTGAACTCGGTAATCACTGATCGAGAACTATATAGATCCAATTTTATCTGAGCCATTCGAGTTTGAACGGCACAGCTTCTTGTTCTAATTGCTCGAGGAATTTAGGTGGCAGACCGGAGCCCACGTGGCGGCATTTGAAGAAGCCTCTTGGGTCTCTACCTTCCCGCTCCAAGTGGAACATCGTGGAGATGGCGATAGTGTCGCCTTCCATACCGGTTATCTCCGATACTTCAGTGACGCGACGCGTACCATCTTCAAGACGTCGAATCTGAATGATCAATTGCACGGCTGATGCGATCAATTCGCGTGCCGCTTTCAAAGGCATTTCAGCTGCGCCCATGAGAATCATGTTTTCCAGACGCTTGGTGCAGTCTCTTGGTGAGTTGGCGTGGATTGTGGTCATTGATCCACCGTGACCGGTGTTCATGGCCTGAAGCATGTCGAACGCTTCTTCACCACGGCACTCCCCGAGAATGATTCGGTCGGGACGCATCCGCAGGCAGTTGATAACGAGCATACGCTGCGTGATCTGACCTTTTCCTTCTGTGTTCATCGGACGGGTTTCCATCCGGACCCAGTGCTCGTGCTGCAATCTTAATTCCGCCGCGTCCTCAATCGTGATGATGCGTTCGCGTGGGTTGATGTGTGCAGAAAGTGCGTTGAGAAGAGTCGTTTTACCGGAACCTGTACCACCAGAGATGATGGCGTTGATTCTGCCTTTGACGCAAGCTTTCAAAACTTCCGCCATTTGCACGGACATGGCGCCCTTTTCTACCAATTGTCCCAAGGACATGATCGACGTACCGAAGCATCGGATTGTGATCGTCGGACCGTCGATGGTGACTGGCGGGATGGTGGCGTTAACCCGTGATCCGTTGGGAAGACGGGCATCAACCATCGGTGAGTTATCGTCAAGTCTTCTGCCCAGGGGCTGAATGATCTTGTCGATGGTTTGGCGTAAGTGCCGTTCGTTTTCAAAAACAACGTTGGTTTTTTCCAAACGACCGTGGCGTTCTACATAGACCATGGTGACGTTGTTGACGCAAATATCGCCGACGCTCGGATCACGAAGAAGCGGACCGAGAGGACCAAAACCGAATACTTCGTCGAGCACGTTTTGGAGAAGGATACCCTTTTCCATCATCGTGAGCGGTGCCGGGTCGGAGTTGACGATTTCTCTGATACGGGCACGCACTTGTGCTTGCGTATCTTCGGAAATATTGGTCAAACGCGAAGTGTCCAGCTCTCTTCTGAGCTGGTCGATAATTACCTTTTCGCGTTCGCGAATCAGTTGTTGGTTGGCTGAGAACTTGGCTCCGAGATCGCCTGCCGGAGACTGAACTTCTACTGGTCTGTGACCGTAATCTGTTTCATCACGAGCGTCGATGCGTTCGATGTCTGCACGAGAAGGTTGTGCACCTTCTGCAGCAGGCAAGCCGCCTGGTTTTGCTGCTCCGCCCTGACCTTGTACTCCGGTTGCCGGACCAGCCGAGCGATTCATTCCGGATCCACCGGGGGGAGGTGCTGCGCCTTTAGCGCCGCCTACTCCGGTCTGCTGCCCTTGAGCAGCTACGTTTGTCGCTTGTTGTTGGGCAGGCGCCACTTCTGAAGCCTGTCTTTGTCGCACCAATTGTCCCATCAACGATGACGCAGGACGTGCGGGTAAATTTTGATCCTTTCTTTCGTCGCCCATTTAACAGCTCACCACCTTTTGTTTATCGCTTGGAGAAGATGGCCGGCAGTTTGAATCCACCTTTCTTCTCTCCGTCCTTCGTCGTCAATAACAGTTGCTCTCCTCCAGCGAGGCGGCGAGCTAATGAATCAAGTGCTTTTCCGAGCGCCGTATGGCCAGGAGCGATTTGTCCCTGGTTGTTGACCCATTTTGCAGTCTTGGTGTCGTTCGGAATTTCATGGAACACAGGATAGTTAAGGTTCGCTCGGCACTCACTCAAAACGTCTTGCGGAAGCCATTCGGAGCGGTTGATTACGAGAAGCAGTTTTTCCTGGTTGTAGTGAGCTTTGAAAGTATCGAGGCACTTTCTAGCATTAAGGATGGACGCCCAGTTGTACTCGGTAAGAACGAGCACGTGGTCGGCCAAGTCGAGAGTCGCGATGGCGCGCTCGTCGAGCAAGTTTTTCGGCAGGTCGACACAGGTAAATCTGAATTCCTGCTTTGCTGTATAAAGGATTTCTTGCACCTGGGCTGCATAAATGTCGCCGATATCTTCGAGTTCGGGCGGTGCTGCCAGGATGCTCAACTTGTCATCGTATCTGGTCATCAAGTTACGCAGGTACGTGGCGTCGAAGTTAGTGTGCGAGAAGTCGATCGTACTCAAACTGAACGAAGGTTCGAGGTTGAGGTAGTGGCTCACCATGCCGAATTGCAAGTCGAGGTCGACGATGCAAGCTTCACCGTACTTGCCCAGATAACCGGCCAGGTTGGTGCAGATGGTGGTGGCACCGATACCGCCAGTCGGGCTGAAGATAGCAACGACTTTACCGGCGGCAGTCGAGACGGACTCGGACTGGTGCTTGAGTTGAATAGATTGAACAGCAGCGGGCAAGTCTGTACGCCAGCGTTCGGCGTCCAGGAAGTCCGATGCGCCCAGTCGGTATGCAGTCCGGATCAATTCCGGATCCGGTACTTCATAACTGACAAAGAAGTAGAGCTGCGGGAAAGTTTCCCGCAGCTCTGCTAACAATGACAGTCCACGCACGGGAGCAGGGCTCAGCTCGATCCAGACCAACTTCGGATGCAAACTTCCGATTTGCTCGCGCGCCATGCTGCCGGAGACTGTGCTCACGAGCGCCAATGACGGCTGGCTGTGAATCAGATCCTCGATTGTTTGACGCTTGTCCAAACCAGCGTCGCATACAAGAAGTGTGGTCAGTTTCATAGTTTAAGCGTTCTCCTCCAACCAACAGCCCCATCTAATAGTTGTACCCATCAGATAGGTGATGTCCACTCGTTCCTAAGAGTGACTAGCTCTTCGGTACCGAAAGTACATCTTTTTTGCTGCCGGACCAAATTTCGATTTCATGCAGTGGTGGTGGTGGCGGTGGTGCCGCAGGCAGTCCTGCTCCTGGTCCGCCGGGTCCGAGATCCGGAGCGCCGGGAAGCGGAGGTGGAGGAAGGGCTGACGGCGGGGGAAGCGCAGCTAAGTCAGCAGCTGGCTTCGCCGGTTTAGGGAAAAGGCTGGTTACATCCACCGTCGCGATTGGTGAGTGATCCTTTTCGTTTCTCAAGGTCAAGTACAGCTTGCTAGCTACAATCGCCTTGATCAGTTTCTGCGCATCTTCCGGGCTGACTGCGACAGTCACGGAGCTGGCAGGTACTGCATTGGTAGTTCCTGGTTGCTTTTGGTAAACCTGACCGCAAGCAATTACTTCTACATCCGAGAGGATGCAGCTTGCTTTGGTCTCAACACCAGCGCCAACCGAGGCGTAAACATCCACATGGCTTTCCGGTTGAACAAAACCAGCAACGCCGGTGTTGTTATCAACTGCAAAAGTCACGGCGCGCATACCTTCTTTCAGTCTGGATTCAAAGCCAAGCGTCATCCCTTGCGGAGCCAAGTCGTGTTGCGACACGATTTGTCCCGAAGCGATACCGTATTTGGCGATGCGTCCTGCAGCCAGACTGGCCGAAGTGATAGCGTCTTGCGGAATCTTCGCTTGTTCGAGTTCCCGCTCTTCGAGACCTTCGGTAGGGATGGTTTGACCTTCAGGAATATCCTTGATGGCGTAAACCACTTTACCTTTGGCTTCTGCTTTGCGCTTCATCTCTTCGACTTGTTGCGCATACTTAGTCTCTGACTCGCTTACCTTCCCGGTGACCATCATGGTGACGACCACGGCGAGACCGATGATGATCAGGAGCATCACCGCTGGAGGCATTCGAGAGAGGCTTAAAAACAACGCACGTAATGGGTTCATTACGGTTCCCCCTTCTGTCTATCTCTTAAGAGAAAGATTAACCAATTACTATTAACGCACATCGGGGGAACAAGAACAACGGCTGCTCTGTCGCACCCATTAAGTCCTTACCCGACGGCGCGATTTCTAAACAGACCTGATCTTACCGATACTGGCAACAAATCAGGCAAATCAAGAGGTTGGGTTTCTTGGTCTGTCGCGAAAAACTTACAAAGATTAGGATGCCGAGTGGGTTTCAAACTAGCGCCTTACCGTCTCATAACAATTGCTGCTAATGACAACTTATCACACGCGATGGTTTCACCGCTTTTCAAGTCGGCAAATATGGCAAAAAATTTTGCAAAATCTAGTCGCTGTGTAGCTTTTTGTTGCGAGATTGCCAGATTTATCGGTCAAGCGCACTGCAAAAAGTCCCTTGGCGACAAAGTCTTCGACTCTCACACAAATTTCACACGCGACTGATAAAGCAGGCGGTGCCACCACGCGTAGTTCACTCTTCGGATATCAAAACATTCCAAAAGAAAGACGGGAGCTGTGACACTCCCGTCTAAATTTTTCTGCCTGCCCTACGCGATTGCTCGCGTTTGGCAAACCACTGATTGACGCGACTCGGTTACGAGGCGGATCCAGCGGCGGCCGACAGGTTGTTCAATTGGCTGATAACAGCCGAGAAAGCGGCCGAAATAGCGGACGTCAAAGCGCCTTTGGTGATACTGAACACGAGCGCTACGAGAATCGCGACGAATGCGAGAATCGCGCCATATTCTGTAATACCTTGACCTGATTCGTCCCGAACGAAACGCTTCAACATGCATACCTCCTTATGTTGTCCCTTGCTTAGAGAGAAAGATACACCAACCAGAACTTTAAAAGCCCGCCGGCGCAAAGACCTATTCTAAGGGTGGACAACGTTTTTGTCGAAATTTAGTAACACATCTGTCTAAAATATTGGCCTAAATCCACACCGTATGTTATCTGACTTCGCCTCACCTCCTGAAAACCGCCACGTCGCGTGGCTTCTAGGTATTTATGCCCAGGTTTTGTCCTGCGCCACATAACCATCTTACCTTGGCAGCCTCGCAACCGGAAGAGGTTTTGGGATAAGTTGTCAAATTAATTTCTCGACCCTGCGCTGGTGGGGCTATGCGGGCAACTCCCGCCGGAACTGGGGCCTGTTTGAAGGCAAATTTGACGCCTATAAATAGGAAAATGAGAATAATATATAGATTCTCGATCAGACGGTCTTAACATTCAGATGTTTCTCGTTACAAACCAGGCGACCTAATGGCGAAAACCGAAAAAGCAAAAAGCAAAGGGGCGGATAACACTGCAACTGCAGCAAAACTGGACTCCGCTTCTATTCAGTCGGCTCTTTCGAGAGTCGATAACTGCATCAAAGAGGCGTACAAAAATGGGTCGTGGGCGTATAAATCCGGTGATGCCGCCTGCATCGAGCCGACTGCGTTTTGTGCGATCGCTAGGCGCAAAGATGCCTCCGCGCGCAAACAGGTTATAGAGTTTCTCTGTGCCAATCAAAATGAAGACGGTGGCTGGTCGACTTCGCCGGGCATGGGCAAGTCGGATTGGACCAGCGGGCTGGCCTTGCTTGCGTTGCGTGTCCTGCTCAAAGAAGAAAGCGGTGAGACGCCGCGATCCGCTGTAATCGATAAAGCAATTAACTACTTGTTCGAGGCGCGCACTGAGTTCTACGGTGCGCTGGCAAAGTTTCTCCTGCAGATTTCCAAAGGTGATGAAGGGCTTAATTACCCGCGCGGTTGGCCTTGGTCACCCGGCTGTTTTCATTGGGTCGAGCCGACCTCATATGCTCTGCTTGCTCTCAAGCTTCCCTCGCATGTGCAGAAAAGCGACAGCCGCAGAGTGATCGCAAGAGCCGATAATTTCCTGCTCGAGCATGCCTGCAAAGACGGCGGTTGGAATCATGGAAATGATTTGTGCCTCAGTGTTTATCTGCCGCCATTCGCGGTGACTACCGCCGAGGCCTTGATTGCTTTGCAAGATCAAAAATCGGCCAGTGCCGTACAGCACGCCTTTCACAATCTCAAGAACACAATCGGATACGGGGGCTCGGCGATGTCTGTCGCCTGGACGGCAATTGCGGAGCTGTCATACGGCAAAGATGCCTCCGACTCGATTCGCAATTTGCTTTCCCGCCAGCATGAAGACGGATCTTTCGGTCCGAACCTCATGGTTACTGCCTTGTCGATGTTGGCATTGCAAGCGCATCAAGGTGACAACGCGTTGAAAATTTCCTGAGCGATGATGATTTTGTGAGGGCGGCAAGAGCATAATGTGAGTGGAAATGTTTTCGCATTGCCTGAGTGTCCCGGAGTTTTTAGAAGTCAGAAGTGGATCACAAGGAAAAACGTTGTCCAAAGACTGGACGCATAATCGCCGGCAGCGGCGAGTCAAAAACTGAAGCGCAGTCTTCCGCGCCCGGCAGCGCTCGCATTGCACGGCGGACGTTTATTGCCGGTGTGGCCGGCTCCGTTGCTGCTGCTTCTTCTTTTTCGCTCACCGCCTGCGGCGGCAAGACACTTACCGGCAAGCCGCTGCCCAAGCCGACTCCCGAGCAAGCGGCCCGCAAGAGAAAGACACCTTCTTCTGTGGCGCTGGTGCCCTGCGCATCGTATGAAGACAATCCGATGCCTGAATTGAAGAAGTATGCAAAGGAATTGAAGCTGCCGGATTTGACCGGCAAGACTGTGTTGCTGAAACCGAATATGGTGGAGTTTCATCCCGGCAGTCCGGTGACGACCAACCCGCATGCATTGAAAGCAGCGTTCGAGCTGGCTGACTATCTGGGTGCAAAAGACATCATCATCGGTGAAGGGCCCGGGCACATGCGCGATACGGAGTTTCTCCTGGAGGCGACAGGTCTGGGCGCAATGGTGAAAAAACTGGGCGCGCGATTCGTCGATCTAAACCTGGACGAGCTGGAAGCGCTGGATGTGAAGGATGGCTTTTCCGGTCTAAAACAATTCTTTCTGCCGCGGACACTGATGGACGCCGATGTGGTCGTCAGTGTCCCCAAAATGAAGACGCACCACTGGGTCGGTATGACTGCTTCCATGAAGAATTTTTTCGGTGCAGTGCCCGGACGCAAATACGGATGGCCGAAAAACCTTCTGCATATGCGCGGCATACCGCAATGCATCCTGGATCTTCAAGACTTGATCAAACCGCGCTTTGCGCTTGTTGATGGAGTCATTGCCATGGAAGGCGACGGACCGATCAACGGTACTGCCAAAGAAATGGGATTTTACGTCATCGGTGACGACCTTGCGGCAGTCGACGCCACATGCGCGCGCACCATGGGTTTTGACCCGTATGAGCTGGACTATTTGAAGATTGCCGGCGAAGTTGTAGGCAATGTTAATGCTGATGCCATCACGGTACTCGGCTTGGATATAGAGAGAGTAAAACAAAAATTCGAGCGACCGGTAACTTTCAAAAATAAGAAGCTCATGGAGCAGTCAGCCAATCAAGCAAGCTGAGTGAGCACCATTTATGGTGACAGGCTGGCGGTCTTTTATCTCTCAACATTTCGCTATCGGCAATTCAAACCGGCTGAAGATGTTCCTTATACATAGAATGCAAATGAGCCGATTGACGGTACCAGTCGACCATCTTCTTCAGCCCATCTTCGAAGCTGTGCTGCGGGCGCCAGCCGAGTTCTGCCGTTATCTTCTCGTGGTTGGCGACCCAGACTTCGTTGTCCCATGAGCGATTGGGCATCGATCCGAAGACCGGTTTGGTTTCAATATTCATCAATGGCGCGGCAACACTGACCACTTCTTTGAGAGTGGTTTGCTTGCCTGTCCCTACATTGTATATGGCGCCCGGATCGCAACCTTCAGAAAGCTCTCTTTTGGCCGCGAGAATATACGCATCGACGGCGTCGTCGACGTATACGAAATCGTGTGCGCAATTCTCGTCCACGAGTTTTGGCCAGCGGTTTTCAAATCCTGAGGCAACCAGATTGGTCATCAATCGATTTGGTTGCTCGTATGGACCGAAGCAGCTGTACAGCCGGAGTGTCGGCATATTGATATTGTGGGCGCCGGCCATATAGCGGCAAAGATGAGTGGCACCTGCTTTGGTGGCGGCATAGTAACTGACGGGGTTGAGGGGCTCGTCTTCTTTGGGAGCGTGATCTTTCTGTCCGTACTCCGACGAAGTGCCAGTATTGACCAGCGATTCGCACTTGTATTTAACGGCGGCGTCAATGAGTCGGCTGGTGAGAATGTAATTCGATTCCAAAATTTGCGCGGTATCTTGCTGCCACGAATATGCGCCATGCGCTGCCAGGTGGAGCACCCACTGCGGTTTGACATCGGCAAAAACGCGGTCAATCGAATCGGTTTCAGCCGGGATGTAATAGTCGAGTTCGACTCGCCCTTTCATTTCTTGGACGCGCCAGGGAATGTCTCGATCAGCGTTGGAAACTTTGCTTTTCCCGCCCGTCTTGTCGCGCATGAGTAGATGCACTTTGTGCCCATCATTGGCCAATCGCAAAGCGACGTTGGCGCCGACAAAGCCGGTGGCGCCAGTTACCAGCACAACTTTTTTCTTGGCAGTATGGGTCATGACCTGGTCTTATCTCGCCGCCAGATTGAGGCTGTTTACTACAGTATCGGTGATGCATTGAGAAGAGATACCGAGGCGATCCTGCAAATATTTTTCCGAACCGACGACGCCGTGCGGATTCTGACGCACTGCCAGGCGAGTCAGTCGAGCGTTCAGCGCGTTTTCTGCTATTACTTCCGACACCATCGAACCAAGGGCGCCGTTAATGTAATGCGATTCCACGGTAAAAACATGACGGTGGCGTGAAATTGTTTCGATCAAATGCTCTTCAGGACTGGGGCTCATTGAACTGACCAGAGCAACGGTGGCATTGATGCCCTTTTGACTCAAATTGCTTTCTGCTTTTGCTGCTTCCTGCGCCGAGTTGCCCATGGCGATGATGAGCGCGTCTTGGCCATTGGCGATGATGTCCAATTTGCCGTTTTCGAACTTGCCGTTCAAATTTGGAATGGTGACGCCTTCGTTTTTGCTCAAGCGATAATAGGCTGGACCTGGCGTGTCATAAGTTTTTTCGAGGGCAGTCTTGAGTTGATCGGAATCGCATGGAGTGATGATCGAAAGTCCAGGTTGAACTCTCAAGGCACCAACATCATCCAAGCCGAAGTGGGTCGGTCCGTGATGCGAATATTCGACTCCGCCGCCGATGCCGACGATTTTGACGGGTAAATTGTGCAGAACCGGACCATTGCGAATGAATTCGTAGGGGCGCAGAGTGGCGAATGTGGCAATTGAATACACAAAAGGAATCAAGCCGGCTTCAGCCATGCCGGTTGCCGCGCCCATCATGTTTTGCTCGGCCACACCGGCGTTGATGAACCGCTCGGGGAAGCGCTCTGCAAA
>PNKB01000065.1 GCA_013997645.1 Cyanobacteria bacterium PR.3.49
CAGCTTCTGCATCGGCCAGCCGCTCTGTTTTTGATTTTTTGACTCTGCCGTTTTTCTTCTGTGATGTGTGTTCTGGATTGATCAAACTGACGATCTTGTCGAGCACATCGCCGACATCGCCCGAGCCGCGCATGGCCGAAACCGGCATGGGATCGCCGAGCCCGAGCTGATAGAACTCGAGAATATTGGGCTCGTCTTTTGGATCATCGATTTTGTTGACGGCAAGAATGACTGGTTTTTTCGAGCGCCTCAACAAATTGGCGACATCTTCGTCAGCGCCATTCAGTCCGGCTTTTCCGTCGACCATAAAGACAATCAGATCGGCTTCGGTGACGGCCAGTCGGGCTTGGTCATAAACCTGAGTAGTTATCTCATCGGTAGATTCCGTGAGAATTCCACCCGTATCGACAAGAACAAATTCTTGCCCGGTCCACTCCGTTTCTCGGTAAATGCGGTCGCGCGTCACACCGGGTTGGTCGTCGACAATGGCGTGTTTTGCCCCGACGCAGCGATTGAAGAAAGTAGATTTACCGACGTTTGGCCGCCCTACTATGGCGACCACATACTTGGTCATGAATGCCTCTTGCAGTCTTTCGACTCTTTCTAAAAGTCTCGGCTATTTCTCGCCAGTTGGTCCCTTGCCTGGTCCGGGTTTGCCTGGACCACCTTTGGGACCCCCAGGACCCCATTTCTTGCCGAGCTTTGGCGCTTGATCATACAGCCATCTTAGAATCGTGTCCTTGGCTGTATTTAGGTAAATTGCCGATTCGGTGTCGCCGCCCTGATCAGGGTGCACTCCTGGAGTGGTTATTTGCTTCTTCCAGGCATCCGTAACAGATTCTATGGTCATCTCTTCCGGTCTGACGCCAAGCAGCATGCAAGCTTTGCGGATTTCCGGCGGCACCTGACGGACAAATCCAGCTGCAGGCGCGGATTGCCCGGCTTCGGCGCGGGGAGCCTGAGGTGGCGGAGGCGCTCCTTGCGGGGGCAGGCTCTGACCGGCAGTTGCTTCGGCGGGACCACCGCCGGGCTCGCCCGGTTTTGGTCTGGTTTTGCCGCCTATGAATTTGTTTCCCAGGCCACCCAGGCCAGCCTTGCCTTCATCTTTGCCTGTAATCACTTCTTTCTGTTCACTGACTATTTCTTTGGCCTGCTTAATGCGATTCTTAATCAAGTCGCGCAACTCGTCGTCCGACGGAGGCGGCCCATCGATAGGCAACTGAACGTCCTGGATAATTTCGATATCCTCCAGATTACTGTAGTCGTCAAGTCCTTCAAAGATGTCCATGGAGTCGAGGTCAAACCCTCCAGCGGCGGCTTCCCCTTCTCCATATCCGGTGTTTTGATAGCCGCCGTCAGTGTAGTTGCCTTGCGAATGCTCGGCTCCCGAGTCGGTGTATTCGTCCGCGCCCACATGTTCGACTTCGAGCGCTTGTGGCTCCTGGGTCGTGGCATCCGGGTCGTGTATATATGATTCACCGCCCAGCGATCCCGATTTTTCAGAATCGTCAAAGCGCTCCCAGTTGTCACCGGTTAACGTCTCCGACGGTAATGGATTGAGCTCGTCGATGTGGCGCTCGTCCATCTCGCCGTTGGTCTCAATGGGCACGCGCACTCTTTGCTTGCTGGGCGTGGAGGGTGGCGGTGGCGGCGGCGGCGTGTTTTGAGTAATCTGCTTGGAGAAATCTTTGAGCGACTTGGCTCTGAAGTGATAGACAGTCTCGAGGTCTTTCCAGGAAAGCTCCAGCATCGGATTGAATTCGCTGGCGACAAAAGGTCCGGAGCGTGCGGCATTGAACACCTTTTGTGAGTAGCTGTCGCCGAAAGCGCCGCTCTGGTCCTCGACTGCGCTCAAAAACACTGCCGTAGGAATGCCGGATTCCAGCTGCTGCTCGGGGGCATTGGCTTCCGACTCTGCCTCCATCAGGCTGTCCATAAGCTCAGAAGGCTCATGCTCTGCGGCTTGATCGGCTGACTGATCATTGCTATCGCCGGCTTCGGCCTGCAAATCCGCCTCGCCCATTACTTCCGGCGTATCCCAGCCTTCATCTTCGCGCGGTTTACGGGCTGCCTCCGATGGCTCCTGCTCTCCGCCTATAAGCTCCGGCATATAGCCGGTATTGGAAAGCTGAATGACGTGGGACTCGCCGGTTTCTGTGACTGACGCACGTTTGCGGTCAAATTGTGCGAGCTTTTCGCGTTGCTCGCGTTTTTCCCGCTCGTTATCTGTTTCGCGATCAATATCTCCGTCGCCTGCCAGGGCGCGGGCGGCTTCTTGAGCGGCGATTTCCTGAGCCTTTTGCTTTTTGCCTTCGATGACACCCAGCTTGTGCCCCAGGTCGTACTGGGTTTGCTGCTGCATGGTAAGAACTTCATTTTGAATTTGCAGCTGGCGAACGCGGCTTTCCAGGTCTCGCACCTTCGCCTGATATTCGGAAATAACGTCGGTATTGACTACGAGCGGGCTGCCGCGCTCTTTGATAATCAAATCCATGTATTCGGTCGAACCGTAAACCGCCTGTGCACTGACTTTAGCTTCGTCAGCCACGGTAAACGGATTCATGTCCAGACCTTTTTCTTTGACTGCCTTGATCGCAGCAACGATGGTTTCTTTGTCCACTTCAGTTTTGCCGCTCGTTTCGCTTACCATTTATTTTTCAGTTGCCAGTATTTGTTCACGGGTTTCGGGTGAAGACAGACTGCTTAAAGCCCTGAATTTACGTATCACTAAGTACCACTGAGTACCACTGAGTACCGCTAAGCACCACTTCGTACCAATACCATGCCCTCTGCGTACCTTTTACGTACCCCATTTCAAGGGAAATCGAAAAGGTTACAGGGGCCTTTCTCATATCTTATCTGCTTTTACTGAATGGTGAAAATCTTTATTCTTATGCGGTTGGCAGAAAATCCACTTGAGAAGCGGTTTTTTTTGAGGCAATTGAGATGCAGGTGAAAGCCAGATTGAGAATTCACGGAAAGGTCCAGGGCGTTTTTTTCCGCCAGTCTGCCAGAGAGAAAGCGCGCGAGCTGGGGCTATCCGGTTGGGTAAAAAACATGCCCGACGGCACGGTGGAGGCTCTGGCTGCCGGTCCTGAAAATGTAGTAAACGAACTGATTAACTGGTGCGGACACGGACCGGCTTATGCTCGAGTCGACAAAGTCGACGTTCAAATTTCCCAGATAGAAGAGTCTGATTCGGAGCCGGTGCCGGACGGCCCTTTCCAAATTGTTTGAAGCATTACGGGGCAAAAGCATTCAGGAATTGTCGGAAAATTCTCTGGAGCCCGGTCCTTCAAAAAGCTTGTAAGCTTCTTTCACAAGCGTGCCTTTTTCCTGCGGTTCAGCAAGTGGAGCTTTAGCCGGTTGAGCTGCGCTCAAGGGCACGTGTTCTCTTGCTGATTTTGCACTTTCTCTGGGAGCGGCGGCAACGGCAGAGCCATGAGCAGCCTGGGCGGAGGCGCTTGAGCGCTCCACCGGCTCGGCTCGATGCTCAGGCTTTCCCGGTGCACCGCCAGTCGAGGGCGCTCTCGGCTTTTGCTTGACTTCCTGCGCTCCCGTTACCGGCTTGATCTTCACTTGCAAATCGCGACCCGTTGCAGCTGCAGCGGCTTTGATGTGATCGATTTTGCCTTCCAGCGTTTTTTGCAGCATCTCTTTGACGCCGATGACCAGCTCATCTCTGGTGAGTGTGAGCGGTGTGCACATTGATTGAAGCAGTGAATAAGTCGGCTTGTGGCGCTCTTGCAATGCATCGAGAATGGCGTGCCAGACTTCATCTATTTCGGTAAACTCGACTGATTCCGCCGGCGCTCCTGCGTCGGGATCTTCCTCATAAGTAATAATCGACTCCGGCTCGATGCTCGGCGCCTGCATTTCATTGCTTTCGGCAGTCACTACTGAGGCGGCTGGTGGGCGGGCGGAAGTTTCTTCTTGTGCGTCTGATGCCACGGCAGATGCGGTTGGAGGCATTGCTCCGGTTGATACAGGGACTGCATGGGGAGCCTGAGGCGCGGATGTCTGGACCGCGGCGGGCGGTGAATAGGCGGCCGGCGGCGGCGCGGACTGTTGAGGTGGAGCCGGTCGCGACGGTCTTGGTTGTGGCATCGCCTGTGGTGGCGCGCCGGAACTAAGGCGCAATTCCAGATCGTTGACCTTTTCCCTCAAATTTTTCAACTCGTTAATTTCCAGCCTGTGACAGAGCGACAGCAAACCGATTTCCAGGCTGAGTGCGGATTGAGTCGAGCGGCGGCAGGTCTGCTCGAGTTGAGACAATTGTTCGATCATTTGGGCAAGTTCAGTGCGATCGAAAAGTTTGGACTGCTCGCTCAATGCTTCTAAATAAGATGGAGAGCCAAGAATAGGAATTTTTAGCTGGGCTTTGGCTAAATTTAGAAAGTGCTTTGAAAGTTCAAGAGCAATCAAAGCAGGCTCTCTTCCTTCGCCAAGCAATCCCGATGCAGAATTTAGAACCGGCTCGGCTGCACCTTCTTGGATGGCTTTACTCAAATTCAGTAATACGTCTTCTTTAACAGAGCCAAGTAAAACCAACAAATCATCCAGTTGGACTTGTTTGTCTTTTGTCGCCAAAAGTGATGCTTGATCCAGCAGCCCGAGCGCGTCTCTCAATCCGCCGCCCGAGCGGCGCGCGATCAGATCAATGGCCGAGTCGTCGATATTTATCTCTTCTTTTGTCGCTACTTGACGCAGATAAACTGCCAGCTCATCGTGATTGATCAGTTTGAACATGAGGCGCTGGCAGCGGCTGATGATCGTCGGCGGCACTTTATGTTCTTCTGTTGTCGCCAGAATGAAAATGACATTGGGCGGCGGTTCTTCAATCGTTTTCAAAAGAGCATTGAATGCTTCTTTTGTGAGCATGTGGCATTCGTCGATAATGTATATCTTGTAATTGCCGCCCACTGTGACGAGCGGTGCGCGCTCAATCAGCAAGCGAGCATCGTCCACGCTGTTGTGCGAGGCGGCGTCGATTTCAATGACGGAAGGGGAGTTGACTAGCTTCACCTCCAGGCAAGAGGTGCATTCCAGGCAGGGCTTTGCTGTCGGACCTTGCTGGCAATTGAGCGATTTGGCCATAATCCGGGCTGAGGATGTTTTGCCGCAGCCGCGCGGGCCGGTGAAAAGATAAGCGTGAGCGACGCGCTTATGTTCGATGGCATTGGTAAGCGTATTGACTACGGACTTCTGACCGACCAGATCGCCAAGCGACTGCGGTCTATATTTAAGGTATAGCGGTTCGTATGTGCTTGCCACTGCTTCAGACCGTGTCCATTGATTTTATGGATCCTAACCGATCATGGGCAGTGATTTAAACAGATATATTGTCAGCTTAGGTAAAAAAAGTGACCCATATGAAAAGCCGGGCGGGCATTTATTTCTTGGGCTCGGCTTTCTTTGGCTCGTCCTTCTTTGATTCCGGCGGTTTGGCCGGAGCCTGTGCCGGTTGAGAGACCATGTTTGCTCTTTCTTCCTGCAAAATTTGCGCCACTATTTGCTTCACTTTCGGTGTGACTATCTCGCCTGTCATTTGCGCGGATTCTTGCATGACCTGCGGCAGAACATCGAGTGCTTTTTTGCCGGCCGGTGTTTGATAGAAATCGGATATGTCGTTCAGTTCTTTTGCCGAGAAGTATTTGTCATAAACCTTGGTAGAAACAGATTCCAGAACATCCGGCAAGTTGATCTCTTTGGGCAAAAGTTCTCTGTAACGCGCGAACATGCGTGTTGTCGAGCCGACCGCTTTTTGCATCAACTCTCTTTTCTGATCGTCCGTTAACTGCGGGTCGACTTCAATTGAGCGAGCCAAACTCATCTCAAAACTCTTTTGCCCTTGCGAGAGCAGCATGTCATACATGCTGTCGGCTACTTGAGGAAGGCGAGTCACCGTCATCAGTCTTTTGATGGCATCGCGTTTATCCGGAGCCAGTTTCGACTGCTCGTAAACAGTCTGGGGCAGATCCTTTGGGGTGGGTGTTTTAACCAGCGAGCCTATTGGCGGGGTGCCCGCAGGCTTCGCTTCGGCCTGTTTTCCGTCTGCGGGTTTGTCGGCGGCATTGGCGATTGTTTGGAAACCAATCGAGAACGATAGTGAAACCAGCAACGCCAGTGTCATGTTTGCTCGGCGCGATTCGCTCTGATTCATTTTCTCCTCCCAAGAATTCAAACAAATCATACCTGATTTGCTTCTTCGCAAGCGGGCTGGAGTCGATGCGAATTACTTGGCGTTGAAGATCAGCAAGCTGACGACTTTAGGCGGCGTCGTTCTGCTCGTGTATGCCAGCTGGAAGCTGACCTGACTGATTGGATAAACATAGTTTTGCCCGCCGCGCGATTGCGGCTCGGAAAGGATGAATGCGGGTTCTCCGAACTTCTGCTTGACCGTGCCCAGGTCGTCGCCCAGCTTCACTCCGAAGTCGGCTGAAATAAATGACGTGTCGAAGATTCTCATTGCTTCGACTTGTCCGTTGCGCGTGTATACCTGCAATGAAACTTCCGTGTTGCCGGGCTTTTGCAGCGACCAAACCGACCAGTCATTGATTTGAGTCTTGTTGAGAGAGCCTTTTCCTGAAAGCGCCTTGTTGGTTTCATTTTCAGACCCGCCCAGTCTGACAAGCGGAATGCCTGTCACCACACTTGGTGGCAAGAGCGCGATTTCGATTGGTTTGCTCTTTTCTTGTTGCGGAGCAAATTCGGCTTGCTGTCTCTGTCCTGCCAGCATCGCCGCTCTTTCGGCATCGCGGTTGAGAAACTCGCGGACATGTTTGAAGAGGCTTGGTTCGCCCGGAGGCTTCATAGGCGATGCCGGTTCTGCCGACTGCATCGCGGCGGGAGGTGGTGCACTGGCAATGCTCGGCGCTCCCGCATCCTTGCGATTGGCCGGTGAGTTTTTGCTATCCGTGAGGGAGCCTTCTTCGGCAAAACTATCGGCGCCGGAGGCCCCGTACTTGTCGTATTCGGTAATCAGTGGATTGGTGGAAATTACTTTCTGTTTTTCGTTGCGGAAAGTGCCGCCTGAATGCCTTTCATCCGCTACAAAAGTCCCTCTGGCGTTGGCGTTGGTGCTGCCGCCGCCCCCGCCAGGAGCCGCTTGTTGGCGCGGTGCCTGAGCAATGCGCTGGGCGTCTTCCATTTTTTTTGCGATGTCGAAAAGCGGGGCAATCGTCTGCGACAGAGGCTTCACTCCAGCCGGCATCGGTCTGTCTGCTGATTCTTTGATGTTGCCATAATTGGTCACATAAACGCTGCTGTCCGAGCCTGCCGAAGCCTGAGAGCGCGCGATCATTTTGCCCATCATTCTATTGGCGTCCGGTCCGGCGCCCGTTGACGGCAATCCCGAGTTGCGCTCTTTACTGTAAGTACTTTGCTTTTTGGCTGGTTGCGCTGTAGAAGCGAAGCCCTTTGCCGAGCTTTCAACTTCCTGAAAACGAGCTCTGCCTCCGTAGGAAGCTTCTGCCGGTTGGGCCATTGCCAGAGTCGATCTTCTCTTGCTTTCCGCTTTTGCCTTGGTCGCATTCTCTTTCGGTCGAATGGCCAGAAGTTGGTCCGTGGCTCCTTGAGAGGGCTCCGGCTTATTACCAGCAGGAGCATACTTAAATGATTGCTGGTTGTATGTCATGGCAATCTGCGGCAAATTGCGCATCCGGGAAAGAATGTCTTCCAGCAGTTTTACGCCGGCGTGCGGAGGTGATATGCGCCCGCGATGAACTGCCACTTTTGTGATGGGAACAGCCTTTTGAGGGGCGGCGCCCGCTATGGTGGCAATCGACAGGGAAAGAGCAAACAGCAATGCTGCTCTTCTGGTGAAAGTTTTCAATCCTTGTCTGGATATATGAAAGTTGCTCATTTCCCTGTCCTCGACATTACGTGCTGGCCTTTGTTTCCTGCGCCAGCTTGGTTTCCCAATCGTCCAGTTCCGACTGATTGATGAGTCCGCGCTTTGTCGATAAGAAGACGGCGCGGCATCTCTGGTTGAATTCGGTGTCGTGCGATTCACCGCGCCCCGGTATACCCAGTTTGGCATATAAGGACTTGAGTCGGCTCTGCACAGCCTTTTCTGTTAAGTACAAACGCTTGGCGATAGCGTGGTCGGTCATGCCCAGTGCGATGCAGACCAGGGCTTCGTATTCTGCCGTCGTTAAGTTGGTGGCTCTGTTTTGGGTTCGTTGAATAACGCGCGCAATGCCAGGGTGGATCCAGCAATCGCCGGAGATCACCGCGCGGGTTGCTTCCACGACTTGCTCGTTGGAGGCGTTTTTCAAAACATATCCAAATACGCCGTTAGGCGGCACTACTTTCCAGAGCTGGCGGACATAGACTTCATCCGAAAAGTTGGAAAGCATGATGATGCCGGTGTTTGGCAGCGCGGTTAAAATCTGCTCGGCCGCCTTAATGCCCGACAGGTGCGGCATTTTGATATCCAGGAAGACGAGCGGCGGCTTCAGCTTCAAAGCCTGGTCGACTGCCTGCTGCCCATCATGAGCTTCCTCAATCGGACCATTGTCGGCAAAGTGCTCTTTTAGCAAGCTTTTCAGCCAGTTGCGATCTCTTTCTTCATCATCGGCGATGAGTATCATGTTGCATCCACCTTTCTTACTTGGTTTTCTTCCATGTTTATCTTAAGGCTCAATTCAGTGCCTGAGGAAAACTTGACAGGCTTTTTCCACTCAACCTGAGCGCCTATTAATTGAGCGCGCTGGCGAATGTTGAGCAGACCGTGTGAATCCTTGCGGATCAATTTCGGGTCGATGCCTCTGCCGTTGTCCGAAACGGCAATTGTGAGATGCTCTGCGACTTTCTCTATCTTCAGCTCGACGATGGATGCCTTGGAATGTTTCCCGACATTATTGAGTGCTTCCTGCACGATTCGATAAAGCTGCAGTTTGGTGAAATTGGTAATTTGATAATCGTCCGAACCATCGCCATCCAGAAAGTTGCCTTCGATCTGGTGGTCGCGAGTAAGGATGGAAAGCAGGTTTTCCAGCGCCGATTTGAAACCCATTGTTTCCAGCACTGATGGGTGCAGATCGTTGATGACTCTGCGCATTTCAATAACTGCCTGGTCGAGTTTTTCACGCATTTCTCTGGGCACCGGATTGTCATGCAAGTCACCGGCCAGGCGATCGGCCATGCGCGCCACTGCCGACAGTGCCGGCAAAGTTTCGTCATGCAAATCCTCTGCAATGCGCTGTCTTTCTTCTTCGGCACGCACTTGCATGGATTCTCTCGCTTGAGCAAGTTCTTTGTTTCTTTGCCGCAAGTCGGTGTCCAAATATATAAATGTGCCCAGTGAGAAACCGAGAGTCAGCACTGCCAGTGGTGGCACGACCGGCAGGGCTATGTGAAAACCCTCGAAAAGAATTTGAGCCATACCCACCAGCACCATGCCGGAAGTGAGGTAGGTTGCGGTTCGCGTGCTGAGCGGCAAGATCGATGCGACCGCACCGAAGGCGGCTCCCAGCAAAAGCAGCAAGTGGTGAGCGATATTTTTCGGAAAGCTGTAAATGACTTGATTGTCCAGCAGGGTTTGAATGGCATCCGCATGCATGACCACGTCGGGCACGTTATCCTCCAGCGGCGTCCGCCTCTTGAGCGGCTCTTGCTGACGCTCAGTAAAAGAACAGCCCAGCAGTACGATGCGATCTTTGAATCGTGTTGCGTCAAAATCTGTTTCTAATACATCTCGAAGAGAAACCGACGGATACTGGATGCGGCGGAAATTTATATACGCCGGTTGATCCGAGCGAAAGTTCAAATACTGTGTGGTTGGACCGACGCCTTTGATCTGCCGGTGCAGGTCAATGACCGCCTCGGTCAAGGAAGGTACAGGTGCCGCGCTCACCGATGTCGTATCGATGTCGCCTTGAGAATCTCTGTAATTGACAGGCAGTCTGCAAACCAGACCATTGTTCTCTCTTATCAATTCATCGTAGCCGTAAGCGCGAACGTTGTTCATGATCGATCGGCTGGGCAGATCGGTGCTGCCTTCCAGGCTGCCGAAAAGCCCGATCACTACATTATTGTATTTGCGCATCATGCCGATTAATTCCGGATTGGCCGCCCCGCGCAGATCCAGATCGACTACAACAATCGCCGGGTTTCCTTTTTCGATATTTTCTATCGCTTCGGCTAAAACATGCTGCGCATGGTCGTCATTGAAGCGGGCGATGCCTATGTCGAACTGCGAGAGATCATCGAAATCGACAATGCTTATGTCGCGCGACTCTGCGGGCCTCTGAATGGCGGAGGTCAATTTCTGTGAAACTCTGTAGCGCCACTCCAACATGCTTAATTCCATGCTCTCCAAAACTGTGGATTCGGCGAGAAATAAGGTAGCTACACATCCGGCCAGGGCTCCCCAGAACAATCTCTGAAACAGAAGGCTGTCTCGTCCATGAATCCACATGGACGGCAGTAGCAGCCGTTTTATAGATGCGAGTAGCACCCTCATCCTGGTCCCCGAAAAAAGCAGTTTCACCTGCTCCAACTGTAGTCTAGCGCGGTCGTTTCGGCAATTGGCTGGGGTAAACCCCGGATATGTGGCGCCTTTCCTCCTTGCATCTACCTCTCCTTTCGCCGCCTTCTCTTGCAGCAAGTGCTGAAAACCCAGTTCGGGACCCATAGATAAGTTGGCATATGCCAGGTTGCCCTCCGGGTTTACCCCAGAGGGATATGCATCTTCTTCCCCGAGACTTGAAACCGCTGAGCCGCTAGCCTGAAGTTATGCGCCTTGCAAAAGCGGCGCCGGCAATATTGACGAGGTGATAGTTATGAAGTTGGCTCTAGCATCAATCTTGGCGGTGGGCTTAGGCTTGTTGCCCCCACAGGAATCCCGGGCCTCCGGCTTTATTGTTGTCGACCCGTCGTTCGGAGGCGCAGTGGGCATCATGCCGATGCCTATTAATGTAACGCCCATCCGTCCGGGTGTCCCTGTACGCCCTGTGCGTCCTTCTGTCCCACCGAATCCCCATAGACCGATCTTGAAAGGCGGCGTTACTTTTGGGCTGCATCTTCAGGCCGAAACTATCAAAGTCGATGTGAGCGATCAGGTCGCGAAGACTTACATTGTTCAAACTTTCAAGAACGATACCGATCGCAATCTGGCCGGCACCTATTTATTTCCGCTTCCGGACGACACCACATTCAGTTCCTTTTCACTGCACATCGACGGCAAGCCTGTGGAAGGAAAAATCCTGGAAGCTCAAGAAGCGCGCCAGCAGTATGAAACAATCGTGCGCCAAATGGTCGACCCGGGCTTGCTCGAGTACGCCGATCATAAAACAGTAAGAGCAAGAATTTTTCCCATCCCTGCTCACGGGACGAAAAAAGTCGAACTCGAGTACACGCAGCTGCTTAAGGCTGAGAATGGTTTGCTCAAATATTCTTTTCCGCTTAAATCCAAGAGCGGAGAGGATCCCGTTGAGGAAGTGAAGATTGATATGAAACTGCAGTCCAAGCAAGGACTGCGGACGATCTGGTCGCCCACGCATGTAATCAGCTCTTCCAGAAGCAATGACAGCCAGGCAAAAGTTTCTTTCCTTGCCAAAGGCTTCGTTCCGGACAAAGACTTCCTTCTTTATTACAGCGTTTCGGACAAGGCTATGGCCGGCAATGTTCTGACGCATAAAGCAACCAACGAAGACGGATATTTCCTTTTGACGCTGTCGCCGCCCATGAAGACGGAGCAAGTGATTGCTAAAGACATCGTTCTGGTTGCTGATACTTCCGGCTCGATGCAGGGCGAGAAAATGGAGCAGCTCAGAAAAGCGCTCAAATATGTGGTAAACGCCTTGAATCCGGCAGACCGATTTTCCATCGTTCAATTCAATACGGATGCCGAAGCGCTCAAATCTCAATTGATGCAAGCGACGCCTGAAAATAAGAAACTGGCCCTTGAATTCATCGATGACCTGGATGCCCGCGGTGGAACGAATATCGGCGATGCGCTGGCCATGGGCACGACGATGCTCAATCAAACTACCGATCGACCTGGATTTTTGGTCATGATGACGGACGGCGAACCGACTGTAGGTGATACTGAGGTCGGCAGTTTGCTCAAGAAAGTAAAATCTAAACGTGACATTCGCGTATTTGACTTTGGTGTCGGAAACGACCTTGACACGCGGCTTCTCAATCGGCTTGCCGAAGATAATCACGGCACAGCTCAATACGTTTCGCCGGATGAGAACATCGAAACTGCACTTTCGAGCTTCTACCAGAAAATCAAAAGTCCGGTGCTCAGCGACGTGAGCATTACATATGAAGGCGTGCAGGTAAAGGACATTTATCCGCGCTCTGTCAAGGATATTTTTCAGGGCTCGCAAGTGCTCTTGCTGGGCAAGTACAAAGGCGGCGGCAACGCCAAAGTAAATGTGACAGGCAAAGTCAACGGCGTTGCAAAATCATACAGTTTCCCGCTTGTCTTTGCCGCCCAGGAAGCCGCGCATACTTATCTTCCGCGCCTCTGGGCCATGCGTCGCATCGGTTATTTGACCGAAGTGGCAAAGGCTAATGGTGACAATCGCGAAGTCGTTGATGAGATTGTTGCGCTTTCCAAAAAACACGGAATCATATCCGCATACACTTCATTTTTGTCCACAGATCCCAACGAAGGTCGCCTGTCAGCGCAGCCTGTGCGACCTACTCCTATGAGGGGACGACGGATGAATGTTAGAGCCGAGTCTTCAGTAGTTGCCGCTGCTGGTGGTGGCGGGCGCGGTCCCGTGACGGATCGAGCGACCTGGTTCCGTGCGCCCAGACAAGTGCTGGCGCCCGAACCGATGGCTTCGCCGGCACCTTCGGCAGGTGCACCGGCTGATGAGTCCAGGTCCGGATTCAAAGGTTTTGTTGCCTCGCCTCTGGTGGGCAAGAAATTAGATCTCAGCTCGTCGCTTGCGCGGCAAATCGCATCAGCGCCTTATTCCGGATCCAGGGCGGTAGCAAGAGAAAAAGAGATCAATAAAATGAAGACTCGAGACGTCGTCCAGGAGCGCGAAGGAAAGTCTGCAGGCGTGAAGTGGATTGAAGGCAAGACCTTCTATTTGCGTGACGGATTCTGGACTGACAGCGCAATTTTGGAAGCAACGCATGCCAAAGAGGAGGTCATCGAATTCGGCTCGGCGAAATACTTCGAGCTGGTGAGAAAACACCCCGGTATTACAAAATTCCTCGGTGCCGGAGCACGCGTGATTGTTCTTTTCGAGGGGCGCTGTTTGAAAATCGTCGCACCATAAATGGTGGCATGATAGAGCGAGTTCAATAGAGCAGGGAAGTGCAGGCGAAAGCCTGTATTTCTTTTGCTAAACTTCAGCCGCTTGAGCTGCCGGTTCGGTAGCGCCTGGAATTGGAATTCTGAACCAGAAAGTAGACCCTTCGTTGGGTTGGCTTTGCACGCCAATTTCGCCACCCATGAGATCAACATAGCTCTTAGCGATGCTTAATCCAAGACCGGTTCCGCCGAACAGTCTGGATGTGGATGGGTCGGCTTGAACGTAAGGCTGGAAAAGTCTTTCGATAGTGTTTTCGCTGAGACCTATTCCGGTATCGCTGACCTTAAATTCGATTACTGACCTTTTGTCCGTCGATTCAATGAGATTGGCAGCAATATAGACGTGTCCCTTCTCGCTAAATTTGACCGCATTATTTGCTAGATTCAAGAGCACTTGTTTGACTCTGAGCTCGTCTCCGATAATAAATTCCGGAATATCCGGATCGACAATTGAGCGCAATTCCAGACCTTTCTTGGTGCGCTCCGGATTGATCATTCGCACTACTTCAATAATTGTGTGTCGCAAAGAGAATTTTCTATTCTCCAGACGTACTTTTCCTGCTTCTACTTTTGCGAAGTCGAGCAGTTCATTTAATACACGATAGAGACTCTTTGATGCATCCACAACAGCATCCGCCACATTCTTCGCCGATGGACTGAGTTCTTCTTCTTCTGCCAGAATTTCCGCCAGTCCAATGATGCCGCCCAGAGGGGCGCGAATTTCATGACTGATTGTCGATATAAAACCGCTCTTCAGTCGGCTGGTTTCTTCTACATTCAGCAGAGTCGTTTGCAGTACGTCGAGCTGTTCTTTAAGTTGTTTCGCCTTTGTTATGTCCCTGACGATTTTGGATGCGCCGATAATTTTGCCGGTTGAGTCTCTGAGCGGGGAGACCGTCAAAGCGACATCAATACGCTGCCCATCTTTCCTGACGCGGACAGTTTCGTAATGTTCTATTTTTTCGCCTCTGCTCAATTTGGCGAGCAGTTGGTTTTCCTCTTCCGGCATCTCGGGCGGTACCAGAATCGTGATTGAATTGCCGATCATCTCTTCGGCGGTGTAACCGAAAATCGACTCCATGGACTTATTCCATGTCTGGACAATGCCGTTCAGGTCCTTGCTGGCGATGCCGTCTTCCGAGCTCTCTACGATGGCCGCCAGCATCGCTCGGTCTTTGTTTAGTCTTGCTTGGTTAGTAATGTCGCGAGCAATTTTCGAGCCGCCAATCAGTTTGCCTGAGTCGTCATAAATAGGTGACACTGTCAGAGAAATATTGATCAGCTGCCCATCTTTGCGCCTGCGAACCGTTTCATAATGCTCGATTCTGTGCCCTTCTTTGAGTTTTGAGATAATCTCCTCTTCTTCGTGAAGCAAATGTTCTGGGATCAAGGTGTGAATGCGCTGACCGATCATTTCACCGGCAGAATAGCCAAACACTCGTTCGGCCCCGCGATTCCAGCTCTGCACTATGCTGTCCAGATTTTTGCTGACGATGGCGTCGTCGCTCGACTCGACGAGAGCTGCCAGCATCGACTGCATTTGACGAGTGCTGAGCTTGTCCAGGTCACTCATTTCTTGAAAAATCCTTTTGATGTCCGCTTGATGTTCGCCAGTAGTGCCCCGGACCAGATCAAGGCGTATGGCAAACCGCTAAAGTTCCTGCCATTATTGAACTATAACAGTCTCCAACAGGTTGGCACAAAAGGGGAGGCGGACATTTTATCCTCTGTCCGGTCCTGGTGCTGTCGAAACTGCTTCGTGCGCCTCAGTGGGGCACCGACGGCTGTCCTCCAGCTACGGCAGTGGCTAAGGGCTTGAGCACATCGTATTGATAAACATAAACCGCGCCGGACACAGCCGATGCGATCAGTGCAACTATGAGCAGGCTGACGAAAGTGCCGCCAGGCTCACGCACTCCGGTTAATTGCCAAACGCGCCTTTTTAACTCCGGATCCTCCGGATGGTAAAGGACCAGGTTCTGGCGCGTGCAGCGAGAGCACTTTGCAGAGTACTTTTTCATCACGTTGCCGCAATCTGCGCACAGAATGACCTTCAAGGGTTTACCTCCCCGCTTTCGTCCCGCCCCGGTCTGGGGGTTCGATTATAAACGACCGGCTGGATGTCAAGCCGTGTTTTGGTCGTTATTAGGGGCTTTTGAGCAATTAATTATGCCTAAATTCGCCTAAGTATGGTTGCGGTAAAAGCTGGGGTTAACCCCAGATTGGGTAGCACTCTTATCCCGGCGAATCACGCCGCCAAAATGCCTAAGCTGATAGGAGCGGGTTTCTGCCCGACCGGCATTCTTTGTCATAGGCTTGGCGAAATCAAGAGGTCAAACAAATGAGAACAGTAGCACTGGCATCAATAGTCGCGCTGGCGACCTCACTGGCTTTGCCCGCCCAGGCTTTGGCTTCCGGTTGGATTGTCATCGACCCGATAATGGGCGGACGACCTGTGCCTGTGCCACGCCGGGTGGTAAGACCGACCCCGGGGATGCCGTCCGTGCCCACGCCCGGCCACCGCCCTGTTTTGCAGGCTTCGGTCAGTTTTGGCCTGCATTTGCAAGACGAGCAAGTGAAGGTCGATATTGTCGATCAGGTGGCAAAAACCTACATCACGCAAACCTTTTCCAATGACACCGATAGCAATCTGGCCGGGACATATCTCTTTCCTTTGCCAGAGGACACGACTTTCAGCTCGTTTTCCCTGCATATAGACGGCAAGCCTGTAGAGGGCAAAATTCTGGAGGCAAACGCCGCCCGCACAGAATACGAACAAATCGTCAGGCGGATGGTCGACCCTGGTCTTTTGGAATTCGCCGATTACAAAACAGTAAGAGCGCGCATCTTTCCAATTCCGGCCCATGGCACCAAAAAGGTTGAACTAGAGTATACGCAAGTGCTGAAGGCGGAAAACGGCATGCTCAAATATCGCTTTCCATTGAAGGCTGAAGGCGAGGCAGAGCCGGTTGATTCAATAAAGATGGACGTCAAATTAGCCGGCAAACAGCCGATTCGCACGATCTGGTCGCCCACTCACACAGTTGAGTCAAAGCGCAGCGGCGAGACTGAAGCACGCGTTTCTCTGGCCGCTTCCAATACTGTGCCGGATAAAGACTTTCTTCTCTATTACAGTGTTTCCGACAAAGATGTTTCTGCCAATTTGCTCACTCACAGAAAAACCGACGAAGACGGATACTTTCTGATGACGCTTTCTCCACCGCTGACTGCAAAAGGTCCATCGGCTAAAGACATAGTTGTAATCTCGGATACGTCCGGATCTATGCAAGGCGACAAGATGGCGCAAAACCAAAAAGCGCTCAAGTATATCGTCAATGCTCTTTCTCAAGAAGACCGATTTAGTCTCGTCCAATTCAATACGGATGCAGAAGCATTCAGTTCTAAATTGATGAATGCAACCCCTGAGAACAAGTAGGCTGCCGAGAAATTCGTCGATGACCTGGAAGCGCGCGGTGGTACTAATATTGGTGACGCTCTATCTTTGGGAACAACCATTCTCAATGAGGAATCAACCCGCCCCGCTTATCTTGTGTTGATTACAGATGGAGAACCTACTGTAGGCGAAACCGGCATAGATAACTTATTGAAGAGCATCAAGTCCAAACGCGACATTCGCATTTTCGACTTTGGTGTCGGCTACGACGTCAACACTCGCTTGCTCAACAAGCTGGCCGAAGATCATCACGGAACATCTCAGTATGTCGAGCCGAGCGAGAGTCTGGAAGTGGCTTTGAGCAATTTCTACCAGAAGATTAAGAGTCCGGTTTTAAGCGATGTCAAAATTGCTTACGATGGCATTCAAGTAAAAGATGTTTATCCCAAAGACGTGAAGGATATTTTTGCCGGGCAACAAGTTCTCCTTCTTGGGCGGTACAAGGGCGAAGGCAAAGCTTCTCTCAAATTGACCGGACGCATCAATGGTGAAAATAAAGACTATGCATTCCCTGTGGAGTTTGCCAAAGAAGATACTGGACATTCCTATTTGCCTCGCATCTGGGCGATGAGAAGAATCGGCTACCTGACCGAAGTTGCGCATGCAAATGACGAGAGCAAAGAAGTGATTGATGAGATCATCGCGCTCTCTCAAAAGTACGGAATTATTTCTGCCTATACCTCATACTTGGTCACAGATCCCAGCGAAGGAGCTAGCAATCCTGGTCGGCCCGTGCCTGTACCAATGATGATGGGAGTTCCTCGTGCCGCCCGAGCTGGTCGTTCCAGTATCGCAGGTGGTGCCGGTGGCAGTGTTTCCGGTTTTAGAATGAGCACAGAAGCCTTGTCTAATTCCCGGCCTGTGAGAGGAGCGGTGCTTTACAAAACGGCTTCGGTAGATATGCGTCCTGGAGATGAATTTATTGAGTCGCGCCCTGCCTCCCGCATGGCGGCCGGCAGATCGACCGATACTTTGGTCTATAAATCCATGCCGAGCAGTGCATTGGCTGGTGCTTACGCCTCATCGGCAGCGAAGGAAGAAAGCGGACACAAAGCGGTGATGATTGCAAAAACGCTGAATGAACTGAAAGATTTCAGAGGTGTAGACAAGCGCGATTTGATGGCCGGCGAAGTAAAATCAGTCGACGATAAGACCTTCTATCTCGTTGATGGATACTGGACGGAAAGCACTTTCCAGTCGAGCAAGGGCGCCAAGCCGAAAGAAATTAAGTTCGGCAGCGACGAATACTTCGCACTAATGAAATCGGCTCCTGGTATATCCAAATTCTTGTCGATAGGCCGGCAAGTAATCGTCGAATTCAATGGGGCCTGGTACAAGATCGTTCTATCCGGTGATGCAGCCGGCTAGGATGTAGGGAGAATCTCCGAAGGCAATAAGATCTCTCCTGAATGGAGCGGGCGCCACTGGATATGGTGCCCGCTTTTTATCTGTGCCGGTCACGGTTGTTTATCGGTGACTTCCACTTTCCAGAAAGCAAGATCATTCGTGCGCACAATATCTTTGATGCGCTCGATTGATAAAACCTTCGAATCGTAAGTGACGCGGGCGTTGGCATAGCGCGGCAATTTGCCTGCTTCATTGCTGGTTTCGGTTTCTGACGCTTTCATCTGCGATGGCAACTCGACTGTCGCACTGATAACTCCGGCCGTGTTTTGAAAACGTGCTGCCAGAGCTTTCAGGCAAGAGGGGCACAGTGAGCCGGAAAGACGCATTGTCGCTTCTTTGACGGAGGGTTTGGGCGATATGGTCGCTTTCTGCTTGTCTTTGAAAAACTGGCTGGCGTTGCGTTCTCGCGCGCCCGCGTCTTCCGATTTTGCATCGCTGCCGCTCGAGGTTTTGCGCGCCGGACCCGGCACCTCAATAGTAAAAATCGTTGCAGGCGTCTTGCCCTTTTCGATTTTTATGCCGTCTGATGTTTTCTGGGCCTCTGCTGCCTGAGCCAAAACCATTATTGCCGCAGCGCCGCCTGCCAACCCCAGAGCAAGAAACTTGTGAAGCCTTTGCTGATGCGGCCGTGCATTAGTTTTCAACGAGTTAGTTTTAGCCGTGAAGGAAGTCATTCGAATGCCTGTTTTTGTCTTTCTCTTAAAACACAGTTTAACTGGGAGGCTGCTTTAAATGCACCTCATCTGCCTGCTTGCGATCATTGCGTTTGGTGACGATTAAAGAGGCGGGAATCTGTGCGGAAAGCACCGAAAACAGACGAGTTTCTTAAGCTAACAATGATGACTCATTGATATGATGTACCTTTAAAGGTTGTCACTAGTGGAAATCCAGGGATCAATGCACACCCTTACAAAACAGCCGACATCATTTTTAGATGCTATCACCGGCCCTGCCGAACTGAAGCAGTTGTCGGCTGAAGACCTGCAAAAACTCGCAGGCGAAATTCGCCAGGAAATAGTCAGCAGTCTCTCGCGTACCGGAGGGCATCTCGCCTCCAATCTCGGCGTCGTCGAGATAACGCTGGCGCTGCATCGCGTGTTCAATACTCCGCAAGATCAAATTTTGTGGGACGTTGGGCACCAGGCTTACGTGCACAAAATGCTCACTGGACGGCGGCACAAATTCGATACGCTTCGTCAGTTCAAAGGACTGAGCGGTTTCGTTACTCCCATAGAAAGCGAGCACGATGCATTCGTTGCCGGACACAGTTCTACATCTGTTTCGCTGGCAGTCGGCATGGCCATAGCGCGCGATCACTTGCAGCAATATCACAAAGTAGTTGCCGTTATCGGCGACGGCGGTCTGACCGGCGGTATGGCGCTGGAAGCCATTAATCACCTCGGTCATATTCAGAAAAATGTTTTGATTGTCCTCAACGACAATGAAATGTCCATCAGTGAGAACACCGGTGGATTGGCGCTCTACATGAAGCGCATCAAGGAGACTTTCTTCTATCGCGACATCAAAGAAAAACTTGACTCGATCGAAGGCAGCCTGGACAAAGTGCAGCTCAATGCCGGTATCTGGGACATGATTCTGGAAGTCAAAAAGCAAGCTAAGGAGCGTTTTGACACACCCGGCATCGTATTTGAAAAACTGGGCATCAATTACAGTGGTCCGATTGACGGCCATGACGTCAATGCCGTAATCGAGGCGTTCGAAGCGGTCAAAGATAAGTCCGCTCCGCAAATAGTTCACCTTATCACCTGCAAGGGCAAGGGCTACCAACCTGCCGAGGACGATTCAATCAAATATCACGGTGTTCCGGCCTTCAGTCTGGAGCCGCAATTGAGTGAGAAGGTCGACGCCTCTCCCGCTAAGCCGAAGCCAAAGACTTATTCCGATATTTTCACTCAAGCCTTGATCGATGTTGCTCAGGAAGAACCGAATCTGGTGGCAATTACGCCGGCAACTGCCGAAGGCAGCGGCTTGGTGAAGTTTGGGAAAGCCTATCCGGAACGCTTCTTCGACGTCGCTATTTGCGAGCAGCACGCAGTCACCATGGCCGCAGGTATGGCAAAAGCTGGGTTGAAACCTGTCGTTTCGATTTATTCGACTTTCCTTCAAAGAGCCATGGACCAGGTCATTCATGATGTCGCCATTTTGAACCTGCCGGTCGTCTTCGGCATCGACAGAGGCGGCCTGGTTGAAGATGGTGAAACCCACCAGGGTGTTTTTGATATTGCCTTTTTGCGCAGCGTTCCCAATTTCACGGTTCTGGCGCCGAAAGATGCACAAGAGCTGCGCGATATGGTCTTTACTGCGGTGAAAGAGAGCAAAGGACCTGTGGCAATTCGTTTCCCCAGGGATAAAGCTGTCGGTGCCACCATTATTGGTGACACTGGCGAAACTCAATCGAGCAAACCCCGGTTGATCGATCCCACCGCATGGGAAATTTTGCAGCCTGGTAAAACCGCCAAAGAAGGTCGAAAACCAGCTGTCATCCTCGCCTATGGCGCGATGGTCGATGCTGCCCGCCAGTCCCTTGAGTTGATCGAAAGCGATGAAAAACCGATATTGGTGAACGCGCGCAGTGCCAAACCGCTTGATCTGAACATGCTGAGCGGATTCGTTCGCGACGGCTACGATACTTTTATCACGGTGGAAGAAGGCTGTCTGTCCGGTGGCTTCGGTGCTGCCGTTCTGGAGTGGATGAGCACTTCCGGTCAAGAAATTGCAGACGGTTTGCCGCGAGTATTTCCGATGGCCATTCCCGATCAATTTGTCGAGCACGGAGCCCGCGCGATCTTGCTTGATTTGAACGGTTTGAGCAAAGAAAAATTGGCTGAGCGCATCAAAAAAATCGTATCGCGATAACTCGCCAAGCAAATATTTTAGAGCTCGCGGCGACCTTCTAGCGCTTTGGAAAGTGTCATGTCATCGGCATATTCGAGATCGGCGCCGACCGGAAGTCCAAAAGCAATGCGCGTGATTTTCGTATTAAAAGGTTTGATCAAGCTCGAAATGTACAGCACTGTGGCATCGCCCTCCACTGTCGGGTTTATAGCCAGAATCAGCTCCCTGACTTGATCGTCGTTAACACGATTGACCAGCTCTCTGATGGTCAATTCGTCCGGACCTTTGCCGTCCAAGGGTGAAATCAGCCCGGTGAGCACGTGATATGCCCCCTTGTATTCACGCGTGCGTTCCAAGGCGATTACATCGCGTGAGTCTGCAACGACGCAGACCTGCTGCTTGTCTCGCCTTTCATTGGTGCACAACTCGCAGGGGTCCGCTGCAGACAGGTGAAAGCACCGGCTGCAATTGCGCACCTTTTCTTTGGCATCGATCATCGAATCGGCGAACGATTTCACCGATTCATGCGTCATGCCCAAGACATGAAAAGCCATTCGCTGTGCCGATTTCGGACCCACGCCCGGAAGCTTTTGAAATTCTTCAATCAGCCTGGCTAAGGGCGGGGTGAAATACATGCGGAATTCCTATTTAGAAACCGCCCATACCGGGAGGCAGCATCGAGCCGAGATTTTGCATGGCTTGCTTTTCACCGGCTGCTTTGGCTTTCGCGCAGGCATCTTTGATGGCAGTCAAAATCAGATCTTCGAGCATGCCGATATCTTCGGCATCGACTGCTTCCGGCTTGATTTTGACGCCGGTGAATTCCAGATCGCCGTTGCAGCTGATAGTGACGCTGCCGCCGCCTGCCGTGCCTTCAACTTTCGTTTTGGCAAGCTCAGCTTGAAGCTTTTGCATCTCATTTTGCATCTTAGCCAGGTTGCCCAGAAGTTGGTTCATGTCAGGTTGCATAATTTCTCCGTCGCCCGTCGAGGGCTGCTTGTAAATTGGGACAGCTTGTAAATCGGGTCCGCTAATCAATCGATTGCGAGAATTATAGGCTGTGTTGCCCATCCTCTCAGGGGCTTTGCCGCGACGGTAAATGTTTCTTAAGGAGAAAACGCGCATCTAAGGCTGGGTTGGCGACAACTATCTATACTTATGCAAATGTAAGCGTGGAGCAGCAATTTTCGCCTGCCCACAGAGGAAGACCGGAACACCTTAGATCCGAGAATCTTCAGCAATTGGCGTCCAGTACTGCTTTTAAAGAGAAGTGACTGTCTATGCAAGATTTTGACACAACAACTGAAAATAACGACTCCACAAACGAAGAGCGTGAACCCGCCTACGTGCGCATAAACGCTGCCGCGAAGCAAGTCTTCAAGAAGTTTGTTCTGTTCGTCTCGTTTGGCCCTGGCATATTGGGTTTTCTGTGGTTACTTGGAAAAGTATTCAAACCTCGCTAAAAGACCCGCTTAAGGCGCTGGAAGAGCGAAATCCGTCCTATTTCGCCCGTTATGCGGGCGTGGAAGACGAATTCGGCTTCAACTTGGAGACATTCGCCAAGTGGGAGCCTGTCTTTCGCTTTTGCTATGAGGAGCATTTCAAGGTCCGCGTGCGCGGAATCGAGAATATTCCCTCTGATGGACCAGCGCTTTTGATAGGCAACCATTCGGGCCTTCTGCCCCTGGATGGAGCGATGATTACGATATCCATGTGCAATCAGCATCCGGCGCCTCGTCGGGTCCGATACATGATTACCGACTGGTTTTTTTCTTTGCCCGGCATCAGCGAATGGATGAGAGAGACCGGTCAGGTAAGAGCAACTCTGGAGAACGCCCGCAAACTCGTTGATATGGGCGAGCTGGTGGGAATTTATCCGGAGGGGCTGAGGGGCGTAGGCAAAACGTATAGAGAAAGATATCGGATATTGGACTTCCATCCCGGTTTCGTTCAATTGGCGATTGAAAGACAGGTGCCGCTCATTCCTGTTGCCACCGTCGGTGGTGACGAGATTTTTCCCAATTTCGTCAATATCAAACAATTTGCTCAAATGCTGAAGATGCCGTTTTTCCCGGTAACGCCGGCATTTCCATGGATGCCTTTCCCGCTTATGTTCATTCCTTTGCCCGTCAAATGGATGATCAACATACACAAGCCGATCTTGTTGGATTACCCGCCTGAGAAGGCAAAAGACAAGAAGCTCTGTTTGAAAATCGCACGTGAGATTCAGTACGACATCCAGAGAGATTTAAATCGCTTGCTCAAAGAGCGCAAGTCGGTTTTTACCGCCTGGGCCGAGGATGATAATGGAAGGAGTGAAACACCGTGAAAGCCTTTTCTAATAGCTACAAACAGTTTGTCCGCAACTCCCGCAAAAGCGAGGACTATTTCGGTTTTGAACTGCGCACCCTGGCAAAATTAGCACCGGGATTGAAATTCCTTTATGAAGACTGGTGGAAAGTAGAGTTCAAGAACCTCGAAGCTATTCCAGATGAAGGTCCGGCACTGATTGTCGGCAATTCGACCGGACTGGTGCCTTGGACGGCGATGATGCTCATCTATGCGCTCATGTCCAGAGAAAATCCGCGCCGCGTGCATGTTGTTTGCGACATGGACTGGATCGAAGATGAAAGATTGCATCATTTCTTGCGCGAAATCGGCTTTGTACCGTGGTCTTCGGACAATGTAAAACGCTTGCTCGCCCAAGGCGAAGTGGTCGCCACTTTCCCGGAAGGCATTGCCAGCACGCAAAAGACTTTCTCGCAAAGATATCGCCTGGGCGATTTCGACTGGACGCGCTTGCTTTCTGCCGTAGAGGAGGGCGTCAAAATCGTTCCTCTGGCGACGCTCGGTCTGGATGAAGCTGTACCCGTTCTTTTCAATGCGGACAAAGTGGCAAAACTGCTCAACATGCCGGCATTCCCGGTGACGCCGTTTTTCCCCTTCTATCCTTTCCCGGTCAATCTGTTCAGTTTGCCGGTTAAGTGGAAGATGGCTTTCCTGCAACCGTCGCAGTACAAGAAAGAATCAAATCGCGACAAGGTTGAAGAGCAGGCTAAATCACAAGCACGCTATCTGGAAGGCGAGATTCAAGCGGAAATCAACCGCATGCTGCGTGCCAGAACCGGTTTGTTTTCGAAATAAGCTCAAAACCGGTTTCGAAATATCCCAAACTAAGTCTAAATGAGGTTCGCGCTCCGAATGGTCTTTCGACCAGATGGAGCGCGTTCCTTGTAGGGGGGTTATGGGTTTGTGGGATTGAATCGAAAAACTTTCTGTGGGGCAATTCTTCCTACGCAGAGCGCAGGGATTGCACTTCTTCAAGCATGCGATAGAGGGTTTTGTAGGCTCTCTGTTGCACGTAGGGATTGTCATCCGTCGCCAGTATGCGCAGGATGGCCACCGGCACGTGGTAGCTTTCCGCCAGACGGACTCTTACATCCGGGCTCTCATCGCGAGCAAGCTTCCAGGCGGTTTTAATCGAAATATTCATGTTTTCAGCCACGGCGGCGCGTACTTGCGCTTCTTCGTGATTGGCCAGTTTCGCCAAGGTAGTCGTGTGTGTGCGCGGGTTTTCGGCGATGCGCTCCAAGAGCCTTACGGATGCGTCATTGGAAAGATGCTCCAGAACCGGAGGCGGAGTATTGGGATTGATGGCCAGCAACCAGCGAATACGAGCCGCTTCCGCTTCAACACCCTTTCTAGATTCTTTTTGCTCAACGGGACGCTTTACAGATTGAACGTCGATTTCATTACACAGCAGCACTTTTAACGCCTCCCTGATTTGGGTTTCCGGACTATCCCACCGGAAACGGTAAGCGAAGGATAGGTCATACTCTCCACCGTCCCTCGCACGGCCGCCATCAGGCGCATATGGGTTTCCGAATAGTGCTTCAATCCTGTTGTGGTTCATGGACTTAAAATTGAAACTTCCGGCTACCCTGACCGTATATTCCGATTATTACTGATGGTTAAGAATCGCCGGGATAGGTACCTATATAACTTTGTATAGGATCCGGTACCGGAAGATTAAAAAGGGGCATACGCCAGCGAAAAGCGGGGACGCCAGCCCCCGCTTCCTTTGCGCATATTTTCCCCTACCAGTAAAACTGTTTCCCGCTAAAGGGACCTATAAATTTGCCTATATGGCGCGAGCATAATTGCACAGGTTCAAGAAGAAGCGATTGACCTGAGTAATAGGACTTTGACCGGTCTCTTCCACCAATTGCATCAAACGCTTGCGGGTTTCTGAGGCGCGAAAGTTTTTCCACGACTGCGTCTCACCTGCAATCGAGCGAGCATCTTTAACGCGCTCGAGAGTCTTGCTTGCCCGGCAAGCAACATAAGGATTCTCGTCTTCCGAAAGAGCCTTCAAAACTAATTCGGGCATGTGGTGATTTTCTGCCATACCGAAGCGGACATCGGCATCTTTATCCAGAACTAATTCCCACAGTGTTTCGAGATTCATATTATTGTTTTCTGCCGCCGCCAAACGAACATTAGTCGAATGGTGCTTGGCCAGCCGCTTTAGCAAAGATGGCGGGCAGTTAGCGTTGCCTGCAATCAATTCCAGGATCATGGGACTGGCTGTTCTCGAGAGCGCTTCAAGCACATCCGGAGCCGTCTTTAAGCTGGTTGCAATAATGCGATCGTTGACTATGTGGTCTTGTGCTGCCTGCTTGAGAGCAGTATTCATCGAAGGATAATAAGTCGTTGCACACTCCATGCCGATAATGTTCATCACCATAACTCTCCTCTTCTATCTAGAAGCGGGGTTGGGGTTGCCCCTGGGTATTCGCCTGACTGCCGTGAATGGTTGTATACAGACCTTGTCGAATTTGGACAGAGTGACAAAAGATTTTTCGCCGAAAAATCTTTTTGAATCTGAAAAGTTGGCGTCCTTTTCTCCCGCGTGATTCTTCTGTAGGCGGCAGAGGATACCGCTTTTCACTATCTTGATGATAGTGAAAGTTGGACAACGATACTCAAACCGCTTGAGGGACAAGGGGTCAGGAGGCGCTCGTCGCTATCTTTATAAAGGAATCTATATGATTTCTTTCGCGTAAGCCTCGCGAAAATGCTGGGTTTTCCCTGTATAGCAATATGTGGATCGCTATATCCGGCCTGGACGTGTGTCGCCTAGGATAGTAAATGTGGGCGTTTTGGGTGTGGGTTTGTTGAGTGAATGAGGTTGGTTCAATGGAACAACTAGATGGAAAGGCTCGAGGCAAAGAGCCTGCCACCTCGTCTGCTCTTGGGAGAGAAGAGATGCGAACAAAATTTGCCATGGCCGTGAATCCCAATACACCGGCTAAGGTTCTTCAAGACCTGGCCGACACGGCTCCGGACTGCGTTTTAGAGAGAATAGCGGAAAATCCGCGTTGCTCGCCTGAGACGCTTTCTAAACTTGCCGCTCATTGCAGCGCTGCAGTAAGGGTAGCGGTGGCTGAAAATACCAATACTGTTTTGGACGTATTATTAACCTTGGTGCAGGATGAGAGCGTCGATGTACGCTACAGCATCGCTGAAAATCACAGCATGCCTTTCGGTATTCTCGAAAGTCTTATTGATGATGAAAATCCCTATGTCTCTATGCGCGCGCGTAAGACGCTGGCAAGACTGGTGGAAAACAATGTCCGGCGTGGTCACTTCAAAACGGGCATGGACACTATTTTCGAGCAAAAATTTCAAAGCGGCTAAGAGATCTTTGATCTGATACGGCTGTCTGAAGTAATCTGACCATCACGCATTCTCACGATGCGGCAAGCGCGGTTGGCCACTTCGCCGTCGTGTGTTACGAGAATGACTGTAATTCCTTGTTCGACAAGATCATCGAAAAGAGCCATTATTTCTGTTGCTGTGTGGCTGTCGAGTGCGCCTGTAGGTTCGTCAGCAAGCAGGATGCGCGGTTTATTGACGATGGCTCTGGCAATCGAGA